>CAYGNO010000211.1:1824-3940 GCA_964351305.1 uncultured Sulfuricella sp.
ATGTGGTCAACGACCACATCAGCCAGTACATCATGCCGGAAAGCATGGAAGAGCAGTGGGACGTGGCGGGGCTGGAGAAGTCGCTGCACGCCGAATGGCAGCTGGTCTTGCCGCTACGCGAGTGGCTGGATCAGGAATCCAGCCTGGACGAACACGGCCTGCGCAAACGTATCATCGATGCAGCCAACACCCAGTACCAGCACAAGCTGGAATCGGTCGGCGCCGAAACCATGCACCACTTCGAACGCGCAGTGATGCTGCAAAGCCTGGACACCCATTGGCGCGAGCACTTGGCGGCGCTGGATCACCTGCGCAAGGGTATCCATCTGCGCGGTTACGCCCAGAAAAATCCGAAGCAGGAATACAAGCGCGAAGCGTTCGAGCTGTTCTCCGGCATGCTCGACCGCATCAAGCGCGAAGTCACCCAGATCGTGCTGACCGTGCAGATCCGCAGCGAAGAGGATGTGGAAGCGGTGGAAGCCCAGCCGCAACCGTCCAATGTCCAGTACCACCACGCCGATTACGACGAGGCGCTGGGCGGGGATGGCGAGGATGCGGAGGGTGAGGAGCATCACCCCTTCGTCCGCGCGGGCGACAAGGTCGGACGCAACGATCCCTGCCCGTGCGGTTCGGGCAGGAAGTACAAGCAGTGCCACGGCAAACTCAGTTAGAAGTCCTGAGTGCCGAGTCCTGAGTAGAACCACCGGGACTCAGAACTCAGGGCGCAGCACTCAGGACTAAACAACATGCCCGTCAATCTTACAGTTCCCAACCCCGATCAATTGTTGCCCGTCAAAGGCATTACCCTCGGCATCGCCGAAGCCGGTATCAAGAAGGCCAACCGCAAGGATTTGCTGGTGATGCGGTTGGGCGAAAAGGCCCGCGTGGCGGGCGTATTTACCTTGAACCGCTTTTGTGCCGCGCCGGTGACGTTGTGCAAGGCGCATCTTGCAGTAGGTAAAGGTATCCGCGCCTTGGTGGTGAATACCGGCAACGCCAACGCCGGCACGGGCGAGGAGGGTTTGAATCGTGCCCGGCGGACTTGCGCCGAGGTGGCGAAGCTGCTGGGTTGCGCGGAGGAACAGGTGCTGCCTTTTTCCACCGGCGTGATCCTGGAGCCGTTGCCGGTAGAGAAGATTGTTGCCGGCTTGCCGGCGGCGGTGACTGACCTTAAGGAAGGCAACTGGTTCAACGCTGCGCAGGCGATCATGACCACCGACATCGTGTCCAAGGCGGTGTCGAAGCAGATCCAGGTGGGCGACGCGACAGTTACCGTCACCGGTATCGCCAAAGGCTCCGGCATGATCCACCCCAACATGGCGACCATGCTCGGCTATGTCGCCACCGACGCGGCGCTCAGTCAGCCCCTGCTGGAGGCTCTGGTGCGCCATGCCGCCGATCGTTCCTTCAACTGCATTACGGTGGATGGCGATACCTCCACCAACGATTCCTTCATCCTGATCGCGACCGGCGAGGCCGGTGTGCCGGAAATCGCCGATGCGGCGAGCGCTCACTACGCCGCTCTGCGCGATGCCGTCACCGAGGTGTCGCAAGTGCTGGCCCAGGCCATAGTCCGGGACGGCGAGGGTGCGACCAAGTTCATCACCATCGCCGTCGTGGGGGGGGGCACGGAGGCGGAATGCCGCCAGGTGGCGTATGCCATCGCGCACTCGCCCCTGGTCAAGACCGCTTTTTTCGCTTCGGATCCCAATCTGGGGCGGATACTCGCCGCCATCGGCTATGCCGGCATTACCGATCTGGATGTGGACAGGCTCAAGCTCTATCTGGGCGATGTGCTGGTAGCGGAAAACGGCGGTCGCGCGGCGAGCTATCGGGAGCAGGACGGCCAGCGGGTGATGCGGGAGCCCGAGATCACCGTGCGGGTTCTGCTCGGTCGCGGTTCGGCCGCGGCCACGGTATGGACCTGCGACTTCTCTTATGATTACGTCAGGATCAATGCCGAGTACCGAAGCTAGGTGATGACGAACTTCCTGGAAGTCGCCGCCGCCGTCGTGCAGCGGCCCGATGGCGAGTTTTTATTGGCAGAGCGCCCGGCTGGCAAACCTTATGCCGGATGGTGGGAGTTTCCCGGCGGCAAGATCGAAGCGGGCGAGTC
>CAYGNO010000212.1:0-3922 GCA_964351305.1 uncultured Sulfuricella sp.
CCTGATGCTGGCTTCCCACACCCTGATGCTGCTCGGTGTGCCATTGTCGCGCGTAGTCAGGCGCGTGCGCCAGATTCGGGAAGCACGCTACAGCCTGTTGCGCGGCTTCTTTCACGGCGCCACCGACCAGGACGATGAGTTGAGCGAAAAAATGCAGCCGCGGTTGCACTCTGTTGCCTTGAATGAAGGGGGCGCGGCGGTGGGCAAAACGCTCGCCGATCTGGATCTGGACAGCCTGCTGGTGCAGGTGACGGCAGTGCGGCGGCGCAACATCCGCGCCCTGGAGCCGCAGCCGGAAACCGTGCTGCAGGCGGGCGACGTGGTGGTACTGCTGGGCGCGCCGGAGGATCTCGCCGCTGCGGAAGTCAAATTGCTGCAAGGGTAGTGGCAACCAGTGCAATCAATTATGGAATTGTTACTTGTAGTTGTCTTCTCGTTGGTGCTTGATCGCCAGAATCGTCACGGCATCCAAGGTGCGTTCGAAGCGGTACATGGCAAGGTAGCCACTGGTACCGAAGTCGATCACAAGTTCACGAAGATCGTCGTGATCTTCTACTGGCCGGCCAATCATGGGCGAGTGTTTGAGCGGCATAAGTGCATCACGAATGGTAAGAATGGCCCGTTTTGCGGTGCTGGCGTCTTTTTCGAGCAGGAATGTGTGAAGCCGGGATAGGTCGGATTGCGCTCGTACTGACAGTCTCACGTGTGGCATGCGGTGATGGGCGTGTCAGGGTTATTTTGTACGTCATCCACCCAAGCGCTGAACTCGTCGAGCGTGATGTGCAATCCGGTTTCTTTGTAGTGCTCGAAGGATGTCTCGGCAACTTTGATAAAAGTTTGTCGTGCTTCTTCACGCTGCACGTACTCAAGAATCGCTTCTTTCATGAGGTAGTGCGGAGTGCGCTTCTTCAAGGTCGCCAGAGAAGAAATACGATCGCGGTCAGATGGGTCGAGTTTGACCGTGACTGTTCCAGAAGGCCGTGGTTTTTCGATAGCAGCCGTTTTCATGGTGTCACCAAGCATTAAAAGGTAACACCTATTTTAATCGCCTGCCCAAGGATGTCAAGTCAAGTAGGGTGGGCACAAAAACGCGCCCACCCTACCCGGCTGAAACCAGGGGTTGTGTGGCGCGGAGATTGCATGCGGCGGAAGGGTTAGCGTAATCGGGCTACGTCCCCTATTATCGTCAAGTCAAGTAGGGTGGGCACAAAGACGTGCCCACCCGGCTACCCGGCTGGGGAAGCACAAAACAAAACGGGCATCCGAAGATGCCCGTCAGCTGGGTGCATGGGCAGCCTTGCCAGTCTTACATTCTCATGCAAATCGTATGCATTCCCGCTTCGAGTACGGCTGTAGCAGCAACCCCTGGACCATAGACGGCAGACGTTGCGGCAGCGGTGGCCAGGTTCGCGGCCCCCGTGTCGCCGGCTCTCACGTTGCCGGTGGCGCTGTCGCCATCATCCAGTTGCGTGTCGACAGCCTGAGCGATTTTCCAGGGAATGCTGCCGGCGCAGACTACCGGCCCGGTCAGGCCATAGGTCGAACCGCCGGCGGCGCTGACTTGCGATTGAACGCCGAGCAACCCGCCCACTGCATTGTTAGAGGGAAGCGCCACGGCGGCTGTGGCAGTGCCGCTCAGGAAACCGGCCATGCGGGTATGTTGCCAGAAGTTATTGCTTTCTGCAGCCAGGGCAGGCACCGCTACTGCCGTGTATACCCCAGTAATGGCGCCGTTCCCGCCGCCGTTAACCGCGCCCGTGAAGCGGGTGCTCGCCGCGGCATCGTCGCCGGGAATCGCCTTGTAGCGATCCTGGTAGGAATAGTAAGCGGCCGAAACGCCCTTCATGTCGTTGATCACGCTCTTGATCTTGGCGTTTTCGATCATTTCTTGCCCCTTCAACACCCCGCCGAGCAGCAGACCGATGATGACCAGCACGATGGCGATTTCCACCAGGGTAAAGCCGGATTGCTTGGATTTCATTTTCTTTGTCTCCAGATAATTAAACTAAATTCAGTAACCCCATCAGGTTTTGTTTGCTCTGGCGTGAAACCTTGCTTTTCCCGGACTGTTGCCGAAAACCGGATGAATCTGTCCCATAATATTTGCAACTCGAGTGAGCGTCAATGGTTTTGCAGCTCGCCCGGCTTACCTGCGAATGGCGCGACTACAGGCGCACATCTTCATAAATGTCATCCAGCGAGAAATTCGCCTTGAGGTTGTCGCAGAGAATTTCCAGCGAGCCGCTGTCTTCGGCGACGGCGATCAGCCAGCGGTTATCCGCGTCGCGAGTGTAACATTCGACCTGGCGCTTTTCCTGCGATACCAGCAGGTAATAGCGCAAGGACGGCAGCGTGCGGTAGGCGATCAGCTTTTCGCGCCGGTCGATGGCTTCGGTGGCGGGGGAAAGGACTTCGACGATGAGGCAGGGCAAACGCTTGTGGAGAGATTCCGTGTCTTGCGGATCGCAGGTCACCATCACGTCCGGGTAATAATAGGCGTCGTTGTGTTCCACCCGCACCTTCATGTCGCTGATGAAAACGCGACATGGTGTGCCACGTACCGCAGAGCGTAGTTTTGATGCGATATTGAGCGCAATGATATTGTGTTTTTCTCCCGCCCCCGCCATGGCATAGACTTGCCCTGCAAGGTATTCGTGGCGGATGTCGCTGTGTTGCTCGCCTTCCAGATATTCCCGGATGGGGATGGTGAGATGTTCGCGGGCGGCAAGGTTCATGGTGAGGTTCCCTTTCTATGGGCCCGTTGATGCGCAAATCCCGGAAGATTTTCCGGTGCCCGCGTGGGTACGAGTTGCCCACCGTACTCCACCGTACTCGGCATGTGCCAAAAATCATAATCCGATTTATGCCCGATTACAAGGCGGTTTCAGGGCGAATTTCAGGCCGGACTACCCCGCCATAATGAGCGCGCCCAAGCTCATGGCGGCCCCGCCGATGATCAGCCCCATGCCGGTAAATGCGCTTTTGATTGCCATGGCGGGTTCCGTGTCCGGATCGATGCCGAGGAAAAAATAGCCGGCCAGGATCAGCGCGATACCGCTAAGGCCGACGATCTTCCTGAAGGGGATACGGTCTGTCCGTTTTGTCATGGGCATCGATCAGGGCAGCTTGCCGGCCGTGACCATGCGGTTGAACAGGATGTTGGGGGAAATCCAGGCGACGAGGTCGTCGAAGGTCGCTGTGGGCGTTTTGCTGACGAAATCGGTATCGCTGTCGCTGTTTTCCACTTCGTCGGCGTCGGCACTGACGGCCAGTTGCGTGCCTGCGGTGTTGTAGGCGCCGGAACCGTTTTTGCCGTGGGAGACGATAACAGCGGGAATGGCGCTGGCAATCAAAGTGCCCCCGGATGTGGCGTGGATGGTCGAATCTCCAGGCGAACTAAGGGTGAAGAAGGTTGTGGTGTCGGCAAATACCACCGTTACACGGTAGGTGTAACGGTTGCCCCAGGCATCCGTTTCGCTGACTCCCAGCGTTGCCCAGGGCAGCACGCCGCTGCTACCGCCTGTACATGCACCGGCGGCGAAAGCTCTCGCTTGACCGGCGCCGGCGGCACCGCTGGCGAGCGACGGGTCTGCGGGGCAGGGGATGTACTTGTTCGCAATCACAAACCCCAATAAGGCCTGGCTGATCTCGTCCAGAGCCTTTTGGGTTTCGCTGATCCGGCGCTGTTCCATTTGTGCGCCGAGCGGCATTAGCAGCCCACCGAGTAGCAGTCCGATGATGACCAGCACGATGGCCATTTCGACCAGGGTGAAACCGGCTTGATTTGTTTTCATGCTGCGCTCCTGTTTTTTTCCTTGATGTGGCAGTTCTCGTGGTTCATGTAGGGTGCAGTAAGCCGGCCCTGAGCGCAATCGAAGGGCGTAGCGCATTGCACCGTATTTCAGCCCTTCCCCCCCAACCC
>CAYGNO010000213.1:0-3918 GCA_964351305.1 uncultured Sulfuricella sp.
GCTTGCGCCGATACCCATCGCTTTGCGGTGATGATTGATGGGTATCGCTACGCTCCACCCATCCTACACGTACTGTTTTTAGGTTTATTTGAAGATTCCGGAAATGCTAAATCTAGACGCAATCCTGAATGAAGCGCAGGCTGCCTTCGCCGGAATAGATAATCCGGACGAGTTGGAGCAGGCCAAGGCGCGCTATCTGGGCAAGAGTGGCGTGCTCACCGAGCAGCTCAAGCAGCTCGGCAAAATGCCGCCGGAAGAGCGCCGTGAAGCGGGTGCCCGCATCAACCAGGCGAAGGACTTGCTGGAGCAGGCACTGAAAGATCGCCGTGAAGCGATACAGGAGCGGCTGTTGCAGTCGAAACTGGCGCAGGAGGCGCTCGATGTGACGCTGCCAGGCCGCGGTTTTGGAATGGGTGGCTTGCATCCGGTTACGCGCACGCTACAGCGCATCGAGGCCTTGTTTCATTCCATCGGTTTCAGCGTCGCAGAAGGGCCGGAAATCGAGAGCGATTTCTACAACTTCACCGCGCTGAACATTCCCGAAAATCATCCCGCCCGTGCCATGCACGACACCTTCTACGTGGACGATCAGCACGTGCTGCGCACGCATACCTCGCCGGTGCAGGTGCGCTACATGCAGAATCATCAGCCACCACTGAAGGTGATCGCGCCGGGCCGGGTCTACCGCTGCGATTCCGACGTGACTCACACCCCCATGTTCCATCAGGTTGAGGGGCTATGGGTGGACGAGCAGGTGAACTTCGCGGAACTCAAGGGCGTGCTGGCCGATTTCATGCAGCGTTTCTTCGAACGCGATGACCTCAAGGCGCGCTTTCGCCCTTCCTTTTTCCCATTTACCGAACCTTCGGCGGAAATGGACATCGGCTGCGTGATGTGCGGTGGCGCGGGTTGCCGCGTGTGCAGCCATACCGGCTGGCTCGAAGTGCTGGGCTGCGGCATGGTGCACCCCAACGTGCTGGGTCACGTCAACGTGGACAGCGAGAAATACCTCGGTTTCGCCTTCGGCCTGGGTGTGGAGCGCCTGGCGATGCTGCGTTACGGCGTGAACGATTTGAGGCTGTTCTTTGAGAGCGATCTGAGATTTTTAAAACAATTCAATTAGCCACAAAAAAGCGCAAAAAACACGGATTTTTTTGTGTTTTTTGCGCCTTTTCGCGGCAATAATGAGCTATGAAATTTTCCGAAAACTGGCTGCGTGCCTACGTCAATCCCGATCTCGACAGTGACCGGCTCGCCCATGCGCTGACCATGGCGGGGCTGGAAGTGGAGGCGCTGGAATCGGTCGCCCCACCATTCGACAGGGTGGTGGTGGGAGAAGTGCTGTCGCTGGAGAAGCATCCCGATGCCGACCGGCTGAATGTCTGCCGGGTCGATGTCGGTGCCGGCGAACCGTTGCAGATTGTGTGCGGTGCGGCCAATGTGCGTGCCGGAGCGAAGGTTCCGTGCGCCCTGGTCGGCGCGCAACTGCCGAAGATGGCGATCAAGCAGGCCAAGGTGCGCGGCGTCGAATCCTCCGGCATGCTGTGTTCCGAGCAGGAGCTGGGGCTGGCCGATGAAAGCAGCGGCCTGTTGCTGTTGCCGGCCGATGCGACGGTCGGGCAGTCGATCCGCGACTATCTCGGTCTCGACGACAAGCTGTACACCCTCAAGCTCACCCCCAACCGCAGCGACTGCCTGAGCGTGACCGGCGTGGCGCGCGAAGTGGCGGCGGTGACAGGCGCAGCGTTGAATTTGCCGAATGCGGTGGTGGTGCCTTCCTCCATCCCTGACCGGATCTCCGTTGCGGTGGATGAACCTGCGGCTTGCCCGCGTTACTGCGGTCGAGTGCTGAAAGGCCTGAATGCGGCAGCAACGACGCCGGAATGGATGGCGCGCCGGCTGAAAAGAAGCGGACTGCGCCCGATCAGTGCGGTCGTGGACGTGACCAATTACGTTCTGCTTGAACTGGGCCAACCCCTGCACGCGTTTGACCTGGCGAAAATCCAGAGCGGCATCAGCGTGCGTTTCGCCCGTCCCGGAGAGCAACTGGAACTGCTCAACCAGCAGACGGCGTCGCTGGATTCCGACATGCTGGTCATCGGCGATACGGCCCAGGCTTTGGCGCTGGCAGGCGTGATGGGCGGGCAGGCGAGCGCGGTGTCTGATACTACCGCCGATATTTTTCTGGAAAGCGCGTTCTTCAGCCCGGATGCGATCGCCGGCAAGGCGCGCCGGCTGACGCTTTCCACCGACTCCTCCTATCGTTTCGAACGCGGGGTGGATTTTGCCGCAACGCGTGCCGCGCTGGAGCGGGCAACGCAGTTGCTGCTGGAAATCTGCGGCGGAGCGGCAGGCGAGATCACCGAAGTAACGGCTGAATTGCCGCAGCGCGCGCCGATCCGGCTGCGGGTGGCGCGTGTCAGCCAGGTGCTGGGCATTGTATTGAGCGCAGCCCAGATAGCGGCGCTGCTCTCCCGCCTGCAATTCGATTTTGCCGAAGACGGCGGGGTATTTCAAATCACCCCGCCGAGCTATCGTTTCGATCTGGCCATCGAGGCCGACCTGATCGAGGAAATGGCGCGGCTCTACGGCTACGATAACATCCCCGCGCTGCCGCCCAGAGGCAGCCTGAACATGCTGGCCCAGTCCGAGGCGGCGCGGGGGCGGGATGCGTTGCGGGCGCTGCTGACCGCGCGCGATTACCAGGAAGTGATCAATTACAGTTTCGTCGACGCGGCGTGGGAGCGCGATATTGCCGGCAACGACAGTCCGCTGCCGCTCAAGAACCCGATAGCCAGCCAGATGGGAGTGATGCGTTCGACCCTGTTCGGTGGGTTGGTCGATAACTTGTGCTTCAATCTCAACCGCAAGCAGGAACGCGTGCGCCTGTTTGAAACCGGGTGCTGCTTCTACCGGTCGGCGGACAGCTTCGGCCAGCCTGAAAGAATCGCCGGACTGTGTTACGGCAACGCCAAGCCCGAGCAGTGGGGCGAGGCCGTGCGCGCGGTGGATTTTTATGACGCCAAGGCGGATGTGGAGGCCCTCTTCTGGCCCTCGGTTCCCCGCTTCGAGGCCGCCTCGCATCCGGCGTTACATCCGGGCCAATCGGCCAAGGTGTGGCTGGAGGGTGAATTTATCGGCTGGATAGGCACGCTGCATCCGAAGTGGCAGCAGAAATATGAGCTGCCGACCGCGCCGGTGTTGTTCGAGCTGGATATTGCCGCGCTGCTGCGTGGCAGGGTTCCGGCGTTTGCCGAGATCCCGAAGTTTCAGGCGGTGCGCCGAGATATCGCGGTGGTCGTGGACGAGGGAGTCAGCGTGCAGGCCTTGCTTGACGGCATGAGTGAGCACTTGCCGAGCGTCGTCGCCGAGCTCGCGTTGTTTGATGTCTATCGCGGCAAAGGCATTGATTTAGGTAAAAAAAGTCTTGCATTCCGGGTGTTGATGCAAGATACTCGACAGACTCTGACCGATGAAGAAGTAGACGCGGCGACCGCGCAACTTGCTGAAGTTTTGACTTCCCGCTACGGCGCGAAGTTACGTAATTGAGGATAGAACATGACATTAACAAAAGCCGAACTTGCAGACATGCTGTTCGAAAAAGTGGGGTTGAACAAACGGGAAGCCAAGGACATGGTGGAATCCTTCTTTGAAGAGATTCGCCTCTCCCTGGAAAAAGGGGAAGGCGTCAAGCTGTCCGGGTTCGGCAATTTCGAGCTGCGCGACAAGCCTGAACGCCCCGGCCGCAATCCCAAAACCGGGGAAGAAATTCCGATCACCGCGCGGCGCGTGGTGACCTTTCATGCCAGCCAGAAGCTGAAGTCGCTGGTGGAAGAATCCTATCAATCAGAGGCCGCAAATGGCGGAACTCGCAAGCAAGCCTGATTTGCCGCCGATTCCGGCAAAGCGCTATTTCAC
>CAYGNO010000214.1:0-3855 GCA_964351305.1 uncultured Sulfuricella sp.
GAACTGGCCAAATCGCAGAGCAACGAGAACCCGGTGTATTACATCCAGTATGCTCACGCCCGAATCTGCAGCGTGCTGGGGCAATGGGGGGGCGAGGCGGCAGAACTGGCCGATGCGGAAACCGGCGCCCTGAACGGCAAGCACGAGCTTGCCCTGATGAGCCTGTTGAACGACTATTCGGGTATTGTGGAAAGCGCGGCAAGGGAACTTTCCCCCCACCTGATCGCCTATTACCTCAAAGATCTGGCTGGCGAGTTTCACAGTTACTATAATGCGGAGCAGTTTTTGGTCCCGGACAACGCTCTGCGACTAGCCCGTCTGGCGCTGATTACCGCCGTCCGGCAAGTGTTATGCAATGGGTTGACGCTGCTTGGCGTCGGCAGCCCGGAAAAAATGTAGAATTAGGTCACTTTATGAGCCGCGATTACAAAAAACCTGACCGCTCTTCCTCCAGAAAAGAGGGTAGCCCATTATTTGCAGGCGTCCTGATCGGGCTGGTCGTCGGTCTCGCCGTAGCGATCGGTGTTGCCCTGTACATTAACTTCAGCCCCAAGCCCTTCGCCAGCCGGGACAACCAGACCGAGGAAGCCGCCAAGGCAGCGGCAAAAAATGGCAATGGCGGCGGCGCGCAAAAGACTGCGCCGACCGAAGTGGCCGGCAAGGACGACAAGCCCTCCAGCAAGCCCCGGTTTGATTTCTATACCATCCTGCCTGGCAGCGAAGAACCGGTGTCGGAACAGGAAATCAAGCAGGCCACAAAGCAGGATGGCGCCGCAAAGGATAGCTATTTTCTTCAGGTCGGTTCATTTCAGGCGGCGACCGAAGCCGACAACATGAAGGCGCGCCTAGCCCTCCTCGGCCTGGAAGCGGTAATCCAGACGGCGGACATCCCCGACAAGGGGGTCTGGCACCGGGTACGCATCGGCCCTTTCGCCAACATCGAGGACATGAACCGCTCTCGCGCCTTGCTCGCACAGAACGACATTCCATCCAGCCTGGTCAAGGTTAGAGAGCCATCGACACCTTAACGTACTGAAATTGCTTATTTACTCTGGAGTAGCCCACATGAGCTTTACCCCTTTCTTGCGTGCCTTTTCACTGCGTATTTTCCTGGCCTTTGCTTTGCCCCTGGTCGGGTTCGCTGCACAAGCAGACCTCCGTCCCGGCAAGGAATATGAAGTGCTTTCCCCGCCACAAGCCGTTGAAACCGGAAAAAAGATCGAGGTTCTGGAAATTTTTTCCTACACCTGCCCACATTGTTTCGACCTCGAAGCGGATATCAACAAATGGGCGAAGCAGCTCCCCAAGGATGTCGAGTACCGCCGCTTGCCGGTGATTTTTAGTGATTCCTTGATTCCTCTTGCCAAGGTATTTTATACCTTCGAAGCCATGGGGCTGACCGAAAGGCTGCACGGCGAATTTTTCAATGCCATTCATGTCCATCGCGCTCGCCTGGATAACGACAATGCCATCTTTGACTGGGTCGAAAAACAGGGCATTCCGCGGAAGAGCTTTATCGATACCTATTCTTCCTTCTCGACCCAGAGCAAGGCATTGCGCGCGAAGCAACTTACCAGGGCCTATGGTATCAGTGGCGTTCCCGCAGTTATCGTGGACGGCAAATATCGCACCTCCGTATCGAACACCGGCAGCCATGACGGCTTGCTGTCGGCTCTCGACCAGTTGATCAGGCAGGCACGGCAGGAACGCGCCGGCAAGTAGTCTCTATACTGCCAAAATGATGTCAAGATCCGGCAAGAATTGGGGTTTGAAATGAGCCTTACGGTAATGGGTGATGGGGATGAGTGATGATCGAAGGTTTTCATTGCCCGTTCCTCATCACCGATTACCCATCACCCCATTTGGGCTCCAGCTCGTCCGGCTTAGGAAATCCCTACCATGAGCATCTCCGTCATTCTGATCGACGACCACCCTCTGTTTCGCAAAGGGTTGTCGCACCTGCTCGAGGCCGGTGAAGAAGGGATCACGGTTGCCGGGCAGTTTGCCGAGATAGGCGGCGTCCTCGACTGGCTGCGGGACGGAGGGCGCGCGGAAGTTGCCTTGCTGGATCGCAACCTGCGTGACGAGGACGGCCTGGCCCTGGTTCCCGAACTGAAGCGATGCGGCATCAAGGTGATCATGCTGACCGTTGCGGATGAAGCCCACGAAATCCGGGAGGCCATAAAGCGGGGTGTTGATGGCTACGTATCCAAAACCAGCGAACCGGCGCAGATTCTTCAGGCAATATCTGCTGTCGCGCGGGGTTCTGGGCTGCCCCATTCTCCCGTCATGGATGAAACCATGCAGGGAAAGCTGGCATCCGATGCCAGCAGCAAGCTTACAACCCGCGAACTGGAAATCGTCGGCCTGGTTGCACGCGGCATGAGCAACAAGGCAATCGGCGACGAACTGGGCCTTTCGGACAACACCGTGCGCAACCACCTGGGCAGCATCCTGGAAAAACTCGGCCTCGACAATCGCGTGCAGGTCGCCACCTTTGCCTTGAAACACGGTATCGGCAGAAAGTCCGGCGCGGCCGGTTAAACCCTAATTATCCATTAGAACCAAAACACCGCTGTGGGAGCGGCGCACTCGCCGCGATTTGCATCCGCATTCGCGCCGGGGGCGGCAGCAAAGCTGCTCGCTCTGGCGAGACGGGAGAGGATTGAGATTCCGGCCTACTGAATAAAGTTTTTTTCCAGCAGTTCCGCTGTCAACGCAAAATAGTCTTTTGCCCCTTGGCTGTGGGGTGCGAAATCAAACACGCTCTTGCCATGCTCCGGGCTTTCCGCCAGGCTGACGTTTTCCGCGATGCGGGTTTCGCACAAGGCGTCGCCGTAACGCGCCTTCAACTGCTCGTAAACGCGATGGGAAAACTTTCTGCGGGAATCGAAGCGGGTCACCACCACCTTGCGTTCGATGCTGCGCTTCAGCCCTCTCTCCAGAATGTTCAATGCTGCGTCCAGCCGATCCACCCCCTGCATGGAAAGATAATCGGCTGACACCGGGATCAACACCCGGTCGGCAGCAAAAATTGCATTCAAAGACAGCACGCCAAGCATCGGGCAGCAGTCGATCAAAATCGGGCTGTCTTCCCATGCCAGGCTTTCCTGCAGGCCGTCGCGCAGGCGCGATGCGATGCTGGTGCTTTTTCCGTATAGCGCATCGATTTTCGACAACTCCAGATGGCCTGGAATCAGCCGCATTCCGTCGGCGACCTCACGCACCAGGCTAGCCAACGGAGTCTCCTCGCGGTAAAACGCCGCGACGGTCTCATCCCTGTTCTCTGCGCGGACTCCGCATGAAAGCGTCAGATGCGCCTGGGGATCGAGATCAATCGAGATCGGCCGTTTTTCCAGGTGCGCCAGAGCGGCCGACAGATTCAGGGTGGTGGTGGTTTTGCCCACCCCGCCCTTCTGGTTGAAGACCGCTATCACTGCCATGTTTTTGCCCCCATTATTCCACTGTGACCGATTTGGCCAGATTTCTCGGTTTGTCCACGTCCGTTCCCTTTTGCAAGGCGGCATGGTATGCCAGCAACTGTAGCGGCACCGTGTGCAGGATCGGACTCAGCAGTCCGGCATGCTCCGGCAACTTGATCAGGTGGACGCCTTCCTGTGCCTGCATCTGGCTATCCTGGTCAGCCAGCACGTACAGCTCGCCGCCGCGAGCGCGGACTTCCTGCAGATTGGATTTCAGTTTTTCCAGCAAGGCATCGTTGGGGGCGATCGCGACCACCGGCATGTCGCTGTCGACCAGCGCCAGCGGGCCGTGCTTTAGCTCGCCCGCCGGATAGGCTTCGGCATGGATGTAGGAGATTTCCTTCAGCTTCAGCGCGCCTTCCATGGCGATCGG
>CAYGNO010000215.1:0-3804 GCA_964351305.1 uncultured Sulfuricella sp.
TGGGCGGACAGTTCGCCCTGATCATGCTGCTTTCCGGCCCATGGAACGCGCTTTCCAAGCTTGAGGGGCAAATGGGGTCGCTGGGCGATCAGTTAGGGCTCGCCATCATCCACAAACGGACCCAGCAACGGGAACGGACGCAACCGGTTGTTCCCTACAGGGTGGAAGTGGTGGCCATGGACCATCCCGGCATCGTTCGCAACCTGGCCGCTTTCTTCTCCAGGAATGGCATCAATATCGAGGAACTCCAGACCGACACATATCCGGCGCCACACACCGGCACATCGATGTTTTCAGTCACCATGACGGTGGGCATTCATGCCGACGTTCACATTCCCACCCTGCGTGGAAATTTCCTCGATTATTGCGACGACCTGAATCTGGACGCGAGCTTCGAACCCGCACGGGTGTGACGCCAACAGCCTTCAATAAGAAAAGGGGGCGCAACAAATTGATTTTATAGCCTAATAATGGGTGTTGCGCCCATCATCGGCCCATTTCCGCAACGATTCCATTCGACCAGCGCAACGCCTCTACTTGCGCACCCATCAGGTCTTTTGTTGCACTTCGAAATTAAATCCGCGTTTTAAAAACCCCGCAAGAACAAAACTGGAATTAATTTTCGGTCAATCCACCGACCTCTCTGGCGGAGACACGAAGATCCTTCGACCACCTGTCATCACCAATAACCTGCGTGCTGGCAGCCAGCGCATCGGCAATCTCGCCTCTGTTCCACCCCAAGCTAGCCAGCAAGTCCAGGGCAACAACATCGGCCTCACGCAATTGATCGAGCTTGTAACTCTCTATCACTACCCGGGAACCGACAAACGAAGCAGCCGTTGAGAGCGTTGAAGCTGTTGCAGTCGCCGAAGCTGTCTGTATCAAAGCGGCGGAACCGCGAATAAGGTTGGTGACGGGCAGCAGCACTTGGGCCGCTATGGAAAACAGGATGCTGGTCGCCGAATCCTCGTCATGATGGCGGCTGATTACATGCCCCATCTCGCGAGCGATCAAGAAAGCCAAAGCCTCTTCATCAAGACGCAACTTTTGCACGCCGCGGAAAATCACCACCGTACCGGCTGCGCTGGATGCACTCCCCGGTTCGGCCTTTTCGGCAACAACGAACTCAAACTGGCTGAATCGCTCAGTTAGATCAGGGTAAATTTCAAAAGCCGATTGCGCCAGACGAGTGCCCAGCCGCTGAACCCTCTGATCGAAAGCACGGTCAAACCTGCACTCCACCCCAACGCAGGATGAAAAAGCATCTGCCGCAGCGGCGAGATTCAAGCGCATGCCCATCTCGGAATGAACAGCGCTTACCGAAGACGGCACGGTCACCTGCATGCGGCCCTGGGGCGACGTTGCGCACGCCCCAAGCAACATACCGGCAAGGACAACAAACCAGACGCGGGTAATCATGAATTCACCCTTCTGAAAAAAACCTCGGCTAACGGCAGAGAATGAGCCTGTTCACCATGCACTGTCAAATTACTCTAAAGCAACATGGATACGAACCACTATTCCCTGATTAACATCCCAGACGATCCGACAAAAAAACCATGGCAGAAGACCAAGATGTTGTGGCTAACGAAGAAGCCATTCAGATTAGGCGCTTTTCTATTGTGTAGCAATGTACAAAATGAAAAGGGCCTACATCTCTGTAGACCCTTCTCTTTACTGGTGCGCCCGAACGGATTCGAACCGCTGACCCCTTGGTTCGTAGCCAAGTACTCTATCCAGCTGAGCTACGGGCGCGTTGTGAAGGCGGCATTATATGATAAAAACCACCGCCAAACAATGGCGGAGAGAGAGGGATTCGAACCCTCGGTAAGGCTATAAACCCTACGCTCCCTTAGCAGGGGAGTACCTTCGACCACTCGGCCATCTCTCCGAAGCGCGCAAGGATACCGGTTTAGACCGAAAAGGTCAAACCGGATCAGGCTCCCTGCTCGAGGCCGAACGCCTTGTGCAGCACGCGAACAGCCAGCTCCATGTACTTCTCGTCGATCACCACCGAAATTTTGATTTCGGAGGTGGAAATCATCTGGATGTTGATCCCTTCTTCCGCCAGAGTCCTGAACATGGCGCTGGCGATCCCGGCATGGGATCGCATGCCGACGCCGATCACGGAGACCTTGGCGATGCGGTCGTCGCCGGAAATCTCGCGGGCGCCGATGTGGGCTTGCACACCTTTCAGCACCTCCAGCGCTTTTGTGTACTCGTTGCGGTGGACGGTGAAGGTGAAATCGGTGGTGCCGTCCGCGCCGACGTTCTGGATGATCATGTCCACGTCGATATTGGCCTCGCCGACCGGCCCGAGTATCTGGTAAGCGATGCCGGGACGGTCCGGTACGCCGAGCACGGTAATTTTTGCCTCATCGCGGTTGAACGCGATACCCGAAATAATCGCTTGTTCCATTTTTTCATTTTCCTCAAAGGTGATCAGAGTGCCTTCCCCTTCCTCATCGAAGCTGGAAAGCACGCGCAACTTGACCTTGTACTTGCCGGCAAATTCCACCGAGCGGATTTGCAGCACTTTGGAGCCGAGGCTCGCCATCTCCAGCATTTCCTCGAAGGTGATGGTCTTGAGCCGGCGCGCTTCCGGAACGAGGCGCGGGTCGGTCGTGTAAACGCCGTCCACATCGGTGTATATCTGGCACTCGTCAGCCTTCAGGGCTGCCGCCAGCGCCACTCCGGTAGTGTCCGAACCGCCGCGCCCGAGGGTGGTGATGTTGCCTTTTTCGTCCACGCCCTGGAAACCCGCCACCACGACCACGTAGCCTGCGTCCAGGTCGGCGCGCATGTTGTGTTCTTCGATGTCGAGTATGCGCGCCTTGGAGTGCGCGCTGTCGGTGATGATCTTGACCTGGGAACCGGTGTAGCTCCGCGCCTTCAACCCCAGCTCCATCAGTGCCATGGAAAGCAGCGCAATCGTCACCTGCTCGCCGGTGGAAAGCAGCACGTCCATTTCACGCAGATCGGGGTTGGGTTGAACTTCCTTGGCCAGGGCAACCAGGCGGTTCGTCTCTCCGCTCATGGCGGAAACAACGACTACGACCTGATGGCCAAGCATCTTGAATTTAGCTACGCGCTGGGCAACATTCTTGATTCGCTCGGGGTTGCCGACCGACGTGCCGCCATATTTCTGAACAATCAGTGCCATTGCACACCTGCAAAAAATTGATGATTTTAATTCAATTACGGAAAGATGACGAGTACATGACACAACCCATCAAAAAAATTGATAAATATCAGGGTCGCCACCCTTATCAAGGAACCCCAGGAAACCCAATGTCATTATTGCTATGTATTTTTAAAACAACCATGATAAGATTATACAAATAATTAGTAGTTTCCCCTATCCAGCGATAAGGGTTTTATGTAGGTCCTTTATTAATCACTTACACTAACATCATGAAAATATTCGAAAACATCATAAACCCGCGTGAAATCCGGCGGAAGCTTGGTCTGAACCAGCAGGAGTTCTGGACCCAAATCGGCGTCACCCAAAGTGGCGGCTCCCGCTATGAAAGCGGTCGCAACATGCCGAAACCGGTCAGAGAGTTATTGCGCCTCGTCCATGTGGAGCAGCTAGACTTGGCTCATATCAAAAAAGAAGATTTTGATATCGTTGGGTTCCTGAAGGAAGATCACCCGGATTTGTATAAAAGCCTGAAAAAAGCGGCCCGCGCCAAGAAGAAAGAAGCTTGAGCCAATAGCTAGCCGTTCAGCTTTACCGCAACACCCTGCTCCTCGATCTCAGCCGCGAAATTCAACATCCACTCTTGCGACAATGCCGACAAG
>CAYGNO010000216.1:0-3776 GCA_964351305.1 uncultured Sulfuricella sp.
ATCACCCATCACCCATCACCCATCACCCATCACCCATCACCCATCACCCATCACCAAGCTCACTCAGCCTGGTAGGGTGGGCACGTCTTTGTGCCCACGCGGAATAACACCCTCTCCCCAACCCTCTCCCGCAAGCGGGAGAGGGAGCAATGGCAAAAGGCGCTTTGTTTTGATTGGCTGATCGCGTGGGCACAAAGACGTGCCCACCCTACGCCTCAGGACTCAAGACTGCCTTAACTCCCCAGATTTTCTCCGCGTATTCCCTGACGGTCCGGTCGCTGGAAAACTTGCCCATGCCCGCCACATTGAGGATGGCCTTGCGCGCCCACTCTTCCGGGTTTCGGTAGAGCGCATCGATTTTTTCCTGGCAGGCAATGTAAGCGGCGTAATCGGCGAGCAGCAGGTATTGGTCGCCGCCAGTCGTAAGCGCGTCGATGATTGGTCGGAAGCGCTTGGGTTCGTCCTGTGAGAAATAGCCGGAACCGATCATGTCGAGCGCCTGCCTGAGTTCCTCGTTGGCATGGTAATAATCCCAAGGGTTGTATCCCTTGCTTGTTATTTCGGTTACCTCGTCGGTATTCAGCCCAAAAATAAAAATGTTGTCAGCGCCGACTTCGTCGCGAATTTCGACATTCGCGCCGTCCAGCGTGCCGATCGTCAGCGCGCCGTTAAGGGCAAGCTTCATGTTGCCTGTACCCGAGGCTTCGGTGCCGGCGGTGGAAATCTGTTCGGAAAGGTCCGCAGCGGGAATGATATCCGAGGCGGTGGTGACATCGTAATTGGGTATGTAAGCTACCTTGAGCTGGTCCCCAATGGCTGGGTCGTGGTTGACGATGTCCGCCACGTCATTGATCAGCTTGATGATCAGTTTGGCTCTGGCATAGCCGGGAGCCGCCTTGCCGCTGAAGATCGCGGTGCGGGGCACCCGGTCCGCCCCCGGATTGGCGCGGATGCGGTTGTACAGCGTGACCACGTGGAGCAGGTTGAGCAGTTGCCGCTTGTATTCGTGAATACGCTTGATCTGCACGTCGAACAGGGAGGCAGGATTGACCTTGATGCCCAGTTTTTTCTCGATAATTTTGGACAGGGATTCCTTGTTGGCCTGTTTGACCCGGCGGAATTTCTCCTGGAAGGCCTTGTCGGCGGCTAATTTATTGAGCTTGCTCAACTGATCCAGATGGGTGACCCAGTCGTCGCCGATGTGCTCCGTAATCAGCCCGGCAAGGCCGGGGTTGATCTGGTTGAGCCAGCGCCGCGGGGTGACGCCGTTGGTGATGTTAATGATCTTGCCGGTGTAGAAGCGATCGAAGTCCCTGAAGATGGTCTGACGCATCAGCTCGGTATGGATTTGCGCCACGCCGTTGACCCGGTGGCTGCCGACGATAGCCAGATGGGCCATGCGGATGCGCCGTCCGTTGTCTTCATCGATTATGGACATGCGTTTCAGCAGGTCGACGTCGCCGGGGTTGCGGTGCCGGATATCATCCAGGAAGCGGCGGTTGATTTCATAGATGATCTGCAAATGGCGCGGCAGGATTGTCTCGAACAGGCTTACCGGCCAGGTTTCCAGGGCTTCCGGCATGAGCGTGTGGTTGGTGTAGGAGAAGGTGCGGGTGACGATGTTCCAGGCGCGATCCCAGTCGAGGTGATAGAGATCCATCAGGATGCGCATCAATTCCGGAATCGCGATCGATGGATGGGTGTCGTTGAGCTGCATCGCGACCTTGTCGGGCAGTTCGTCGAGGTTTTTGTGAAATTTGTTGAAGCGGTAGAGCATGTCCTGCAACGATGCGCAGACGAAGAAGTACTGCTGTTTCAGCCGTAATTCGCGGCCCATCGCCGTGGTGTCGTCGGGGTAGAGCACCTTGGACAGGTTTTCCGATTCGTTTTTGTCCTCCACTGCCTTGATGTAGTTGCCCTCGTTGAAGTACTTCAGGTCGAAGTCGCGCGACGATTTGGCCGACCACAATCGCATGTTGTTCACCGACTTGCCGCCGTAGCCCGGAACCGGCGTGTCGTAGGCCATTGCCATGACATCCTCGGTATCTACCCAGTGGTGGCGCAGGCTTCCTGCCTCGCTGATGTATTCCACCACCCGACCGTGAAATTTGACCGGATACAGCACTTCCGGACGCGGGAATTCCCAGGGATTGCCGTAGCGCAGCCAGCTGTCCGGGTGTTCTACCTGCCAGCCATTTTCGATCCGCTGGTTGAACATGCCATACTCGTAGCGGATGCCGTAACCATAGCTTGGCAGGCCGAGTGTCGCCATGGAATCCAGAAAACAGGCGGCCAGCCGCCCCAGTCCACCATTGCCGAGAGCGGCGTCGGGTTCGGACGAACTTGCCTGCTCCATATCCATGCATTCATTTTCCGCGGCTTCACAGCACTCGTCGTAATAGCCCATGTTGAGCAGGCTATTGGACAGGGAGCGTCCGATCAGAAATTCCATCGAAAGGTAGTAAACCCGCTTGGCATCGGCTTGGTAATAGCGCCGCATGGTTTCCATCCAGCGCCCGGTGAGACGATCTCGGGCAGTGTGCGCAAGCGCAAAGAACCAGTCGCGAGGAGTGGCGGTGAAATGATCTTTGCCAACGGAATAGGTCAGGTGGCTGGAGACCGCATCGCAAAATTTTCCCGCTTTTTCATGCTGGGGCGGCGGGTTGAATGGGTCTGTTTTTACCGGTTTCTTGGCCATTGCGTTATCTCCCGTTATGCGGATCTGTCGAAGCGGATCCATGTGTTACGGGCAGAATACCCCCGCGCAGGTTGGAGGTAAAGGATAGTCGTTGCTCACTCAGCCCAGTACGATAACCAGGTAGGCGACATACATCGCCCCATTGACCCCCAGATGCCAGACCTTGATCTGTCCGCGGCTGATCATCAGCCTGACCCAAAGTGCAGCAAGTATGGTGATGGCGATGCCGGCGAGCACTTCCTGACGCGGTTCCCACGGCGTGAGCATGATACCGATGGCCGGCAGCAGGGTGCCCTGGAACACCATCGCCCCGGTGATATTGCCGAAGGCCAGGGTGTCCTTGCGCTTGCGGATCCACAGGATGCTGTTGACCTTTTCCGGCAGTTCGGTGGCGATCGGAATGATCAGCAGCGACAGCAGCAGGGGAGAGATGCCGAGCAGGCTGGAGGCATCCTCCACGCCGTGGATGAAGCCCTTGGCGCCAGCCACCAGCAAGGCCAGGCCGAGGGCGATCTGGAACAGGATCACCGCCATGTTTTGCGGCAGTCCGAGGCGGCACAGGAACATCTTTCCCTCTGCTTCGGTGCCATGGCCATCCTTGACCAAGTGGGCGGAAGCGCGCAGGGTGAGCATGATGTAGACGAAGTAGGTGAGCACCAGGGCAAGGCCGATGGTGGCGCGGACCGCAGCTTGCTCGTGCGGCACGAACAGGGCGATGGCGGAAAAGCCGAAGGCCAGCAGGAAGAAGTTCAGGTCGCGGGTCAGGCCGGTCCGTTCCGGGGTGAAATGGCCGTGGACGCCGCGTTTTTTCAGCACCGCCAGCGCCATCAGGGAGATCGACAGGGTGGACAGCATCAGCGGCGCGCCGAGGATCGCGCCGACCCCGATTTCCTCGTTGAGGCGGCTGTCGGCGGTACCTGCCATCAGAGCCAGTAGCGGCACCATGGTTTCCGGCAGGGCGGTGCCCACGGCGGCAAACAGCGAGCCGGTGACCCCTTCCGAGATCTTCAGTTTTTCGCCCAAATGCTCCAATGCATTGGTAAATACCTCGGCGGCAATTAAAATGACGATCAACATC
>CAYGNO010000217.1:0-3757 GCA_964351305.1 uncultured Sulfuricella sp.
GGCACGCAGGGCGCTCATGAAACCGCGCGCCTTGTGGATGCCTTCGATGTAGATCAGGATGCTCTCGGTTTGCGGGTCAGAGGCCAGATAGTCGAGAATTTCACCGAAATCCACGTCGGCCGAAGTGCCCATCGAAACCACGCTGGAGAAACCGATGTCGTTGGCTGGCGCCCAGTCCAGAATGGCGGTGCAGAGAGCGCCCGATTGCGACACCAGCGCGAGCTTGCCGGGCTTGACGTTGCCCTTGAAGAAAGTGGCGTTGAGGCCGATGCCGGTACGCATGATGCCGAGGCAGTTAGGTCCGATAATACGCACGCCGTAAGTTCTGGCGTTGGCCAGCATGGTGCGCTCAATCTCGGCGCCATGGGCGCCTACTTCGCTAAAACCGGCGGACAGCACTACTGCGGCGCGCACGCCGTGCTTGCCGCAGGCTTCTATGACATCGGGCACGCTTGCCGCATTGGTGCAGATCACCGCCAGCTCGACCGGCTTGCCGATTTCTTCGATCGAGGCGTAGGCCTTTTTCCCCTGCACCTTCTTGTGGTTGGGGTTGACCGGGTAAAGCGTTCCCTTGAAGCCGCTTTCCAGCATGTTCTTGAATACGATAGCTCCCACCGAATCGGCGCGGTCGCTGGCGCCGATGATCGCGACCGATTTGGGGGAGAAAAGGGTGCTGAGGTAATGTTGTCCCATGGGCTTGCACTCGTTGTGGTTTAGGTTAAATATAGCGGTAAGGGAGATGGATGGCGGAATACGGCGCGGCTCTCTCGATTTCCCCCTGATTTATTATAAGCTGACCGTACTATCTTAGGTGTGACAATTGCATACTGCCTATATCACCCATCCGGACTGCCTCAAGCACGACATGGGGGCGCACCATCCTGAATCTCCGGCGCGGCTCAGGGCGATTGAGGATCAATTGATCGCCTCGGGCCTGCTGGCTTTTCTCCAGCACCATGATGCGCCGCTTGCCACGTTCGAGCAACTGGCTCGGGTGCATGCGCCGCACTACATCGAAACCGTCCGCTCCACCTCGCCCACCGAAGGGTTGGTCTACCTCGACCCGGACACGGCGATGAACCCGTTTACGCTGAATGCGGCGCTGCGTGCTGCCGGCGCAGTGGTGCTGGCGACCGAGCTGGTGCTGGAGCGCAAGGTGGAAAACGCCTTCTGCGCTATCCGTCCGCCCGGCCACCATGCCGAATCGGGCCGCGCCATGGGCTTTTGCCTGTTTAACAACGTCGCGGTCGGCGTGGCGCACGCGATGGAAAAGTTCGGTCTGAACCGGGTCGCCATCGCCGATTTCGATGTGCACCACGGCAACGGCACCGAGGAAATCTTCCGCGACGACCCGCGCGTGATGCTGTGCTCGACCTTCCAGCACCCGTTCTACCCGCATTGCGGGGCCGACAGCGGCAACGACCACATCATCAACGTGCCGCTGCCGGCGGGAACCGACGGCGAGGCGTTCCGCAAGGCGGTGAGCGAGCGCTGGCTACCCGCCCTGGAGCGCTTCCAGCCCGAGATGCTGTTCATCTCCGCCGGCTTCGATGCCCATTGGGAGGACGACATGGCGCTGTTCAAGCTGAGAGACTCCGATTACGCCTGGGTGACGCAGCAGCTCAAGGATGTCGCGGCAAAGCACGTCCAGGGACGCATCGTGTCGGCGCTGGAAGGCGGCTACGATCTGCGCGCCTTGGGCCGCAGCGTGGCGGCGCACGTCAAGGTGCTGAGCGGATTATGAATCGCCTGATTCTCGACCAACGCTATTGGGCGCTGCCTGTCCTGCTCTGGGCTGCGATGGCGGCGGCCTCATTCGGCTGGAATTACGGGGCATTGAACAATCACGTTTGGGATCTGGCGGCCAGCCAGGGGCGCTTCGTGTTCAAGATGGTGGGCGCGGTGCGCCTGTGGAACGCGAGCCACGGCGGGGTTTACGCGGTGGTGAACGAGACTACCAAGCCCAATCCCTACCTCAAAGTACCGGAGCGCGACGTGACGACCACCTCGGGCAAAGCCCTGACCCTGATCAATCCGGCCTATATGACCCGCCAGATGGCGGATTACGTGCTCGAGCAGAGCGACATGCTGCTGCACCTGACCAGCCTCAAGCCGCTCAATCCGGGCAATGCCGCCGATCTCTGGGAGACGAATGCGCTGAAAGGCTTCGAGCAGGGGGAAAAGGAGCGGCTGGCGTTTGTCGAAAAAGGGAACGGAACCGTTGCGCGTTACATGGCGCCGCTGCATGTTTTGACAGCCTGCATGAAATGCCACGAGCAACAGGGCTACAAAGTGGGCGACATCCGAGGCGGCGTCAGCGTGACTTTTTCCGCTGCGCCCCTGCTGGAAGCGGTTAGCGAGCAGAAGCGCAACCTGGTGTCCATCCATTTGGCGGTATGGCTGCTGCTCTCCGGGCTGACGCTGCTGGCCTTATCCGGCCTTCGCCGCCAGGTGCGTTCCCTCCAGCAGGCCAAGGAGCAGCAGGATGCCGTGGTGGAGCAGCGCACCCGCGAATTGCGCGATGAAGCGAAGGAGCGGGAGCAGGCCGAGGCGCGGCTGCGGCTGTTGATCAATTCCTCGGGCGAAGGCGTGTACGGCGTCGATTTCGACGGCAACTGCACCTTCTGCAACCCGGTCGCCCTGCGTTTGCTCGGTTTCCGGGATGTTTCCGAGGTGCTCGGCAAGAACATGCACGACTTGATTCACCATGAAAAGCCGGGCGTCTGCCATGCTCCGGAACTGTGCCGGCTGAACTCCTACCAGGACGGCCAGGCCGTCCATGCGGAAGACGACCTTTTTTGCCGGACGGACAACAGCTGCCTGCCCGTCGAATATCGCTCCCATCCGATTTATTCCGAAGGCAGGGTGGTGGGCGCGGTGGTGACGTTCTCCGACATCACCGAGCGCAAGCGCACGCAGGAGCAAGTCTGGCGCCAGGCCAACTACGACAGGCTGACCGGCATACCCAACCGCAACCTGTTCCATGACCGGCTCGATCAGGCCGTCGCGCAGGCGAATCGCAGCGAAGGCCAGGTCGCCCTGCTGTTCATGGATCTCGACGGCTTCAAGGAGGTGAACGACCTGCTTGGCCATGACGCCGGCGACGTCCTGCTCAAGGAGGCGGCGCAGCGGCTGATGACGTGCATTCGCGAGAGCGATACGGTGGCGCGGATCGGCGGGGACGAATTCACCGTGATTCTGCCCCATGTCAATGAGGCGGTGGAGGCCGAGGCGGTTGCCGCCAAGATACTGGATCGCCTGCGCGAGCCGTTCCATCTGCAGGGACAGGATGTTTTCGTCTCGGCCTCGATCGGTATTGCGCTTTATCCGCGCGATGCCGACGGCAGCGCCGTCCTGATAAAGCACGCGGACGCGGCCATGTACCGGGCCAAGGATTCAGGAAAGAATACGGTGCGCAGCTATTCCGGCTAGCTGTGGGCGCCATTCTGGCGCCCCGCTCTGGCCGCTGGGTAGTTGGTCGCGCATCAGCCTGGGCGCACATTTTCCGGCTGACGTGCTGGGTGGTTTCGTTCTCAGCTTTCCAGATAGTCCACCAGTTGGCCGCTTGTCTGGCGCAGGCGCTGGCTCAACAGGCGCGCCACTTTCAGCAGGATTTTCGTAGCCAGGGCGGGTTTTTCGCTGGCGATGCGGAGAAAGCTGGTCTCGGTGAAGATGGCCAGGGTGGCGGGTTCGACGACGATTGCCGTTGCCGAGCGCGGTTCGCCGTCGATGATCGCCATTTCGCCCAGGGTTTTGC
>CAYGNO010000218.1:0-3707 GCA_964351305.1 uncultured Sulfuricella sp.
ACGCGATACTGCTTGCCACCGGTTTTTATGACCGCGTACATATTGAGCTCCACACTTACTTTTAAAAAGGAACGCGATTGTACCAGAATTTCGTGACGAGGGTTAAATATTGTTTAGAAATCAGGGACGGGACTGGAAAAACTTGACACCGAATTGCTCTCGTTCCTACCATTGAGCCCTTTTTCACCTAACCTCTGGATTTTTTGTGTCGCTGGAAGCCATACGCAGTCCCATCGAGTCGGACATGCTAGCCGTGGATGAAGTCATCCGCAAGCGGCTCTATTCCGAAGTCGTGCTGATCCGCCAGATCAGCGAATATATCATCGGTAGCGGCGGCAAGCGCCTGCGCCCCGCGCTGGTGCTGTTGTCGGCGGGTGCGTTCGGCTATTCCGGCGGCTATCACCACGTGCTCGCTGCGGTGGTCGAATTCATCCATACCGCCACCTTGCTGCACGACGACGTGGTGGACGAATCCAACCTGCGGCGCGGCAACGCCACCGCCAACGCCCTGTTCGGCAACGCAGCCAGCGTTCTCGTAGGCGACTTCCTCTATTCCCGTGCTTTCCAGATGATGGTCGGGGCGGGCAGCATGCGCGTGATGGAAGTCCTGGCGGATGCAACCAACGTCATCGCCGAGGGCGAAGTGCTGCAACTGTTGAACTGCAACGACGCAGATATCGACGAGGCGCGCTACCTTCAGGTGATTCACTACAAAACCGCCAAACTGTTCGAAGCCGCCACCCGCCTCGGTGCGATCCTGGGCAATGCCTCCGGGGCCGACGAGGAGGCCATCGCAGTCTATGGGATGCGCATGGGCACAGCGTTCCAGCTGATCGACGACGTGCTGGATTATTCCGGCGACCATGCCGAAACCGGCAAAAACGTCGGTGATGACCTGGCTGAGGGGAAGCCTACGCTGCCCCTGATCCATGCCATGAAAAACGGTACGCCGCAGCAAGCAGAAGTGATTCGCAGGGCAATCGAGCATGGCGGCCTGAACGAGCTGGATGCAGTAATGGCCGCGATCCGCGATACGGGCGCGCTGGATTACGCGAAAAACCAGGCGAAGGCTGAGGCCCGTGTGGCGTGCGAGGCGATTTCGCATCTGCCGCATTCAAAATACAAGGAATCTTTGCTACAATTGGCAGACTTTGCGGTAACGCGAAGCTACTGAAATAATTCAAAGCGGGGTGTAGCTCAGCCTGGTGGAGCGCTGCGTTCGGGACGCAGAGGCCGGAGGTTCGAATCCTCTCACCCCGACCAGTTCATGTCCGAATCTTGAACCCTGAGGCGCCTCGTTTACCGGGGCAAGGTGATGTTGATCAAACTGATACTTCTTGCTCTGGCCGCCTGGGTTGTTTACCGCCTCGTCAAAAGCTATGGCCGCAGGATCAAGCGTGAAGATGCGCCAAAAAACGCAATCGGCGAGGACATGGTGCGTTGCGCCCATTGTGGAGTGCATCTGCCGAGGAGCGAAAGCATCGTCAGCAACGGTGAGAATTTTTGCACCAATGAGCATCGCCAACTCCATCAGAAGTAACCTTTCTTCAGCCCGGCTGATCCGGTCGGGCGCCGCTTCACGATGCTGACAGAATTGCTACAGGTTCGGGCCACGCCTCAGCCTGATGCATACTGGCGATCCCTCCGCTATTTCAATCTTTTTCGACTGACCCTGGCCGGCACTTTTGCCGTCGCCTATGCCTTGTTCGGCGTCATCAACACCTTTGGCGCTTACAATCCCTCCCTGTTCTACGCCACCAGCATTGCTTACGTGTTCCTTGCGGCGCTGATGATCGTGCCGATCGATATTCGATGGCCGCGCTTCAATCTGCTTTTGAGCGCCCAGGTGAGTGCGGACATTTTGATTATCGTGCTGCTGATGCATGCCAGCGGGGGTATTCAGAGCGGTCTCGGGCTGCTCCTGCTGGGGCCGCTGGCAGCCATCGGCATGGTCAGCCGCAGTCGTCTGGCGATGTTCCATGCCGCGATGGCGAGCATAGCCCTTTTGCTCGAGCAGACTTACCAGGTGCTGATGCTGGCGGGCAGCACCAAGGATTATCTGCAAACCAGCCTCACCAGCATGGGGTTTTTCGCTATCGCCGGGCTGGCCTTTGTCCTGACCAAGCGCCTGGCTGTGACCGAGAACCTGGCGCAGAAGCAGAGCATCGACCTTGCCAATCTGGCCCAGGTCAACCAGTTGGTGATCCAGAATATGCAGGACGGCGTGCTGGTGGTGGACGAGCAGGGCCGGGTGCGGCAGCGCAACGCCGAGGCGGAAAAATTGCTCGGCACGCCGGCGGCGGTGTGGGACAAGTTGCGGCTCAACGACTATTTTCCGGCATTGTCCGGCTGCCTGCAGCGCTGGCGAACCGATCCGCGCAACGACCATTTCGAACTGGTTGCGCCGGCCACCGGCAAGCAGGTTCAGGTGCGTTTTACCTCGATTGGCGGGGACGAGAGGCTGGGCGCGCTGATCTTTCTGGAGGATTTGAGCCTGATGCAGGCGCGGGCGCAGCAGCACAAGCTGGCTGCGCTGGGCAGGCTGACGGCCAATATCGCACACGAAATCCGCAACCCTCTCAGCTCGATCGGCCACGCGACCCAGCTATTGCAGGAGGAGCCGGGGCAGGATGCGACCCATGTCCGGCTGCTGCAGATCGTCCGTGACAACACCCATCGCCTCGACCGGATGGTGCAGGACGTGCTGCAGCTCAACCGCAGGGACCGCACCACGCCGGAAACGCTCCGCCTGGGAACGACTTTGCGCCAGTTCGCCGAGCAGTTTTGCCAGACCGAAAAAATTCCGGCCAATGCGGTTGTTCTGGACATGGCGGAGGACCTGACGGTACGCTTCGACCGGCATCACCTCGACCAGGTGCTGTGGAACCTGTGCCGCAATGCCTGGCGCCACTGTCGGCGGCGGGACGGCAGCATCCGCCTGCGTGCGGCGTTTGCCTCGCCCGGGAATGTTGTACAATTGGACGTGGCCGATGACGGGCCCGGAGTTGCCGAAGCGTTGCGCACCCAGCTGTTCGAGCCGTTTTTTACCACCGACAGCACCGGCACCGGTTTGGGGCTTTATATTGCCCGCGAATTGTGCGAAGCCAACGGAGCCACGCTCGATTACATTGAAGCCCCGCAAGGCGGGCAATTCAGGATAAGCGCTGAAGGGGAGATGTGTTGAACCGGACACCGCAAGTTTCCCGGAATGAAGAACAGCCGCGTCGCGTGCTGGTCGTGGACGACGAGGCCGACATTCGCGAACTGCTGGTGCTGACGCTGCAGCGCATGGGCTTGGAAGTCGATGCGGCGGCCAGCACGTTCGAGGCGGAGCAATACCTGCGCAAGAGCTACTATAATCTTTGCCTCACCGACATGCGTTTACCAGACGGGGATGGCCTTGGTTTTCTGGAATATGTGACCAAGAATTATCCCGGCAAACCGGTGGCGGTGATCACCGCTTATGGCAGCGCTGAAAACGCGGTCGCCGCGCTCAAGGCGGGTGCCTTCGATTACCTGTCCAAGCCGGTTTCCCTGACCCAGTTGCGTGCGCTGGTCAATTCCGCGCTAAAGCTGTCTCATGACGGGCAACCGAAAAAAACCGGCGAAAATCCCTGTGGCGGCCAACCTGTGCTGCTCGGCGACTCACCCCCGATGCTGCAGACCCGCCAGATGATAGCGAAGCTGGCGCGCAGCCAGGCGCCGAT
>CAYGNO010000219.1:0-3663 GCA_964351305.1 uncultured Sulfuricella sp.
TGAAGGGCGTGAGGGCCGACGGCAAGCGCTTCACCACTTATGCGCCATCCGACCCGTGGATGGTGAGCGACTTGCTCAAGAACGGCGTGGTGGTTGAAGCCAGGCCGGAAGAAGAACCCTCCTTCCTGATGAACCTGTTCATTTCCTGGTTCCCGATGCTGCTCCTGATCGGCGTGTGGGTGTTCTTCATGCGCCAGATGCAGGGCGGCGGCAAGGGCGGTGCGTTTTCCTTCGGCAAGAGCAAGGCGCGTATGCTCGATGAGACCACCAACACCGTGACCTTCGCCGATGTCGCCGGTTGCGACGAAGCCAAGGAAGAAGTGTCCGAACTGGTGGAGTTTCTGCGCGACCCGAGCAAGTTCCAGAAACTGGGCGGGCGGATTCCCAAAGGGGTGCTGATGGTCGGCAACCCCGGTACCGGCAAGACCCTGCTGGCCAGGGCGATTGCCGGCGAAGCCAAAGTGCCGTTCTTCAGCATTTCCGGCTCCGACTTCGTCGAGATGTTTGTCGGCGTCGGCGCGGCACGGGTGCGCGACATGTTCGAGCAGGCCAAGAAAAATGCCCCCTGCATCATCTTCATCGACGAGATCGACGCCGTCGGCCGCCAGCGCGGCGCCGGCCTGGGCGGCGGCAACGACGAGCGCGAGCAGACCCTGAACCAGCTGCTGGTGGAAATGGACGGCTTCGAGGGCACCGCCGGCGTGATCGTGGTCGCTGCCACCAACCGCCCCGACGTGCTCGACCCGGCGCTGCTGCGCCCCGGCCGCTTCGACCGCCAGGTGGTGGTGCCCCTGCCGGATATTCGCGGCCGCGAGCAGATTCTCATGGTGCACATGCGCAAGGTGCCGATGGCGCCGGACGTGCGCGCCGATATTCTGGCGCGCGGCACCCCCGGCATGTCGGGCGCGGATCTCGCCAATCTGGTGAACGAGGCGGCGCTGTTCGCTGCGCGCAGCAACAAGCGCCTGGTCGACATGGAAGACTTCGAGCGCGCCAAGGACAAGATCATCATGGGCGCGGAGCGCCGCTCCATCGTCATGCCTGAGCACGAGCGCATGAACACGGCTTATCACGAGGCCGGGCATACGGTGGTGGCGAGGCTGCTGCCGAAAACCGACCCGGTGCACAAGGTCACCATCATTCCGCGCGGTCGCGCCTTGGGCGTGACCATGCAGCTGCCGACGGAAGACCGCTACAGTATGGACCGCGAAACCATTTTGCAAAATATCGCGGTGCTGTTTGGCGGTCGCATTGCCGAGGAAGTGTTTATGGGGCAGATGACCACCGGTGCTTCCAATGATTTCGAGCGCGCTACCGAGATGGCGCGCCGCATGGTGACGCAGTGGGGGATGAGCGATGCTTTGGGGCCGATGGTCTATGGCGAGAATGATGGCGAGGTGTTTCTTGGCCGTTCCGTCACCACCCACAAGAACGTATCCGAGGCCACCATGCAGAAGGTGGACGCCGAAATCCGCCGCATTGTAGACGCGCAGTACAGTATTGCCAGAAAACTGATCGAGGAAAACCGCGACAAGATCGAGTTGATGGCGAAGACGCTGCTGGAATGGGAAACCATCGATGCCGACCAGATCAACGACATCATGGAAGGCAGGGCTCCGCGTCCGCCCAAGCCGAGCCAGAACAAGCCGAATCCGCCTTCGGACAGTGCGCCGGCTGCACCGGCCACGCCTACCACCGACCCTGCGCAGGAAACCTGAAAAGCTGGTGATGGGTGATGGGCAATGAGTGATGGGGATTCCCCCACCCATTGCCCATTACTCATTACTCATCACCCAAAATGCTTCACTGCGGCCGCTTCACCATTCCCCTCAATCGCCCGTTGATCATGGGCATCGTCAACGTCACGCCCGACTCGTTCTCCGATGGCGGTCGCCATGTAACTGCCGCATCCGGAATCGAACACGCCTTTCGGCTGCTGGAGGAGGGGGCGGACATTCTCGATGTCGGCGGCGAATCGTCGCGCCCCGGCGCGCAGCCCGTCGGTATCGACGAGGAACTGCGGCGGGTGCTGCCGCTAATCGAGGCATTGCAGGGCGGCAACGTGCCGCTGTCGGTGGATACCTGCAAAACCGAGGTGATGCGCGCGGCCATCGCCGCCGGCGCGGCCATGATCAACGACATCAATGCATTGCAAGGCGAGGGCGCGCTGGAAGCGGTGGCCGGCTCGAATGCAGCCGTCTGCCTGATGCACAGGCAGGGCACGCCGCAAACCATGCAGCTTGCCCCCCGCTACGGGGATGTGGTGGCGGATGTCATGGCTTTTCTGGAAGCGAGAATGGCCGCCGCACAGGCCGCCGGCATCGGCCTCGAGCGGCTGGTGGTCGATCCCGGCTTTGGCTTCGGCAAGTCGCTGGAACATAATGTCATTTTGCTGCGTCAGCTCGACCGATTCCAGGCACTGGGGGTGCCGCTGCTGGCAGGCCTGTCGCGCAAGTCCATGCTCGGTCAGATCGCCGGTCTGGGTGTGGATGCGCGCCTGATTCCCAGCGTCGCCGCGGCAGTGATTGCGGCCATGAAGGGTGCTAAAATTATCCGCGTGCACGATGTAAAGGCCAGCAAGGAAGCCTTGCAGATCGTGAACGCCATCAACCTGTAAAAAAGCTTTTAACCACGAATGACACAAATGTTCACGAATGAGCACGAATAGTTAAAGCAACATGATGTATCGCTTTGCATTTTATTCGTGAGCATTCGTGTCATTCGTGGTGAGTGTTGTTCTTAGGATCAGGGAAAACCATGACCAGAAAATATTTCGGCACCGATGGTGTGCGCGGCAGGGTCGGCGAAGCGCCGATCACCCCGGATTTCGTGATGCGTCTGGGCTATGCCGCCGGCAAGGTGCTGACCGCTTCGGAGCAGGGCTTGCCCAAGGGGGAGCATCCGTCCGTGCTGATCGGCAAGGATACCCGCATCTCCGGCTACATGCTGGAATCCGCCCTGCAGGCAGGGCTTTCCGCAGCCGGGGTGGACGTGCTGCTGACCGGGCCGATGCCGACCCCGGCAGTGGCCTATCTCACCCGCGCCCTGCGCGCCCAGGCAGGCATTGTCATCAGTGCCTCGCACAACCCGTTCGAGGACAACGGCATCAAGTTCTTTTCGGCTGCCGGCACCAAACTGCCTGACAAGACCGAGCGCGCCATCGAGAAGGCGCTGGAAGACCCGATGCAAACCATGCCATCGGCGCGGTTGGGCAAGGCGCGCCGGCTCAACGACGCGGCCGGGCGCTACATCGAATTCTGCAAGAGCACCTTTCCCACCGAGCTCGATTTACGCGGGCTGAAAATCGTCGTGGATTGCGCCCACGGCGCCACTTATCACGTCGCGCCGCCGGTATTTCACGAACTCGGCGCCGAAGTGATCAGCATCGGCAATCAGCCCGACGGCCTGAATATCAACCATGAATGCGGCGCCACCCATTTGCAGGCCCTTCAGGAGGCGGTGAAACAGCACCGCGCCGATCTCGGCATTGCCCTGGACGGCGACGGCGACCGCGTCATGATGGTGGACGCCTCCGGCGAAGTGTTCGACGGCGACCGTCTGCTCTATGTGATCGCCAAGTATCGTCACCAGCACGGCCTGCTCAAGGGCGGCGTGGTGGGTACCCTGATGACCAACCTCGGCATGGAGCATGCCCTGGAGAAG
>CAYGNO010000220.1:0-3555 GCA_964351305.1 uncultured Sulfuricella sp.
CTTTTGTTTGGTTACTTGTATTTTGGGCAATGCAAAATAAAGTAACCTGCTGCCGGGCAGCCCCCGGCATCTAAGCAATTGCGCGAAGCGCACACAAAACCATCCGGCGCACTCCGCCTCGCTAATACGCACTACACGAGCTGACACTATTAATTACGCGCGCCGTAGATAGCACCTTCTGCACTTAGGTCTTATCCTCTTTTTTTCCGATCACTTTTGAAACCACTTTTGATAGCACATCATATAAAGGGTGACTGGCTGGTTCTGGACCATTTCGGTTTGCCGGGTTGGTTCGAATCTCCATAAACACCTCGGCAGTAATTTCTTCCTCATATTTGGGTGCTTGGCGCTTGAACCCGTCTACTGATTTGGCCAGTGCCGCCTTGTGCGCGTATTCCCGCTCCAAGTGAAAGTATTCCGCGTAAGACTTGGTGAAGAAAGCGGTTAACCATGTCGCAGGCAACAAGAGGAATACTTTACCCAAAACTGCGTAAGGCGTCCCATCCTGATTCGGATTTGGCACCGGAAACCAGCTTCCAAATAGACCGGGGACAAGCTGCGCCACCAGCGGCAAAGCAGATACGATTAAAATCGCCACCGCAATATAGAACCCCGTCTTGGCGCTGTTCATGCGAGCTTCATAACGCGCCCGTGCTTCTTCAAGGCTGGTTGAAAGCCCCGCCGTTGTCGCACCACTAATCATGGTGTCCGCGAGCTTTGTCAGCCGATCAATCTCGGCCTCACGCTTAGCGCTTTCTGCCTGAACCTTCTTGATATTAGCCTCAAATTCTGAAAACTGCTCCAGCCGATCATCCAGCTCGGATTGGAAAGCCTCAAACTTCACCCTGTAAGCTGCGATTTGCTGCTCCAAAGTTTGCGCATCCGTACCAGTTGTTTTGATCTGCACCACCAACGCTGTCACGCTGGCCGAGTCCGTTGTGGCCTGCTGCTGCAACGCTTGTAGCTTGGAATAGGCAGCTTCTGCCTGCGCCACCACAGCTTGCACCGTTTTTTCTTTTTCTGTCGCGCCCACAGAGCTTTGCTCCGCAGATTTAGCCAGTTTTTTGGCTTCGTTTCTTAACCCCTCGATCTCGCGAATCACGTCGCCCATCGCCTGCGCTCTTGCTGAAAGATCAGCCACGCCTTCGGTTTTACACAAGGGCAAAAGCTGTGCGACATAGGTCGTCAACTGATTAAGCGAACTTTGCATCTGCGCAAAATTGCCTGACGCGTCTTGATTGGCAATGTTGGTGCCGGCATCAAATAGTTGCCAACTGAAATTGTTATTGGCATCACGGATGCTAAGATTATCTCGCCAATACTGACGTAAAAAATTCAGCGATGACTGCGCATGATCCTTGAAAAGGACTAATTGAGAGGAGATTTCTGCTCTGCGCCCACTCAGTGCCCGCCATGAAATATCCACTTCGCTTGAAGGGCGCATGCCATACAGCAGCTCGAACACCCACTCCACTCGACGATGGAATTCAGATACGCTGACGTTGTTGATCGCCGCTCTGGGCACATTGATGTCATACTGCGCTTGCAGCAGCAAATCATACAATTCCTTCCAGATGGCTTGCGTCTGCTCAATTTCGGAATAAAGCGCATCTATGCTCATGATCTCTCCCTGATCTCGCTTCGTTGCAACTCCAACACCCTCTCCGGTGGCCTCGCCACAACCGCCCTATCCCCACACACCACAATAGGCCGCTCGATCAAAATCGGGTGCGCCACCATGGCATCCAGCCATTCCTCGTCAGTCAGCGTCCGCCCCGCATAACGCGCCTTGAATTCCGCTTCCCCCTGCCGCACCAGTTCGACCGGCTTCATGCCCAGCTTTTTCAGCAAGGCGCGTAGCTCTTCCCTGGTAGGCGGTGTCTGGAGATATTCCACCACTTCGGCGGCAATGCCGTTTTCGGCGATCAGCGCGCAGGCCGAGCGGCTCTTGGAGCAACTGGGGTTGTGGTAGATGCGGATGTGCACGGCGCTCATGGATGGAGGTTGGTTTCCGTAGTGGGCAGCGGGCAGGAATCGCTGCTTAGAACAACACTGGGATTGCATGAACAATCACAATCAAGCCGCTATCGATGTCTGGTGCGACATATCTCCTACGCCTGCCAGCAAGCCCGCCACAGAAATGTCTTCGTCAAGCTCATCCCAATGTAATCCCTTGAGACTAATTTCCACACGCTGGCGCTGTTCTGGCGCAGCGTGCAAAAGGCGCGGAAACCATGCCAACGGGACAGCGATGATACGTCCGTCAGACAGATCAACCCACATGCTGTTGTCGTCAAAGCGCACCGATTTAGCGGAAGTGCTCATTCCAGGTCCTTTCGATCAATTCAACGTTTTGCTCCACCACTTCAGCCAGTTCACGCAGGGTGCGGGAGTCAAAGCCATCGCTATCCGCCACTCTGACCATGGGTGTCAGCCAGAACTTGGCCTCGCAACCCTCGCCACGCACATGGATATGCAAAGGCTCGCGCGGGTTACCCTCGTTCGAGTAGAAGAAAAAACGGAGACCTTTGTAGCGAAATACGACTGGCATGGTTTGACTATAATGCAAACGGACAGGCTATACCATAGCCCGGCAGCATATCACTTGGAGCTGTATGAATGCGGCAGATGCGAAAGGTGCGGTGCTCATGGCTGAGGAGTAGATGACGACAGGCCTGATTCCGGCTCTTCCGCTTTCACAGGCATATGCGCCTTGATCATGGCGGCGCGGGTTTCCGGCGACTCCAGGCTGATGCGCCCCAGGGCGCCGGTTCGGTAATCTTTCAGCAAAATCAGCGCGGCCTTTTCCAGGTCCGGCTCACCACCCCTGAGACGGAAGCCGCGCTTCCTGGCGACGGCCTCGATGACGCCGACGCCATCCAGCCCTTCCACCGCACAGCCGTAGCGGGCAGTCAGCAGGGCGGGGTAGCGCGCGAGCAGGATGTCGCCCAGGAAGGCGGCCACTTCTTCGTCGATGACGGCATTGCGGCCTATCGCGTGGCTGGCGGCCAGCATGTAGCCGTCGCTGTCGTGCTCGATGCGCGGCCACATCAGGCCCGGGGTGTCGGTGAGCGACATGCGCGAGTTCAGTTCCAGGCGCTGCTGGTTTTTGGTCACCGCCGGTTCGTCGCCCACTGCCGCCACCCGGCGATTCAACAGCGCATTCATCAAGGTGGATTTGCCGACGTTGGGAATTCCCATGATCATCATGCGCAGGGGCTTGAGGTTGGTGCCGCGATGGGGGGCGAGCGCCTCGCACAGGCCGGGCACTTTGGCGACGTCGCCCGGTTTCTTGCAGGACAGCGCCACGGCCTTGACGTCCTTTTGCCGGTTGTAGAAATTGAGCCAGGCCTGGGTGACTGCGGGGTCGGCCAGATCGGCCTTGTTGAGGATTTTCAGGCAGGGGCGCTGGCGGTGCACGCGCAGCTCCTTGATCATCGGGTTGCAGCTTGCCTCGGGCAGGCGGGCGTCCAGCACCTCGATGACGAGATCGATTTTCTCCATGGTTTCGGCCGCCTTTTTGCGGGCGGAGACCATGTGACCGGGGAACCACTT
>CAYGNO010000221.1:0-3537 GCA_964351305.1 uncultured Sulfuricella sp.
TGCGCGACAACTTCACGTTCAGCACCTCGCCCGTCGGTATCAAAGAGACCTCGAATTCGGCCTGTGGGTTCCCCGCCACGTCCGGCGGCATGATAACGAAACGCCGGATGTGGCTGCTGATCCGGCTAATCGCATCGTTCATCAGGCGCTGGGATGCTGCCTGTGCAGCCGCCTGCTGGCGCGCCGCCTCCGCTGCCTCCCGCTGCTTGTTCAATGCCACCTGTTCGGCTTCCAGCAGGGCATGCAGTTCCTTCAGCGCCTGCTCTTTCAGCTTTTTCTCTGCCTCAGCTTTTTTCTGCTCTTCTTCCTTGCGCTTTGTTTCCTTCTCTTTTTTCTTATCCTTGAGCTCAATATCGGCCTTGACCGGCTTGGGCTGCTCCAGCTTGGGTTCCGGTTTGGGAACAGGCTTGGGTTGCGGTTTAGGTTCAGGAAGAGGCACAGGCTCGGGTTTCGGTTCGGGTTTGGGCACCGGCTTTGGAGCAGACGCGGGCAGGCTGTTCCACAGCTCAGCCATTACCGGCGAGGCTTCCTTCGTCTGCCAGTTGACGCCAAACACCAGCACGGCGGCAAATATCAGATGCACCAGGACAGCCAGCGCGATCGCCCACTTCCTGCCCGGCTCCTTCCTTTCTGCTGGCGGCATTATTCCGGTCACCCCGCCTTGGGCTTGGCCAGGAGCCCGACTTTTTTCACCTGGTTGCTCTGCAGCACGTCCATCACCTTCAGCACTTCCTCGTAACGCACGTTTTTATCCGCCGAGATCACCACCGCCTGCTCTGGATTGCGCTCCTGCTGCGCCTTGACCGCGTCGACCAGCTCTTCCCGGCTGACTTTGCGCGCTGTGTTCGATTTTTCCAGGTCGCGCAGGTGCAGGCTGTTGTCTTTACGAATCTCCACCTCCAGCGGCGCCACTGGCGGCTTGAGCGACTGCCCGACCGTGGGCAGCTCGATCTGCCCCGGATTGATCAGGGGCGCCGTGACCATGAAAATGATCAGCAGCACCAGCATCACGTCGATGTAAGGCACGACGTTGATCTGGTTCATGAAGCGGCGGGGGCGGCGGTTCATCAAGGATTGGGCTGCCTTTGCAGAATATTGGAGAACTCCTCCATGAAACTGTCGTAGCGGGTCGCCAGTCGATCCACGTCATGGGAATAACTATTGTAGGCGAGCACCGCCGGAATCGCAGCGAACAGGCCCATCGCGGTGGCGACCAGCGCTTCGGCGATGCCTGGCGCAACGTGCGCCAAGGTCGCCTGCACCACGTTGGAAAGGCCGCGGAAGGCATTCATGATGCCCCACACCGTGCCGAACAGCCCGATGTAGGGACTGACAGAGCCGACCGAGGCAAGGAAGGCGAGGTGCCGTTCCAGCGCATCCAGTTCACGCTGGCAGGCCGCGCGCATAGCGCGACGCGTGCCCTCCATGACGACGCCGACATCCATACGCCCCTGGCGCTTGAGCTTGAGAAATTCCCGGTAACCCGCCTCGAAAATCTTCTCCATGCCCACCACCGGCGTCCTGCCGGAATTGCTGCGCTGGTACAGGTTGTTGATGTCCGATCCGCTCCAGAAATCGTTCTCGAAACTATCCGCCTCGCGGATTGCGGCTCGAATGGCGAACATCTTGCCGAAAATAAAATACCAGGATAAGCCCGAAGCCAGCAGCAGTACCAACAGAACCAGTTGCACCACGACACTGGCGTTGGTGATCAGACTCAAAAAAGACAGGTCTTGCGTAACGTTCACGATATCCTTTCAATACAAAAACAGTTTTTAGCCACAGATTAACACGGATTAACGCAGATAAAACAATGTGTTGCGGCATGTTTGCGTTCACCCGAAAAGTACGCAAGATAAGAAATGTAACTCATTGATAATCTGTGTGCATCTGTGTTAATCCGTGGCTAAACAGCTTTTTCCAGGTTCAATTCTCTCTCTTACCAGAGCGGGGATTTGCACCGGCTTGAATGTTTGCCCATTGACGCAGACCACCTTGACGCGCGCCTTCACCAGCACACCGTTTTCAGGATGCTCAGCCGTCTGATCGAGCTCGATCCAGCTGCGTCCTGCCTCGTGGAAACGCACCGTCATCGTCAGCATGTCGTTAAACATAGCGGGGCGCAGGTATTCTATCTGCACTGCGCGCACCACGAAAATTACAGAATGGTCACGCAGCAACTCCGGCTGCTCGAAACCCTGGTCCCGCAGCCATTCGGTGCGGGCGCGCTCCATGAACTTGAGGTAATTGGCGTAATACACCACGCCGCCGGAATCGGTGTCCTCGTAGTAGACGCGCACCGGCCAGGCGAAACAGTCCTGAACCCTGAGTGCTGAGTCCTGAGAGGAAGCGGAAGCCTTGTCGCTCATTTTACCATCCAATACTCAGGACTCAGCACTATCTTCATTCCACAGTTCGCCGCTCGGGTTCTTCGACGGCACCGCCAGCCCGAAATGCAGATAGGCGGTCTGCGTTGCCACCCGACCGCGCGGCGTACGCATCAAATAGCCCTGCTGGATCAGATAGGGTTCGAGCACATCCTCGATGGTATCGCGCTCCTCGCCAATGGCTGCCGCCAGGTTTTCCACCCCGACCGGGCCACCGCCGAACTTCTCCAGCACAGCCTGCAGCAGCTTGCGATCCATCATGTCGAGTCCGGCTTTGTCCACATCCAGCATAAAAAGCGCGGCGTCAGCCACATCCCGCGTCACCTTGCCATCCGCCTTGACCTCGGCAAAATCGCGTACCCGACGCAACAGGCGGTTGGCGATGCGCGGTGTGCCGCGCGAACGCTTCGCGACTTCCACCGCGCCATCGTCGGAAAGCTCGACATTCATCAACCGTGCAGAACGCGCCACGATCTGCTTCAGTTCGACGTGGGTATAAAATTCCAGCCGCGCCACGATGCCGAAACGATCGCGCAACGGGTTGGTCAACATGCCGGCGCGAGTCGTGGCGCCGACCAGCGTAAAGGGCGGCAGATCCAGCTTGACCGAACGCGCCGCCGGCCCCTCGCCGATCATGATGTCGAGCTGGAAATCTTCCAGCGCCGGGTAGAGAATTTCCTCCACCACCGGGGAAAGACGGTGAATTTCGTCGATAAACAGGACATCGTTGGGTTCGAGATTGGTCAGCAGCGCGGCCAGATCGCCAGGCCGTTCCAGCACCGGCCCGCTGGTCTGGCGCAGATTGACGCCCATTTCACGGGCGATGATGTGCGCCAGGGTGGTCTTTCCCAGACCCGGCGGTCCGAACAGCAATACGTGGTCGAGTGATTCGCTGCGACCGCGCGCCGCCCGGATGAAAATTTCCAGTTGCTCGCGCGCCTTCTCCTGACCGACATATTCTTCCAGCAGCTTGGGGCGCAAAGCGCGCTCGGCCGCTTCTTCATGGGAAGAAATCGGCGCAGCGGAAATTATGCGGCTGCCAGCCTTGAGGTCGTCGGTTTCTATCATGCTTTAGAAAGGAATTTAAGAGCCTGGCGGATGCTGTCGGACACGTCCAGGTTGGCAGGCAGCTGCTTCACTGCCCAGCTCG
>CAYGNO010000222.1:0-3456 GCA_964351305.1 uncultured Sulfuricella sp.
CGCGCCGGGGGCGGCGCTCCTACATGCACGAGCATTCCAATGGACAATCCGGGTTAAAGCCAAACAAGCCGCCGCTGGGGAAGCGGCAGCAAAACGTCAGGCAGTGCCGGCCACCTTCGGCTGATCGGCGTAAATCAGGATCGGTTGACTCTCCCCCCTGACCACCCCGTCGTCGATCACTGCCTTGGCGACATTACTCATGGAGGGCAGGTCGAACATGATGTCCAGCAGGGTATGTTCCAGGATCGAACGCAAGCCACGGGCGCCGGTCTTTCTCGCCAGCGCTTTCTTGGCAATGGCGAGCAGCGAATTCTCCCTGAACTCCAGTTCGACCCCTTCCATCGCGAAGAGTTTTTGATACTGCTTGATCAGGGCATTCTTGGGCTCGGTCAGGATGCGCATCAGGGCATGTTCGTCGAGATCCTCGAGGGTCGCGACTACGGGCAGGCGACCGACGAATTCAGGGATCAGGCCGAACTTGATCAGGTCTTCCGGCTGGACATCGCGCAGCACGGCGCCGATTTCCTTGCGGTCGTCCTTGCTCTTCACTTCGGCGCCGAAGCCTATCCCGCCCTTCTCGGAACGCATGCGTATCACCTTGTCCAGGCCGCTGAACGCACCACCGCAGATAAACAGAATGTTGGTGGTATCGATCTGCACAAATTCCTGATTGGGGTGTTTGCGTCCGCCCTGCGGCGGCACCGAGGCAGTGGTACCCTCGATCAGCTTGAGCAGGGCCTGCTGCACGCCTTCACCGGACACATCGCGGGTAATCGACGGATTGTCGGATTTGCGTGAAATCTTGTCGATTTCATCAATGTAGACAATGCCGCGCTGCGCCTTCTCCACATCGTAGTCGCATTTCTGCAGCAGTTTCTGGATGATGTTTTCGACGTCCTCGCCGACATAACCGGCTTCAGTCAGGGTGGTGGCATCGGCGATAACGAAAGGCACGTTAAGCATGCGCGCCAGAGTCTGGGCCAGCAGGGTCTTGCCGGAGCCGGTTGGGCCGATCAGCAGGATATTACTCTTGGCCAGCTCGACCTCGTCGGTCTTCGAACTGTTCTTGAGCCGCTTGTAGTGATTGTAAACCGCGACGGAGAGGATTTTCTTCGCCTTCGGCTGGTCGATCACATATTCGTCGAGCATCTGGCAGATTTCCTGCGGCACCGGCAGGTCGGAGGCACCGCCCTTTGCCGACTGATCGCCCTGCGCCTCCTCGCGAATAATGTCGTTGCACAGCTCGACGCACTCATCGCAGACAAACACGGACGGGCCGGCAATCAATTTACGCACTTCATGTTGGCTTTTGCCGCAGAACGAGCAGTAAAGCAGTTTTTCGCCGCCGGTTTTATCAGACATTTTCAGTTTTCCTCAGATATTTTGGGCATCAACCAGCAAAATCGGTTCGATTCGCCAGTACCTTATCCACCAGCCCATATTTTACCGCTTCCTCGCCGCTCATGAAATTGTCGCGGTCGCTGTCCTTTTCAATGGTTTTAACGGACTGGCCGGTATGCTGAGCCAGCATCGTATTCAGACGCTGTCTCAAGTACAGGATTTCCTTGGCATGGATTTCAATATCGGAGGCCTGACCCTGGAAACCGCCCGACGGCTGATGAATCATCACGCGGGAGTTCGGCAGGCAGAAGCGTTTACCCTTGGCGCCGGCCGCAAGCAAAAACGACCCCATGCTGGCCGCCTGGCCCAGGCAGAGCGTGCTGACGTCCGGCTTGATAAACTGCATGGTGTCATAAATCGCCATGCCGGCGCTGACCGAACCGCCCGGCGAGTTGATGTAGAAGAAAATATCCTTGTCAGGATTGTCCGATTCCAGGAACAGCATCTGCGCCACGATCAGGTTGGCCGTAGTATCGTTGACCGGTCCAACCAGGAAGATCACCCGCTCCTTGAGCAGGCGGGAATAAATGTCGAACGCGCGTTCGCCACGCCCACTCTGCTCGATCACCATCGGGACCAAGCCCAGGTTTTGCGGCTCCCAGTTCTGACTATGAATCATTAATTATTCCCCATCAGTTCATCAAAGGCGGAGGCGACTTCCACCACTTTGGCGCGCTCCAGCACCCATTTGACCACATTGTCTTCTATCACCAGCGATTCGACGGTGGCCAGGCGATTCGGCTCACCATAATACCAGGCCAGTACCTGCTCCGGCTGCTCATAGCTCTGCGCCAGATCGTTCACCCGCTCACGCACCTGCTCAGGCTTGGCCTGCAACTGGTGCGCATTAACCAGTTCCGACATGATCAAACCGAGGCTGACGCGGCGGCGCGCCTGATCCTCGAACAAATTGGCCGGCAACGAAATATCGCCGCTGACGCTCAAGCCGCGAGCACGCAAATCTTCGCCGGCCTGCTGGCGAAGATGGTCAATCTCCATCTCGATCAGCGACCTGGGCTGCTCGAACGGCGTCGCGTCGAGCAGAGCCTGCATCACGCGCTCCTTGACCCGGCCGTCGATACGTTTTTTCACTTCGCGCTCCAGGTTGGCCTTGATTTCGCCGCGCATGGTTTCCAGGTCACCGTCCGATACGCCCAGCGACTTGGCGAAATCCGCATCGACTTCCGGCAGTTTCGGCCCCGCCACCTGATTCAGCGTCACCTCGAAAGTCACGGTTTTTCCGGCCAGTTCCTTGGCATGATAATCTTCGGGGAAAGTTAATTCAAACGATTTGCTCTCGCCCGCCTTCATGCCCAGGATAGCCCCTTCGAAATCCTTCAGCGCATGGCCTTCGCCCAGCACCAGCTTATAGCCCTGGGCCTGGCCACCCTGGAACACCTCTCCATTCAGGGTGCCGCGGTAATCAATCTCGACCTGGTCGCCGGTTGCGGCCTTGCGCTTGGCCGGTGCATAGGTCACGCGCTGCTTGCGCAGGATTTCAATGGTTTTATCAATCTCGGCATCGCCAACCACCACCTGCGGACGATCGATCGCCACCCCGCTGACATCGCCCACCACCACGTCGGGATAAATCTCGAAAGTCGCAGCGAATTGCAGTTCTTTGGATTCGCTCTCTGCCGGCTTGGCCTCGATCCGTGGATAACCAGCCACCTTCAGGTTCTGCGCCCTGACCGCTTCGGCAAAATTTTTCTGCACCGCCTCGCCCAGCACTTCCTGACGCACCTGGCCGCCATGCTGCTGCTCAACAATCTTCATCGGCACCTTGCCGGGGCGGAAACCATCCATCTTGACCGTGCGCGCCACCCGTTTAAGCCTGTTCCCCACTTCCGCTTCCATGCTGGCGAGCGATACCGCCAGGTTGAGCGTGCGTTGCAGCGAGCTGGAGTTTTCCGTAGTCGTTTCCATTACCTGTCTATCCTTCTAAATGAACTGTTGCATGTCTGGTGCGAAAGGCGAGACTCGAACTCGCACGCCGTGAGGCGCTGGAACCTAAATCCAGTGCGTCTACCAATTCCGCCACTTTCGCAAAAACCT
>CAYGNO010000223.1:0-3442 GCA_964351305.1 uncultured Sulfuricella sp.
CCATGGCGGGTGGAGCCGGCAGCGATATCGGCCGCGGCGGCATGCTGACCAAAATCCTCGCTGCCAGGCGTGCGGCACGCAGCGGCGCCCATACCGTAATTGCCTGGGGACGCGAACCGGACGTGCTGATCCGCCTCGCCCAGGGCGAAGCGATCGGCACCCAACTGATTGCAGGCGAAATGAAGACCGTGGCCCGCAAGCAATGGCTCGCCGACCACCTCCAGGTCGGCGGCAAACTCACGCTCGATGATGGCGCGGTCAACGCACTGCGCAAGGAAGGCAAAAGCCTGCTACCGATCGGCGTGACAGCAATTAGCGGGGATTTCGAACGCGGAGAAGTGGTGACCTGCCTGGATGCGAAAGGCCGCGAAATTGCCCGTGGCCTGGTCAATTACAGCGCACAGGAAACGCAACAAATCCTGCGCCACGCCAGTACGGAAATTGAAGCTGTCCTGGGTTACGTAGACGAACCTGAATTGATCCATCGGGACAACTTGGTATTGCTGTAAAGCAATACCAAGTTGCGGTGAAGACTAACCTTCTGCGAAGCATAAGGTTATGTCGGAACCACAATTTGATAGTGCTGCTCTGAAAGAGCCACACCAAGTTGCAGTGAAGGCTAACATTCGCGCAGCTAATGTTATGCCGGAGCTACAACTTGGTGTGCTCTGAAAGCGCCACACCAAGTTGCAAAGCAAAGCCAGCTACAGGTTGTTTTACGGTCTGAAACCGCGCTTCAGCAGATCGACCGCTTCCTGCGGATTCTTCACGATTATCCCGTTGGGACAAAAGAAATCGTCGTAAAGCATGTGATGGTGACGGTTACGGTCCTGGTAGCGGATCGGTTCCCACTTGGCGGAGCGCGCCCTTGACCAGGACCCTTCCTTGCGCCCGAAAGCGTAAAGCTTCCTTTCGCGGCTGGCGCAGCGGATACCCTCGAAGCTCACATTAGCCGCACCCGCAGATGATTTGACGATCATCGTGTAGCGCGCCACGCCGTCCTCGCCCGTGCTGATGGAAGCGGCATCGACAAAGAACTTGTTGTCCGTGGCGGCGCTAACGAATAACGGCAGCAGGTTTTCTTCCCTCGGATAAGGAGGGAGTTGGGCCTCGATCTCGGCCCAGGGCTTTTCCTGGTCAAATTCGTACTCGAATTTTCCCCATTCTGCGGGGGCCGTCAGAGGAACGGCCAGCAGCAACAGTACTAAGAGTTTTTTCATCCCCTACTTGACGAGCTGAGCCTGAATTTCGGCGAAGGTCTGGGCGATTTCCAGGGTCTGGATTTCCGTGCCCAGGAGTCTTGAAACCTGAGTAGTGGAAAAAATCCCCCGCACCCGTTGGGCCTGACCGGGCTCACCGGTATCCACCACCAAGGTATGCTGGCGACCGCATTTTTTCAGGGTTGCGACGATATGACCCACTTTCGCCGCGGCGACATCCTTCATGCACAGCACTTCCAGATTTTCCTGCGGTGTCATGATGTTGCGCACCAGGACATCCTCCCGCCTGCCACCGGACTTCCGGATGAATTGCAGTGGTTTCTCGCCCAGAATGTCGGTTGCGGTAACCAGCCCGAGGACGGTTTCCTGATCGTCGATCACCAGCAGCAGCCTGACGCTGTGCCGGACCATGCGCTCCCTGGCGGCATCTACCGTTTTTTCCGGCCCGATGGTCACCGCCATCACCTCTTTCAGGTCAGTCATCACCTGCACCGCCGGGTCGCCCAGTTCGACGTGGGCAGGCGAGATTTGCAGGGGTTGACAATAAGTCGCCCCTTGCGCCAGATTGTTGGGCGGCAGCGGTAAAAATTCAACCATCTTGACTCCAGTTTATTCTGATTTATTAAGGTAGCCGGCCAGCTCGTTGAGCGCCAGGCGGTACACATCGCGCTTGAATTCGATCACCGATTCCAGCGGTACCCAGTAATGGTGCCATCGCCAGGCATCGAATTCGGGGTGCGACGATGCGCGCAACGACACATCGCTGTCGCGCCCGGTCAAACGCAATAGAAACCAGATCTGCTTCTGGCCCTTGTAGCTGCCGCGCCATTCCCGCCGCACCCAGTTCTGCGGCACATCGTAACGCAGCCAGTCACGGGTGCGTCCGATAATCCTCACGTGCTGCGGTTGCAGCCCGACTTCTTCCTCCAGTTCCCGAAACATTGCCTGCTCGGGGGATTCCCCAGCCTTGATGCCACCTTGCGGAAACTGCCAGGAATGCTCCTTGATACGCTTGCCCCAGAAAACCTCATTTTTTGCATTGCATAGAATGATGCCGACATTGGGGCGATAACCGTCCCGGTCAATCATTTGTGAAACACCTCAAATCCGTTAAGTTAACGTAATTTTTTCACATTTCACCCGGCAATGAAAGCCAAATAACGCGTGTGTCAATTTATCCCAGATAATCCATTAGGATGATCGTGCATGCAAGAGCGCCGCCCCGGCGCGAATGTGGTCGCAAATCGCGGCGATGGCGCCGCTCCCACAGCAGTGTTTCGGCTCTAATGGACAATCCCGGTTTATGAAACACCCGGGCTAAATCAGTAAGCGCTTTTCAGTGTGGGCATTGAGGCTGCGCAGGCCTTCCACGAACTTGAGAAATTCCAGTCCATATGCCTGCTCCAGCTCTCTGGCGCGCTGACGCAGATCGTCCCAACGCGGATTGCCGGGGCTGCGCTTGAAACCGAACACGACCATGTTGCCGTGCTTTTCCGTAGGCAGGCACAGCGTCAAGCCATTGAAACTGGTCTCGATACGCTGCAAGTAGGCGTCAAAATTCTTGTCGCTGCCCCACAGGTTGACCGCCAAGACCCCCCGTTCTCCCAGGGCGGCGGCACAATCGTCGTAATAACGCTGGGTAACCAGCGTATCGGCCAGCGAAACACCGTCGAAGCCATCCACCATCAACACATCGGCGCTATCCGGGTGGTCAGCCACATACTGGCCGCCTTCGCCGATCACCACCTCGAATCGTCCGTCTTCCGGCGGCAGCTGAAAATAGGCGCGCGCAGCAGCCGCCACCTGCGAATTCAGCTCCACCGCCGCGATGCGTGTAGCCGGCATACGGTGATAGACAAATTTGGCCAATGACCCCCCTCCCAACCCAATCATCAGGAAGCGCACGGGATCAGGATTGAACAGGAGAAAACCCATCATGCTGCGGGTATAGGCAAGCTCAAGCTCGTTGGGCGCGCTAATGCGCATCGAACTTTGCACCGTCTGACTGCCCAGATGCAGCGAACGCACGCCGTCGCGCTCGCTCACGTCCACGACATCGCCGGCAGCGACCGCTTTATGAATACGCCGCCCGAAAAACATTCCCATTGCTGCCTCGATGAAGCGGATCAAAATAAGCGACTCTCACCATTGCCCCTTCCCCCTCGCAGGGGGAAGGTTGGGATGGGGGTTAAGATGCTAATTCTCTGGCGAAACATCCAACC
>CAYGNO010000224.1:0-3433 GCA_964351305.1 uncultured Sulfuricella sp.
TCATAAATTCGCGTGATGATCGCGCAGGATTTTGTTTTGTAGGGGGATTTTGTGAAAGAGTGGCGTAGTGATTCATACGCCCGACTGAACAAAATTTCCATACGAAACAAAAGATCAGCGAGAGCACGCGTCAATTTATGAAACATCCGGGCTCGGGAAGGAGAGAAAGACTGGAGACTATCCGATACAGCACACCGCCCTTGCCCCGGCAAGGCGTGCTTGCTAAAAAAAGCAAGATTACTGATTTTTGCCTTCCGCTGCATTTGGTTTCTCTTTCGGCGCCACCTGCTGCAGAGCGGGTGAAACCTGTTCCTTGCTCACCTCAAGTGGTTTGCCACCGCTGATGATGGCCTCTTCCGTCTCCTTGTTCAGGACGATCAGGCTGATGCGCCGATTGATTGGATTGTTGGGATCCTTGTCATCCAGCATTACCGCCGAAGACAGGCCGACTACGCGCAACATCTTGCTCTCCGCCATGCCACCTGAAATCAGCTCGCGCCTCGATGAATTGGCCCGGTCGGCAGATAGTTCCCAGTTGCTGTAACCCCTTTCTCCTGAAAAATAAGGCGTGGCATCGGTATGTCCGGACAGGCTGATCCGGTTCGGCACTTCATTCAGCATTTTGCCGATCTCCTGCAATACCTGGACGGTGTAGTTTTTCATGTGGGCACCGCCCAGATCGAACATCGGTCGATTCTTCTCATCCACGATCTGGATGCGCAGGCCTTCGGAGGTAATGTCGATCAGAATCTGGTCCTTGAACTGTTTCAACATCGGGTTGGTCTCGATGGCTTTTTCTATTCTCTCCTTCAACTTCTGGAGTTTATTCAGCTCCTGCTTTTCTAATTCTTCTTTTGCCTCTTTCACGCTGATCGCTTGCTTTTTTACGGGGTCAAGGGCTTTTTGAACCTGCCCTATTTTCTGCGACAAATCCTTGCCGCCGCCTTTAACCACGCTTGAAGTATCCCCGCTGCCGCTGCCACCCTGCATGGCGACCTTCAGGGGTGTTTTGAAGTATTCGGCGATGCCTTCAAGCTCTCCTTTGGAGGACGATCCCAGCAGCCACATCAGCAGAAAGAACGCCATCATAGCGGTCACGAAATCGGCATAAGCGATTTTCCACGCACCGCCATGGTGCCCATGCGCACTCTTCTTGATGCGCTTGACGATTATCGGGCGTTGCGAATCGTCGCTCATGCCTGATTCCTAACTTCTTTTCTCCCAGAGAGATGCCCTCTCCCCAATCCTCTCCCGCGTGCGGGAGAGGCGGCAAACGAGAAAGGCGCTTGTTTTGATTGGGTCATCTCGATTTGCTTTGCCTGACGTGTTCTTCCAGTTCCATGAAGGTAGGACGCTCGGTGGAAAACAGCACCTTGCGCCCGAATTCCACTGCGACCTGCGGCGCATAACCATTCAGGCTGGCCAGCAAAGTCACCTTGATGCACTGAAGCAACTTGGTCGACTCGTTGTGCTTCTGCTCCAGCAGCGTGGACAGCGGGCCAACAAATCCATAGGCGAGAAGAATGCCGAGAAAGGTGCCGACCAAAGCATGGGCAATCAAAATACCCAGCTCGGCGGGTGGGAGGCCGACCGATTCCATGGTATGCACCACGCCCATCACCGCCGCCACGATACCGAAGGCGGGCATGGCATCGCCCATTTTGGCGACGATCAGTACCGGCATCTCGCCTTCTTGATGGTGAGTCTCGATTTCATTATCCATCAGATTCTCGATTTCGAACGCATTGAGATTGCCGCCCACCATGATGCGCAAATAATCGGTGAGAAATTCGACGACATGGTGGTCGCTGACAATTTGGGGATATTTGGAAAACACCGGACTTTCATGCGGCGTATCGACATCGGATTCGATCGCCATCAGCCCTTCCTTGCGCACTTTGGCCAGGAGTTCATAGAGCAGGGCGAACAACTCCAGATACAGCGCCTTGCTGTACTTCGACCCCTTGAGGACGGTTGGCAAGGCCTTCAGGGTCGCCTTGATCGCCTTTCCGGAATTGCCGACAAGGAATGCGCCCGCCGCCGCGCCGCCGATCATCAGCAATTCTATTGGCTGAAGCAGTGCAGCGAGATGGCCGCCGGCCATCGCGAAGCCGCCGAAGACCGAAGCGGATACAACAATGTAACCGATAATTACAAGCATCTTGTTTGTCGCTCCCGGACAAAAAACGTTTCAATCACAGGCCTGCTGGATTGCAATAATATTTTGATAAATAGTGTTCTTCTCAGAACGCAATGCGGCTCATGGTGGCAACGGCAATGTTGATCAACCCCAGAATCAGGTTGAAGCCGATCAGCTTGCGGATTGTAGCCAGCGCATCGCCGGCCTGTTTCCATTCCTGGACGGCAACGGCATGTACCAGTTTGCCATAGGGAACAAAATAAACGAAGCAGAAAACCAGCATCATCGCCAGACCGGCCCCGAACATGGCATGAACGCTCAATGCGATGGCCTTGAATCCCCCCAGAAGCATGATCATATACAGGCCACTGAACAGGATCAGCGCCACTGCTACCCATACTACCGGGAAAAAACGCCTGAACACCCCTGCCCACAATGGCAGCCGCTGGGGCGGAGCGAGCAGATCGGCGGCAACCGGGCGCAACATCTGATGAGCGAAGTACATGCCGCCTACCCAAATGACCACACCCAGAAGATGTAAAAAGACCGCAAAAACCATGGTTTCTCCTGTCATATCAATTCGCGGGCAATCGCCAGCTTAACCGGCGCAAAGCTCCTGCGGTGAATTTCGCTTGCGCCATGGCGCCGCAAAGCCTCAAGGTGCAGTGCGGTCGGATAGCCTTTATGCCGGTCGAAGCCATATTGCGGATATTCCAGATGCAGGCTAAGCATTTCTGCGTCCCGCGCGGTTTTGGCTAAAATGGAGGCGGCCGAAATTTCCGCCACGCTGCTGTCGCCCTTGACGATAGCGCGACAGGGCATAACCAGTTTTGGGCAATGCAGGCCATCGATCAGCGCCTCCGATGGGACGGGCAACAGTTTTTCCACTGCGCGCCGCATGGCGAGCAGGCTTGCCTGGAGGATATTGATACTGTCAATTTCAGCGGCTTCAGCTTTGGCGATAGCCCAAGCCAGAGCGCGTTCCCTGATTTGCTCGGCCAGGTACTCGCGCTTTTTTTCACTCAACTTTTTCGAGTCGGCCAGCCCTGCTATCGGCCGCTCCCCATCGAGTATCACCGCAGCCGCGAAAACGGCCCCAGCCAGCGGCCCACGACCTGCTTCGTCAACACCGCATATGAGCCAGTTTGAACGCGCACTCATTTATGTCGTCAGAAACGGCAGAATAGCGTCCACGGCTTTTTCTGCGGAATTTTGCTTGAGATCGAGATGCATCCTGGAGAAGGCGCGAGTCAACTTCTCCCTGACCGGCCCGTCATTAACCAGGTTCAGAAC
>CAYGNO010000225.1:0-3414 GCA_964351305.1 uncultured Sulfuricella sp.
CAGATGCGGCAGAACGGCTGGCGCACCGCGAATGCCGCCACCAGCATGAAACCGAACAGCGTATTGGCAATGGCGCCAAAAGCAAAGTCCAGGGTGCTGCCGGTACGAATCGCCATCTGATCGGTATTGGCGGTCAGCAAGGTGGTGGCGAGGCGCGACGGGCAAACCTGGCAGTAAGCATCGCCGGTGGCGTGGGGAGTCACGCCCAGCCCGGCCAGCAGCGGCAACGCCAGCACCAGCACGATCAGCATCAGCCATTTCACCGGCCGCACCTTGCTCACGCTGCCGCCCTCGAAGCGGCGCAGGGGCAGGTTGAGCCGCCGCCCGAGCTTGTTGATCAACTCCTGGATCGTGCCGAGCGGGCAGATCCAGCCGCAAAACACCTTGCTCAACACCACGAAGAAGGTGAAGAACGTGAGCAGGGTGAACAACAGCGGCAGCACCATCTGGTAGGTGAACTGCTGCGCCTTGACGATAGCCTCGCCGACACGGTGATGCAACTGGTGCTGGGTGGGGATCAGCACGCAATAGGCGCCGTTCTGCTGGTCGAATGCGCAGGACAGCGCGGGCAGCGCATTGGAAATCTTTTCCGCCATGTAAAAGCCGACCACGTTGGAGCCATAGACGGTCAGCAGCAGCATGAATATCTGGATGAACAGCCGGAAACGACCGAGGGTGGGGAACATTGCCTTAAACATCATGACTCCTTCGCGCTATTTTTGTTATCGGCTTTCTTGCGGCGCAGCAACGGCGCGGCGAGCAGCATGCCGAACACGCCAAAACCGGCACCCGCCATCATGTTCTTGCCGGTGCCGGAATCGGGCGCATAGGCATAGTTGAAGGCGGTCAGATAATGCTTGCCGCCTTCGTCATGCTCCGCCGCCAGCACGAATTTGCCCTTGCGCGGGCCCATGTGCTGATCGTGCGTCTTGGCGGGGTCGGCCGGCTTGAAGTCGAGCGGAAACAGCACCGTCACCATCCCTTTCGCATCGCTGGTGAAGGCGGTTCTGGTACCGAACTCGGTCTCCAGCTTCAACTCCTTGTTGGCCAGCGGCTGGCCGTTGAAGCGCAGCATGAACTGCCATTTATCGCTTTCGCGGTAGGAACCGTGCTCGCGCGGCAGGGGCTGGGGAATAATCTCCAGCTCGGATTTCTGCTTCAGCAGCAATGCGGTCGGCGCCTCGCCGGGATTGCTAAAATAAGTGGCAGTGGAGGCCACCGTTACCTTGCCTTCCGCCTCCTCGCGCGCGCTCACCCAGTGGTAATTGCCGATCTTGGGCGCCACCGCCTCGATCCGGGTTCCTTCCGGAGTGACCGGAAACTGGCGGCGCAGACGGTCATCCGGCCCCTCGGCAGCGAACACCTCCAGCTCGGCGGGCTGGAGGTTCTTTACCGCTAGCTTCGCCACCGCGCGATCGCCACCCCTACCCATCATCGGCGTGATCAGCGGGTATTTGGTCCACTCCCGCGCCTGCCGTTTGCCTTGGCTGGCAGCCGCTGGGTTTCCGGCTGATTCTGCGGCTTGCGCCGTGGCATGATCATGTTGGTCGTGCTGGTGAACCGACTCGGTAGCGGCCGGGGTGCCTGCCGGGCGTCCGTTGGCTGGCCTGCCCTCCGCCATAACGGAGGTGCAGGCCAGCGCCAGGGTTGCCGACAGGATCATGTTGATAGATCGTTGCATGAATGCTCTCCTGTTCCTGGCTGGTTAGAAGGTTGCTGACAGGCCGGCAGTCCAGACTCGGCCACGTCCAACGACGATGGAAAGGTCCTCGCCGTTGTACTTGCCATCGTAAGCGCCCGTATTTTTCGAATCATTGCTGCTACTACGAGCCGTCACCCAGTAGGCACGATCAAATAAGTTATCCACGCGCGCAAACAATGACCACTTGGTATTCATGAATCCCTTTTCCTTGACGTCGTAATTGGCCCTCAAGTTAAACAGTGTGCGGCCCGGCAATTTTTCCTGGTTGATTTCGTCCGCGTAAGACCAGGACTTGGCGTCCGCTTCCAGACCGAGGTTAAAGTCAGGGGTTGGATGCCAATTTAAAGTCGTATTGAGCTGATTTTTGGCTACGCGCGGCACAAAGTTACCCGTGAAATTGAGTGGCACTGCCACCACGGCTCCATTCAACTGTTGGTGAAACTCATCATATTTTGTGAAGCGCGCATCTATAAACGTATAAGCCACATCCAGCGAATACACTCTTTTCGGATCGCCCCTCAAAGAGAGTTCGAGCCCTCGATTCCGCACCCCTCCGATGTTTTCCCAAGTTTGGTGATCTGCGCTGGCAGACCCTCCGTACTGTCCATTCGTACCCATGATGAAGTCTTTGCGGTCGATCTGAAACAAGGCGGCATCCACATCAAAATGAATACCCAACCAGGCCGTTTTGGCGCGCCAGCCGATTTCCTTGTTCACAGCCTGTTCCGGCTTGAGATTCGGATTGGGATCGGTATACCCACTTGAGGGATTGGCCACTGTAACAAAGAGTTGATCTGCCGTCGGCGTTCGGAAGCCAGTCGAAATATTGCCATAGAGTCCCATGGTCGGGCTTAGATCGTAATTTGCTCCTGCGCGCCATGAATCAGTGCCGAAAGACTTAGACAATGTTCCTTCAGAAGGAGTCATAACATTCTTGTAATCCAGCGCCACGATATCGTGCCGGCCATTAAAGGTGAGCGTCCAGTCTTTCGCGGGGTCGAACTTGACCTCGCCGTAGATTGCTTTCATGCCTTCTTCTGTATCGCTGTTGGAATAAGTCGCCCCAGTGGATTTTGTTATAACGAGGTTTTTGTAGGTGTTTGCTCGAACATCAACTCCAGCCAGCCAGCCAACGGATTGTGCCGAGTCACGCCACTCTCCCTTAAACCCCCGCTGCACCTGATTCTGGTCGTTATCATAGGTATATGTATCGGGGGTAATAGCCCTTGTCCAGAACTTTGTGTGATCCTTATACTGATAAACCATCGCCAACATGTTCCCTGACTTATTGTAATTGTTGGAGTAGGTCAGGTTCAGCTTTTCCAGGGATACATTATATTTCCGGGAATAGTCGGTTCCTGTAACGCTACGAGGGTCGGTGGCAGCCTGCGTAACGCCGTTCACAGTGCCATGCGAATCCTTGTTGCGGTCGGATTTCTCGAAACCGAAGCTGAGGTCGCTGCTGTCGCTCAGGTAAAGCTGAGCGTTGCCACTCAGATAGGTGCTGCCGTATATACCCTGATAGTAATAGTCGTCGGCGCCCTTATCAGTGTACTGGATATGGGCGCTGCCTTTTTCGCCGGCGCCGCCCACGCGCACCATGCGCTTGGCGTAGCCGAACGAACCGGCCTCGGCAGCAACAGTAGCGCCAGCATACTTGGCGCCGCGCTTGGTGGTGATGATCACCGCACCGGAAAGCGCATCCTCGCCGA
>CAYGNO010000226.1:0-3381 GCA_964351305.1 uncultured Sulfuricella sp.
TTGCGGCGACCATGGCGAGACAAGGGGAAGGTTAGGATGGGGATGGGAGTTGGCCGCGATTTGTGGCCGCAAATCGCGCCGAGGGCGGCGCTCCTACAGGCACGAACATTCCAATGGATAATCCGGGATGATTCATAACGACGTTTTAAATCAGCTGCAATTGCTGATTAAAACCGCCGCGCCACCTCTCATCGAGGTCGCGCAGACTCCGCTGGAGGAAGCCCAATGGGTGCCCGGCCAGCGCCTGACGGCCATGGTGCTGGCCAGCCTGCCGAACGGGCGATTCCAGGTGCAAGTCGGCGATATGGCGCTGGATATGAATCTGCCCCGCAATACCCAGCCTGGCGATCAGGTCGAACTGACCTTTGTTTCCAGCCAGCCTCGCCTCACTTTCGCGCTCACCCGCGATTTGCCTGCCGCGGCACGCAACAACCTTGCGGTCGATGCCAAGCCGCAAGTCACCCTCAGCGATTCGGTGCGTTATCTCGGCGCACTGCTGCAAAAAATTTCCGACCAGGCGGAAACACAGGCTGCTCCGCTTAACAAGACGGCTCCGCTGCTTTCCGCTGCACCATCCGATATCAAGGAGTTCGCCGCCTCTCTGCGCAATACTTTGTCCCAGAGCGGTTTGTTCTATGAGTCGCACCAGGCGCAATGGGTCGCCGGAGAGAGAAAGCTGTCGGATTTGCTGCGGGAGCCGCAGGGCAGGCTTTCGCCGAATATCGCCAGCCTTGCGGCAGCGGCGGCGGGAACCGCCCCAGGCAAGGCTCAGGTTGGATTGCTCCCGGAAAGCGCCTTAATCGATTCTATTCAAGGGGCGATGACCGAAACCGGCTCGGGAAAATCCCCGTCCGTTTCGCAGCCGGACCGGGCTTTAATTTATTCCGCCCAGGGTGGGGTGGCCGAAACCGGCCCAAGGGATGCTCAGACTGCCGCGCGTTCAGGCAGCGCTTTACACAATGCTCCGCTTCCGCCCCAGCCAGAAAGCGCGTCGATGCAGGGCGCAGGCAGGCTGCCGGTTCACGCCGAGGCCGTTGCCCTGGTTCAGCAGCAGTTGCAGACGCTCGATTCCCGCCAACTGGTGTGGCAAGGACAGGTGTGGCAGGGGCAGCCGATGGAATGGCGGGTGGAGGAGCGGAACGCGCGCGAGGGGGGTGTGGGAGAGGTGGAAATGCCTCACTGGCAGACCAGCTTGCGCCTTCAACTGCCCAGGCTGGGCGATGTTCAGGCAGCACTGGCATTTACCCCGCAGGGCTTGCGCATCGATCTCAAGGCGGCGGATGCGGGTACGGCGGATGCCATGAGAAGCGCGCAGGGCAAGCTGCGCAGTTCGATGGAGGCTTCCGGCCTGAATGTGCTGGCCATGTCGGTGGAGCGGCATGAAAAAGCCGGATAGCCCGCAGCTTGCGGTCGCGCTGGCTTACAGCGCCGGCAAGGCAGCGCCTCAAGTGGTGGCGAAAGGCCGCGGCTTGCTGGCCGAGGCGATCATCGAACGCGCCAGGGATGCAGGCGTCTATGTACACGAGTCGCCCGAACTGGTTTCGCTGTTGATGCAGGTGGACCTGGATCAGCATATTCCGCCGGAACTTTATTTCGCGGTGGCCGAGCTGCTCGCCTGGATTTACCATCTGGAACATGGGGATGCAGTTAACAGTACGCCGATGCAGAAATAAGAAAAACCGGTTTACTGTAGTTGGTGCAGCAGATCGGTTTCGAGCCGCAATATTTCTATCGGGTTTCCCAGTTCCGTACCCGTAATCAGGAAGGTATCCTCGGCACGTTCACCGAGCGTGGCAATCTTTGCCGTATGCAGGTGAATGCGGTGCTTCAGGAGTACCTGGGCGATGCGCGACAGCAAGCCGGGGCGGTCGCCCGCAACGACTGACAGCACATGGTAGATACCTTTTTCGTCAGGCTTGACCGCAATTTCCGGCGTAATCGGGAAGTGTTTGAGGTGGCGGCTCAGCCGCCCTTGCAAGGGCGGTTCCAGCGCCATGTCCGGGGTCAGGCGCTGCGACAGTTCATACTCGATAAAGCTCAGCAAATCGCGGTAATGGGCGGCGCGGTTGGCCTCGTCCAATATCACGTAGCTGTCAAGGGCGTAGCCATGGCGGCTGGTGTGGATTTTTGCTTCGACGATATTGAAGTCGTTGCGTTCGAAAAAACTGCAAATCCTGGCGAACAGATCGTCCTTGTCCGGCGTGTAGATCATTACCTGTATGCCTTCCCCTGCGGGGCTTAAGCGCGCCCTGACAATGGGCTGTGACGAGTTGACCTTGCCGTGGAGGTTGCGGACGTGCCAGGCGATTTCCTGCGCTTCGTGCCGAAGGAAATAGCCCGGTTCCAGTTGAGTCCATAGCGCCCGGTGCGCATCGCCACCGAAGGCGTAAAGGCGGAGAATCGACAGCGCCTCGGTTTGCCGTGCCTGAAGGTGCGTCTCCAGCGGGGTGCTGCCGCTCGCAAGATAATGTTGCGTTGCCCTGAACAGGTTCTCCAGCAGCTTGCCTTTCCAGCCGTTCCAGACCTTCGGGCTGGTGCCTCGAATATCGGCGACCGTGAGTAAATAAAGCGCGGCGAGGTGGCGCTGGTCGCGAACCCGGTTAGCGAAGGATTCGATCACTTCGGGGTCGCTGGTATCCTGCTTTTGGGCGGTGGATGACATGACCAGATGGCTTTCCACCAGCCAGGCGACCATGTCGGTGTCATCATCGCCCAGATCATGCTGCCGGCAAAAGCGGCGCGCATCCGCCGTGCCCAGCGTCGAGTGGTCACCGCCCCTTCCTTTGGCGATATCGTGGAACAGTCCCGCCAGATAGAGCACCTCCGGGCGTTCGAAATTGCTGATGAGGTCACTGGCCAGCGGAAACTCATGGGCGAATTCCGGGACGGTGAAACGCCTCAGATTGCGCACCACCATCATGATGTGCTCGTCCACCGTGTAGACATGGAACAGGTCGTGCTGCATCTGGCCGACAATCCGGCCGAAGGCTGGAATGTAGCGCCCCAGGATGCCGAGCTGGTTCATCAGGCGCAGTTCGTGGGTGAGACCGCGCGGCTGCCTGACGATTTTCATGAATAGCGCCTGATTGCCGGGCTGGCGCCGGAAGGCGGCATTGATTTTCGGTGTCGAATGCCACAGCGCACGCAGTGTGGCCGCGCTCATGCCACTCAGTTCGGGGTGTTGCTGTAGCAGCAGAAAACTTTCCAGGATGACGCCCGGTTGTCGCTGAAATGCGTCTGTATCGGTGATTTCGAGCAACCCGTTGCGGGCCTGGAAGGTTTCGTTGATCGGGTCAGCCTGCCGTGAGGCGGCAGGGGCGGTGCGTTCGCGCAGATTTTTCAGCAGGATTTCGTTGAGCAGGCTGACCGCCTTGGCGGTGC
>CAYGNO010000227.1:0-3364 GCA_964351305.1 uncultured Sulfuricella sp.
GAGCGTAGCGATACCCATCAATCATCACCGCAAAGCGATGGGTATCGGCGCAAGCACCTCAACCCATCCTACGCGCTGTGTGCTCTATGGCTATACCCCAACAAAAAAAGGAGGCCTCTCAGCCTCCTTTTTTTTTACTGCCGCTTAAGCAGCGAGGCGGGCTTTTACCTGATCCACAATGTGTGCAAAAGCGGGCTTGTCGAACACAGCCAGATCAGCCAGGACCTTGCGATCCACTTCGATCGCGGCTTTCTTGATGCCGTTCATGAACACGCTGTAAGTCAGGCCCAGTTCGCGGGCTGCCGCGTTGATACGGACAATCCACAGGGCGCGGAATTGACGCTTTTTCTGGCGACGGTCGCGATAAGCATACTGACCGGCTTTCATCACCGCCTGTTTGGCGATGCGGTATACGTTCTTGCGGCGACCGCGGAAACCCTTGGCCTGTACCAGAACTTTTTTGTGGCGCGCGCGCGCCGTTACTCCACGTTTAACTCTTGGCATTTTTCAGTCTCCTTACGCGTAGGGCATCATGGCGCGAACCGACTTCATGTCGCTCGCACAAACCATCGAAGTACCGCGCAGCTGACGCTTACGCTTGGTCGTCTTTTTGGTCAGGATGTGGCGCAGGTGGGAATGGGTGCGCTTGATACCGCCGCCACCCAGAGACTTGAAGCGCTTGGCAGCGCCGCTCTTGGTTTTCATCTTAGGCATTTACAACTCCTACATTTTAGCTTGATGTCAGGCGCTCCCCTGCGGGGAAACTTGGTAGCCTGAACACCACTTGTTATAAACATGTAGGTTGGATTAGCGCAGCGTAATCCGACAATCCGAACGTCGGGTCACGGCCTGCGGCCTAACCCAACCTACATGAATCCTACTACTACTTCTTCTTCGGCGACAGCACCATCACCATCTGACGGCCTTCCATTTTCGGAAACTGCTCGACCGTACCATGTTCCAGAAGATCGGCCTCAACTCGCTTGAGGAGCCGCAAACCGATTTCCTGGTGCGCCATCTCCCGGCCGCGGAAGCGCAACGTGATCTTGCACTTGTCGCCCTCTTCCAGAAATTTGATCAGATTGCGCAGCTTGATCTGGTAGTCGCCCTCGTCCGTTCCCGGACGAAACTTGATTTCCTTGACCTTGATCTGGATCTGCTTCAGCTTGGCTTCGTGCTGCTTCTTGCTTTCGCGGTACTTGAATTTGCCGTAATCCATCAAACGGCACACCGGCGGCTGGGCTTGCGGCGCGATCTCGACCAGGTCGATCTCGGCCTCTTCCGCCATTCCCATGGCCACTGCCAGGCTGACTATGCCTAGCGGCTCACCTTCCACACCGACCAAACGAATCTCTTGCGCTGTAATCTCGCCGTTAATCCGTGATTCTTTTTCCTGAGCGATAGCAAAAACCTCCAAGTCAAAAAAATTAAACCGTGCCCACTCTCTCGACCACCTCGGTCTTCAGTCGCTCGATTAACGCTTCAAGCGGCATCTGGCCTAGGTCTTCGCCCTTACGAGTACGCACGGCAACCTGTTTCGAGGCCACCTCTTTGTCCCCTACGATCAGGAGATAAGGCAGCCTTTGCAAACTATGTTCCCGTATTTTATAGGTTATTTTCTCATTTCTCAAGTCCGCCTCGACGCGCAGACCATTCTTTCTGAGTTCGGCCACCACTTCACGCGCATAATCCGCCTGGGCATCGGTGATATTCATGACCACCATTTGCCGCGGCGCCAGCCACATCGGAAAAGCCCCGGCGTAGTGTTCAATCAGAATGCCGATGAAGCGCTCCAGCGAGCCGAGAATGGCGCGGTGCAGCATAACCGGCGTCTGCTTGGTGCTATCTTCGTTGATGTAGGTTGCGTCCAGCCGGCCGGGCATGGAGAAGTCCACCTGGATGGTGCCGCACTGCCAGACGCGACTCAGGCAGTCACGCAGCGAAAATTCGATCTTCGGCCCGTAGAATGCCCCCTCGCCCGGCTGCAGTTCGAATTCCAGACCCTTGCGCTTCAAGGCGGTTTCCAGCGCAGCCTCGGCCTTGTCCCACTCTTCGTCGGAGCCGACGCGCTGCTCGGGCCGGGTGGACAGCTTGACGACGATGTCGTCGAAGCCGAATTCCGCATAGACCGTTTGCAGCAGATCGATGAAAGTCGCCACTTCATCCTGTATCTGCGCTTCGGTGCAGAAAATATGGGCGTCGTCCTGGGTGAAATTGCGCACCCGCATGATGCCGGCCAGCGTGCCTGAAGGCTCGTTGCGGTGGCAGGAACCGAACTCCGCCAGGCGCAGAGGCAGGTCGCGGTAGCTCTTCAGTCCCTGGTTGAATACCTGGATATGGCACGGGCAATTCATCGGCTTGACCGCGTAGTCGCGGTTTTCCGAATGCGTCGTGAACATCATCGCCTGGAACTTGTCCCAGTGACCCGATTTCTCCCACAGACTGCGGTCTACCACCTGCGGCGTGCGGATTTCCTGGTAATCGTTGTCGCGAAACACGCCGCGCATGTACTGTTCGACGATCTGGTAAAGCGTCCAGCCATTGGGATGCCAGAACACCATGCCTGGCGCTTCTTCCTGGGTATGAAACAGATCCAGCAGTTTGCCGATCTTGCGGTGGTCGCGCTTCTCGGCCTCTTCCAGGCGGTGCAGATAGGCTTCCTGGTCTTCCTTCTTCGCCCAGGCGGTGCCATATACGCGCGTCAGCATTTCGTTCTTCGAATCGCCGCGCCAGTAGGCGCCCGCCACCTTCATCAGCTTGAACACCTTGAGCTTGCTGGTGGAAGGAACGTGCGGACCGCGGCACAGGTCGGTGAAATCGCCCTGAGTGTACAGCGACAGATCTTCGTCGCTGGGGATGGATTCGATGATCTGCGCCTTGTACTGCTCGCCCAAACCCTTGAAGAAGGTAATGGCATCGGAACGCGATAGCACCTTACGCTCGACTTTCAGGTCGGCTTTGACCAGCTCCGCCATTTTCTTTTCGATGACCAGCAGGTCATCAGGCGTGAACGGGCGCTTGTAAGAGAAATCGTAAAAGAAGCCATCATCGATCACCGGGCCGATGGTGACCTGAGCATCAGGGAAAAGGGATTTTACGGCTTGCGCGAGTAGGTGCGCGGTGGAATGGCGGATCACTTCCAGACCTTCGGCATCCCGGTCGGTGATGATAGCCAGATTGCTATCGGCCTCGATGCGATGGGATGTATCCACCAGCTTGCCGCCGACCTTGCCGGCCAGCGCCGCGCGAGCCAAGCCCGCGCCGATGCTGGCGGCCACTTCGGCTACCGTTACTGGCTGATCGAATTTACGCTCGGAGCCATCAGGCAAGCGAATAACAGGCATTTGAATCCTACCAAAACAAA
>CAYGNO010000228.1:0-3347 GCA_964351305.1 uncultured Sulfuricella sp.
GCGGATTTTCTGGCCCCGGTGGAAAGCCACAACCCCGTCGGCGAGCATCACGCCATCCTGCTCTCCAACTTCTTCGCCCAGACCGAAGCGCTGATGAAGGGAAAAACAGCGGAAGAAGCCCGTGCCGAACTGGAAGCGGCAGGCATGAAGGGCGCGGCGCTCAAACAGCTATTACCGCACAAAGTATTCCCCGGCAACAGCCCGACCAACTCGATTCTGTTCCAGAAACTCGACCCCAGGACCCTGGGCGCGCTGATCGCGCTCTACGAGCACAAGGTGTTCGTGCAGGGCATGATCTGGAACCTGAATTCCTTCGACCAGTGGGGGGTGGAACTGGGCAAGCAACTGGCGCAGAAAATCCTGCCTGAACTTGACGGCAAGGCAGCCGTTTCCTCCCACGATTCTTCAACCAACGGGTTGATCAACCACTTCAAGCGAAACAGATAAAATCGACTGCAAGCTACCCTTTCAGAAGGATGCTTTCAGCCAGCACATCCACCCCTAGCCGGGGCGTAATGGCGCGGGCGGGGATATTGGCACCGGCGCGCCAGTTCATTACGGCTTCACGCTTGCTTTCCCCCGTTACCAGAAACAACACCTGACTTGCCTGGCTCAAACGCCGGGCGCTCAGGCTTACCCGCTCCGCCGGCGCCTTGGGCGCATCGAATACCGGCAACGCGACAGGAGAGTCCACATCCTGGCCCCAGTCACTGCCGGGGAACAGGCTGGCAGTATGGCCATCCTCGCCCAGCCCGAGCAGCACCAGATCGAACTCTCCAACCTGTTGCAATGTGGCGGAATAAGCTGCTGCTGCTGCTTTTGCGCCCATTTCGGACGGAATTGCATAAACCTGCTTTTGCGGCACCGGAACATGGTCCAGCCAGGCACCCAGCGCCATGGTGCTGTTGCGCGCGGGGTCGGCAGCGGGCAGGCAGCGTTCGTCGCCGAAATAGATATGCCAGGCTGCCCAGTTCGTCTTCAAAGCTCGCAGCCGCTCATACAGGGCGCGCGGGGTATTGCCGCCAGCCAGCACAAGACGGAAGGCGCCGGAGTCTATAATCGCCTGTTCGGCGGCACGGGCAATCATGCTGACTGCTTCAGTCTGCAAGGCCTGCACCGAAGGAAAAAGATACCAGCGGCAAAGTTGGGAATTGGTCATGTCATCACGGCTTCCAGAATCATTTTATTATAGGGCATGAACCCGGATTATCCATTAGAGCCAAAATACCACTGTGGGAGCGCCGCCCCCGGCGCGAATACGGCCTAAAATCGCGGCGAGGGCGCCGCTCCCGCACGCATGAGCATTCCAATGGATAATCCGGGATGAAATATTCGCACGGAACGCTTCTGCTATACTTGGCCCGATTTTTTAATCGATATTAAAACCTAGAAACCCCAGTTGACCGCTCGACAGAATATTTAATACCGTGATTCCAATAAACTTTTTCATGATTTACCGTTTCACCCGGTGGGTAAGTCCGCTACGGGGTGGATTGCATGGTTTTTGCGGCGCATGGCGGCGTTACAACTCCTTGGAATGGAACGACCATTCCGCGTCGTTGTGCCTTGCCCTACACCCCAAAAACCACACACTCCACCCCGTCCAACTGAGGTTTCTAGGTTAAACGCAATGGCTACAAGCAAAACAAGAAAACCCCGGGTGCTGTTCGTCACCCCGGAAATCCACCCCCTGATCAAGACCGGCGGATTGGCCGATGTCAGCGGCGCACTGCCCGCCGCCCTGCTCGAATTGAACGTGGAAACGCGGGTGCTGGTACCGGGCTACCCGAAAGTGCTGGCCGGCGCCAGGAACAAACGCCTGCGCCACACTTTCCATGACCTGCCCGAAGCTGACGAAGTACGCCTGCTGTCGGCCTCGCTGCCCGGCAGCGGAGTGCCGCTCCTGATCGTCGATTGTCCCCTGCTCTACCAGCGCGACGGCGGCCCCTACCAGAACCCTGCCGGCGTCGACTGGCCGGACAATGCCCAGCGCTTCGCCCTGCTTTCGCGGATCGGCGCCATTCTGGGCGGCGATGCCTCGCCCCTCTCCTTCCGCCCCGACATCGTTCACTGCAACGACTGGCAGAGCGCCCTTGCGCCTGCCTTCATGCGCTTCATGCCGGGCAAGAAAGCGGCGACGGTGATGACCCTCCACAACCTCGCCTTCCAGGGCATCTTCCCGCCGCACGTCGTGACCGAGGTCGGTCTGCCGCCGTCATGCTTCAGCATCGAGGGAGTGGAATACTACGGCAATTTCTCCTTTCTCAAGGCCGGGCTCTACTATGCCGACCACATCACCACGGTAAGCCCCACCTACGCGCAGGAGATCCAGCAGGAAGCACTCGGCTTCGGCATGCAGGGACTGCTCGCTCGCCGCAGCAATATACTGACCGGGATCGTCAACGGCATCGACACCGGCGACTGGAATCCAGCCGCCGACCCGCATCTGGTGCAGGGATACGGCGCCGGACATATGGCCGGCAAGACCGCCAACAAGCTCGCCCTGCAGGAAAAAATGGGCTTGAAGCGCAACCCGGACATCCCGCTGCTCGGCATGATCAGCCGCATCACCCACCAGAAAGGCGGGGACCTGCTGCTGGAGATCGCGCCGCAACTGCTGCAAGAGAACGTGCAGATCGTCCTGCTCGGAACCGGCGAAACCTCACTGGAAAACGGCTTCCGTAACCTCGCCCACGCACATCCCGACAAGGTGGGGGTGACGATCGGCTTTGACGAGGGATTTTCGCATCTGGTCGAAGCGGGCGCGGACATGTTCCTGATGCCCTCGCGCTTTGAACCGTGCGGCCTCAACCAGATGTACAGCCAGCGCTACGGCACCCCGCCGATCGTGCATGCCACCGGCGGTCTGACGGATACGGTGGTGGATGGAATCACCGGCTTCGTGTTCGAACCGATAACTGCGGAAGATTTTTTCGGCTGCATCCGGCGTGCGCTGGCCGCCTACCATGACAAGAAAGTCTGGAGGAAAATCCAGCGCAACGGCATGACCCGTGATTTTAGCTGGAAAAAAAGCGCCGAGGATTACCTGGCGCTGTATCAATCAATGTAAGGTGGGTTTGTAACCCGCCCACAACACTGGCCACCCTACCGCTCCCTCCCCGCCTCATGAAACGCCTTCTGCACCGGAGACAGCAGGTATTCCATCACCGTGCGCCGCCCCTGGTGAATTTCCGCGACCACCTGCATACCTGGTGAAAGCCGGAGTTTCTTTCCTTCGATCTCTAGGGATTGCACCGCTAAGCGGACGCACCAATGTTTATCCCGGATTGTCCATTAGAGCCAAAACACCGCTGTGGGAGCGGCGCCAGCCCTCCCCTCAATCCCCC
>CAYGNO010000229.1:0-3336 GCA_964351305.1 uncultured Sulfuricella sp.
TCGGCATGCTCCAGTTCGACGTGGTGGCGCACCGCCTGCAATTCGAATATGGGGTTGACGTGCTGTTCGAACCTTACGATGTCGCCACCGCGCGCTGGCTGCGCGGCCCTGAGGCGGAGCTGAAGAAGCTCGCCGACAAGCACGGCTTCAACGTCGCGCTGGATAACGCCGACGATTATGTCTACCTGGCGCCGAACCGGGTCAACCTGAACCTGACCCAGGAACGGTTTCCCGAAATCAAATTCCTGGAGACGCGGGAGATTTTTTAAACCCAGATTGTCCATTAGAGCCAGAACCGCTGTGGGGGCGGCGCTCCTACATGCACGGGCATTCCAATGGACAATCTGGGTTAAACACTCGTCTGCGCAACTGCTTAGGCAGGCATGGTTGCAAATATCGCCGCCTGGCAGCACTATGCGTTTATCCCGTAAAAAAGAATCCCCCCGTCATGAATCCGCCACAAGACCCGCTGGAGATCGGCCAGTTCATTCCCCTGCATTACCACTACAACATGCTGAACGATACCGCGCGCATGACGGGCTTCAAGACAGCGATCGAACAGGTGGTAAAACCCGGCGCACGCGTTCTGGACCTGGGCGGAGGAACCGGCGTGCTGTCGTTTTTTGCCGCCAAAAATGCCGCCAAAGTCTGGTGCGTGGAAAAAAACCCGGAACTGGTCAGGGAGGCGCGACGGATACTGCCGCTCAACCCATATTCCGAACGAATCGAAGTAGTGGAAGCGGATGCCTTCGACTATCTCCCTCCCGAACCTGTTGATGTCGTCATTTGCGAAATGACCCACGTCGCCATGCTGCGGGAAAAGCAAATCGCGGTGATCGCCTCATTCAAGGAACGCTACCTTCGGAAATTCGGCACGCCCCTGCCGGTTTTTGTGCCGGAAGCGATGATACAGGCGGTACAGCCGGTAGAGCAGCGCTTCGACTTCGCGGGGTATTACGCCCCGACCATACTGTTCCAGCATCCGGCCGCGATCCAGCCGGACACCCGTGAACTGGGCGAGCCCGCCATCTACCAAATGCTGTGTTACGACGAGGAACTGCCCGAGTCCTGCGCCTGGGATGACGTTATCATCACCCACAGCGCCGGCCGGATGAACGCCCTGCGCTTCATCACCAAGAACATCCTCGCCATCCAGGTTGCGGAACAACGCACCATCGACTGGATCAACCAGTACCTGATCCTGCCGCTGGATAATCCGCTGTCCGTCCGGGCGGGAGACCGCATCCAGGTTCGATTTTCCTACCAACCGGGCGATTCGTTCGCCGAATTGCGCCCCGAAGTCTCCAGGCTTTAGCCGCCGGTAAAGCGGACGATGTGGCGCCGGTCGCGCTTGGTGGGGCGGCCTTGGCGCTCCTCGCCGTGAATGGCCTCCGCCTTCAACTGCGCCGCCAGCGCCTCGCGCGCAGAGCGGCTTTCCCCGGTTTCCCGGTAAAGCTTCGCTGCCTCGCTGGCCGGGCCGCGACGGGGGGAAAGACCGCAGACGACGACGGTGAACTGGAACGGGCCTATTCTGATTTCGAGCGTGTCGCCGATAGTGACGGTTTTCGCCGGCTTGACGCGCACCCCGTTGAGATGCGCCTTGCCGCCTTCGACCGCCTCCGTCGCCAGCGAGCGCGTCTTGAAAAAACGCGCCGCCCACAGCCATTTGTCGATGCGCAGCCGCTCTGCGCCGCTTTCGTTTGTAGAACTATTCATTAAAATCTTTCACCGCAAAGGACGCAAAGGAACGCAAGGTAAATCAACGTCAAGTAATACACAAAACCAGATTGGATTTTTTGTTTTCCTTCGCGATCCTTTGCGCCCTTTGCGGTAAATGTTTTTGAAGTTGAAAAATCAGGCAGTGCTGCCGCTCACCTTGATTCGCTCCAGGACCAGCGCCTGCAACGTGGGGTGCGATACGTCTTCTGCCACGAACCTGACCCGCGCCACCGGTTTTGCTATCCCCACCACCACGGCCAGATTGGCCGGTGTACCCAGCACCACCGCGTCGCACGGCACCTGCTCGATGGATCGGCGCAGATCCTCCAACTGCCCGGCACTGTAACCCAGGGCGGGCAGCACCGAACCCAGCTGTGGATATTTCTCATACACCTCGCGCAGTGAGCCGATGGCGTAGGGACGCGGATCCACCAGATTCGCACCGAGGCGGCGCGCCGCCCAGGCTCCCACCGCGTCGGGCAGGCCGCCGTGCGTCACCGATGGGCCGTCCTCCACCACCAGCACATTCTTGCCGCGCACCAGTTCCGGCCGGTCCAGCGTCGCTTGCGAGGCCATCAACACCACCGGCGCTGCGGGGTTGAGCTCATGCGCCGCCGCCATGGCACGCTCGACGTCGGCCCTGGATGCGGCATTGACCTTGTTGATGACGATGATGTCCGCCGCGCGGACATTCGCCTCTCCCGGAAAATAACCCGCTTCCTCTCCCGGTCGCAGCGGATCGAGCACGGCGATGGTGAGATCGGGGCGGTAGAAGGCCATGTCGTTGTTGCCGCCGTCCCACAGGATGACCTCTCCCTCGGCCTCGGCGCAGGCCAGCACCTGGCCGTAATCCACGCCGGCGAACACCACGCCGCCCTCGTCGACATGCTGCTGGTATTCTTCCATTTCCTCGACGGTGATACCGGAGCGAATCACGTCCTCCGTCGTGGCGTAGCGCTCGACCGCTTTGTCGAAGCGGCCATAGGGCATCGGGTGGCGCACCGCCACCGCCTTCCGGCCCGACGCGGCAAACGCCGCCCGCAGATAGCGCGTGACCGTGCTCTTGCCCGCGCCGGTACGGGCCGCAACCACCGCGATCACCGGCTTGCCGGCCTTGAGCATGGTGTCGCCCGGCCCGAGCAGGTGAAACGAGGCGCCACAGGAGAAGGCCAGCGCGGCGAGGTGCATCACCTGCTCGTGGCGCACATCGCTGTAGGCGAAGAACACGTCCTGCACGCAAAAGCGGCGAATCAGGTCGGGCAGTTCGCTTTCCGGAAAAATCGGGATACCGGCGGGATAGCGTGGCCCCGCCAGGGTAGCGGGGTAGGTGCGATGCTCGATGTAGGGAATCTGGGTGGCAGTGAAGGCAACCACCTCGTAACCGGCATGATCACGGAAAAACACGTTGAAATTGTGAAAGTCGCGCCCCGCTGCGCCGAGGATGATGGCTTTCCGGGCGGCGGTCATGTCAGTGCCGGGTGTGGCCAACCGGGCCGGCAACATCACTGGCGAAGACCTGCTCCGCATCCACCGCGTCGAACACGTAATGGTGGTTGCAGAACTCGCAGTCGGCTTCGATGTAGCCGGTTTCCTCCAGCAGGGAGCGGACTTCGTCGT
>CAYGNO010000230.1:0-3329 GCA_964351305.1 uncultured Sulfuricella sp.
GATTCTCACGGCTCATCGTGCGGATCAGTTCCCGAATGTCTTTCGGGACCGCCGGTCGTCCAAGCTGCCCGCGCCGGACCTTCCATGTCCAGAACAGCCGGAAGCCCTTGCGGTGCCAGGAAATGACGGTTTCCGGCTTGACGATGACCAAAGCAGTTCGCCAATCGCGCCAGATTTCGCACAGCCACGCCCAGAGGAGTCGATCGGCTGACGTCAGTTTCGGCCGCTTCACAGAGCGCTGCAGGACGCCGAGTTGGTGCCGTAGAGCAAGGTTCTCCAGATAGAGTGCGGCTCGTGATTTGAATGTCGCGGACGCTGTGACGCCCAGCACGCGGAGCGTGCTCATGGCCAAATGGAGGAAATAACGAATGAGGCGCAAGCTCCATGTTCTCATTCAGTTCGAAGTTTGCGATAGGGACAGCTCGAAGTAATGCTCGCCCGACTACTGATCTGTCCAGAGAGACCCCGGTCAAGAAGATCCAAGGTCAGCGGACGCTCCGCACCGTTTCCGCCGGCGGTGGTCGACCAACTCGCCAGTCTGTGGGCTCGGAGTTCGCCCACTGGCTGTAATGGTCAGTGGCTCTTCGTCTCACCGGCCGTCCTTCTGCGGCTCAGATCTGGTTTTGACTACCCACAGGTAGTCCGATGCCCTTCATAAGCTTCAATCACGTCGCGGATCCGACCGCTCATCATGAGCTCGCCGCGATCCAGCCAGATGGCGCGGTCGCACAGTTCCTGCACCATGCCGGTCGCATGTGAGACGCACAACAGCGTCTTGCCGGCGTGCCGGAACCGGTGGATGCGTTCGAAACACTTGGCCTGGAACGCCTGATCTCCCACCGCCAGCACTTCGTCGATGAGCAAGATCTCTGGATCCATGTTGATGGCCACCGAAAACGCCAGGCGCATGATCATCCCGGTCGAATAGGTGCGCAGTGGCTCACCGATGAAGTCGCCGATGCCGGCGAATTCCACGATCTGGTCAAACAGCTCCGCCGTGCGGCGCCGGCTCAGTCCGATGAGCGACGCGTTGACGCGGACATTCTCGGCGCCCGTCAGGTCCGGATGGAACCCCGAGCCCAGCTCCAGCAGTGCCGCGATCCGGCCGTTCACAGTAACGGTGCCCGTGTCGGGCGTGGCCAGCCCCGCCACCAGCCCGAGCAGCGTGCTCTTTCCCGCCCCGTTCGGCCCTATCACAGCCAGACCCTCCCCTTCCTCCAGCTCGAACGAGACGTTCTTCAGGGCGTAAAACCGTTCCCCACGCTGCCCGCGAAGCCAGTTCGCCAGGCGGTGCCGCAGCAGCCGCCGCCCGGCGTGCCGGTGGAAGGACTTCGAAACGCTCTGAAACTCAATCGCCGTCATGGGTGTCTACAGGTAATCGTAAAACTTCGGCTTCAGCCGCCGGAACACCAGCAACCCAATCCCCAGCATCGCCAGAGAGGAAATCGTCAGCTTGATCAGCAGCGAAGGCGCCGGCGGCGCGCCGTCGATCAGGATGGTCCGCAGCGCCAGCACTAGCGCCGCCACCGGATTGAATTGGTATACCTCTTTGTACGCTGGCGGGATTAGGGAAAACGGGTAGAAAATCGGAACCAGCCAGAACAGGACCGTGTTGACCGACTCCACCACGTAACGGATGTCCCGGGTAAAGACGTTCAACGACGCAGTGATCAGCGAAATCCCGCACACGAACACGATCTCCATGCCCCAGATGAAAGGCAGATAGGCCCAGTACCGGTTCGGCGTGCCGCCGGACAGGAACACGAAAAGGAACAACAACCCGATCTGTATCAGCAGGTGCAGGCAATTCGACAGCACCGCCGCCAGCGGGATGACCTCGCGCGGCACCGCCACCCGCTTGATCAACCCGGCGTTTTCCACCAGCGAAGTTGTCCCCGACAGCCAAGCGATGCTGAAGAAGTTAAACGGCACCAGCCCGCACAGCACGAATACGGCGAAGTGTGGAATTGACTGGTTGACAAAAATCCTAGTGAAAACGAACGTCAGTACCCCCATCAGCACCAGTGGATTCAATAGCGACCAGAAAACCCCCAGCGACATGTTGCGGTAGCGGATCTTGAAGTCCTTCTGGATCAGGTTCGGGATGAGGAAGCTGTACTCGCCGTTCCACATAAGAATGAGTGCGCGCGGGACCAAAAAACACAGTTTACCATACCCCGCGACTCTCTCTTTCAACCGCCGCAAGTCGAAAAGCCGAGGCAAGCTGTTCAACCCTCGGGGATCACCTCAAAAGCGGCCAACGAGTGTGAGGCAGGACAAGGGTTGTTATACCGCACCGAAGTCGCCTTCGGCAATTCACTCTCGCGTTTCTGATTGAGGCCAGCCTATACTGACAGCACCTGGGCGGAGGGTACGGCACCGCAGGGATGCGACCGGAGCGCCGTCCAGGGGCCGGCATGTAGCGGGGCGGCGGCGCCGCCCCGCTCGCCTCATGCTGGCCTCAAAGCGATAAATCCCGGGAGCGCGAGGGCAGCGCCCTCGCATCTGAGGACAGTCTTCTTCCATTTGCGTTCACTCGGCTGCCGCGGTCTTGGTGCGCCAGCTGCGGGGGCCGCATTTGAGCACATGGCCGTGGTGCAGTAGCCGGTCGAGCATGGCGCTGACGGCAGCCACGTCGCACAGCAGTTTGCCCCAGTCCTCGACGGGGCGATTTGACGTAAGCACTGTACTGGCGCGCTCGTAGCGGCGCATGATGATCTCCAGCAGGTCTTCAGCGGCTGTCTGCGGCAGTTTGCGCATGCCGAAGTCGTCGATGATGAGCAGGGCTACGGTGGAGATGGACTCCATGTATTGCTTGCGGGTACCGTCGACAGAGGCGTCGGCCAGTTCTTCCAGCAGGATGTGGGTTTCGCGGTAGATCACCTTGTAGCCCTGCTGGATGGCTGCCTGGCCGATGGCTTGAGCCAGGTGGCTCTTGCCGGTTCCGCATTCGCCAATCAACACCACTGGTTCGCTGCGTTCGATATAGCCGCCCTCGGCCAGTTCCCGAATCCGCGCCGCCGGAATCCGCTGCGCCTGTGCGAAGTCGAACTCCTCCAGCGTCTTCAGCCGCGGCAGTTGCGCTTCCCGCAGCCGGTTCTCGATCGCATGCCGGTCTCGCTCCTCGCTCTCCATCGCCAGCAGCGCTTCCAGATATCGGATGTGACTGTGATTCTCCCGTAGGGCCTGCTCGGCCAGCGCTACAAAATTGGCGCCAATCACCGGCACGCGCACCGCCTAGCAGTACTGCTTCACGCTCGCCTGCTCCAGCGCCTGGGCTTCGCCGCTCACCAAGAATGACCCACTTGTGCTCGTTTAGAGTGACCCAC
>CAYGNO010000231.1:0-3314 GCA_964351305.1 uncultured Sulfuricella sp.
ACCGCCGCCACCGCCGCCGCCGCCACCACGGGCGAAGCTAACGGTGGAAATGCCCAGGGCCATGGTAGTCAGGACGACGATTAATGTGGATTTACGCATTTTTTCTCCTTTACAGTTACGGTTGATAAAAATTTTAGCTGCCGGCGCCGATGGTTCAAGTCATTACGCCGGATGATTTAGCGGCTAACGCCCCCGTCTGCCACTACCGCCGCCGCCCATGCCACCGCTGCCACCACCCTGGCGGGATTCGTGGCCGCGACCGTAGCCGCCTTCGTTTCCGCCGCTACGCCGCTCCGGTCGGGTCTCTGTGTTATTTTCCATGCGCTTCCTGCCATCATAGGCGGAATCGCGCATCAGCGCCTGTTCCTCCGGGCTGATTTCACGCATCCGGTTGCCCAGTTGTTCGCGCAGGGCGGCACGATCTTCAGCACTCGTGTTTTGCGCCAGTTGTAGCGGGAGGTCATGGGGCGGATGCTCGTTCGCCTTCGCGCCGGCATTGGCCAGTAGCGCCAGAACGAGCAGGGGTGCGGCGATGAAGCCTGGGTGTTTCATGACGGCGTTTCTCGCCATGTCCGTTGTGTTGTTTGTTGTATCCATGGTGTGCATCATCCCCCTTAGGCGTTTCAGAAGCATTTCCAGACGCTGGCAAAGTGTAACAATGTGTTACGAATTGTGCCTAAACATGGCGGCAGGCCGGGTTGTTTTGTATATTGAGGCCATGAACGAACATAACGAACACAAAGTGCATATTCTGGTGGTGGACGACGATGCCGGGTTGCGGGAGCTGCTTGCCGATTACCTGACCGGGCAGGGCTACGCGGTCGGCGCGGCGGCGGATGGGGCGGAGATGGATGCCTGCCTGGCGGAGCGGCCTGCCGATCTGGTGATTCTCGATCTGATGCTGCCCGGCGAGGACGGCTTGAGTCTGGCGCGCCGGCTGAGGGTGCGCGGCAATCTGCCGATTATCATATTGTCGGCTCGGGGCGAGGAGATCGACCGGATTGTCGGGCTGGAGGTGGGCGCTGACGATTACCTGGCCAAGCCATTCAATCCACGAGAATTGCTGGCTCGCATCCGGGCAGTGCTGCGCCGGCGCGGGGAGGCGAAGGAATCGGCGCAGCCGGCGGGTTACTGTTTCGGGCCTTTCCAGTTTGACCCTGAACGTCGTCGGCTGGTCAGGGGCGGAGAGGATGTCGCATTGACCAGCGGAGAATTCGCGCTGCTGCGCATCTTTGTGGAACATTCCAACCGGGTGCTGTCGCGTGACCATCTGATGGACCTGATCAAGGGCTTTGAGCGCGACCCCTTCGACCGCAGCATCGACGTGCGCGTGACGCGGTTACGCCGCAAGATCGAGGCTGACCCGGCTGCGCCGCGCTATATCCGCACCGTGTGGGGGCAGGGCTACCTGTTTTCGCCGGAGGGAGGCACGGTATGAAGCTCTGGCCGGTTCGCCCGGCGACCCTGTTCGGCAGAACCGCCGCCACCCTGACCGCAGTCCTGCTGGCGTTCCAGCTGGTGGTGCTGGCGGTGGCGGTGGCGACCGTGTTCCTGCCGATGGCCCGGCGCTCCGCCGACGACCTGGCGGCGCTGATGGTGCTGTCCGCCCAGACTTGGGTCGAACTGCCCCCCGAGACGCGCGGGGACTTCGTGGACGAGCTGGCCAAGAGCCACGACCTGTGGCTGTTCAAGGCGGATGCCCCGCTATCGGATGAGGGTCAGTTTCTGCCCTACCTGCTTTTGCTGGAGCGCGCGCTGACGGAGCGTGTCGGGATGCCGATCCACGTCAAGATCACCCATTGGGAAAAGCAGTGGATGTGGGCGGAAATTCCGATAGGCGGGCAGATGATCAGGATCGGTTTTACCCTCGGCCGGCTCGGCGTTCATCCCCTGCTGGCGTTGCTACTGGTGATGGTGGCAGGGGTGGTTCTCGTCCCGTTGACCGCGCTGGTGCTGGCGCGGCGCATCGCCCGCCCGCTGGCGCGGCTGGCCGATGCGGCGGCCAGCGTCGGGGAGGGCCTTACCCCGGAGCTGCTGCCGGAATCAGGGCCGGCCGAGCTGGCTGCCCTGGCCGCGACCTTCAACCGCATGGCCCGCCAGGTGAAGGCGCTGATGGACAACCGTACCACCCTGCTGGCGGGAATTTCCCACGATTTGCGCACCCCTCTGGCCCGCCTCCGTCTTGGCCTTGCGATGATGCCGGAAAATGCCAATCCGGCGCTGACCGCCCGCATGGAGCGCGACATGGAAGAAATGAACCGGCTGATCGGGGGCTTTCTGGAACTTGCCCAAGGCTTGGGGCAGGAGGAAAAGCAGGCGGTGGATCTGGCGGCGCTGCTCGGCGATCTGGCGCAAGGCACGGCGCTTGAATGGCGGGCTCCGCCACCCTGTATCCGGGAGGTGGCGCCGGTGGCGTTGCGTCGTCTCCTCACCAATCTGATCGAAAATGCGCTGCGCTACGGCGGCGGCGAACCGGTCAGCATGGCCCTCGATTGTGCGGAAGGGTGGGCCAGGATCGGCGTGTTCGACCGCGGGGCGGGGATTCCGCCCGATCAGGCGGAAGAGGTGTTCCGGCCATTTTACCGTCTGGAGTCATCGCGCAGCAGCGCGACCGGAGGCAGCGGGCTGGGCCTTGCCATTGCCCGCCAGCTGGCGGACGCCAACGGCTGGAAAATAGAACTGCTGGCCAGGCCGGGCGGCGGCACCGAGGCGCGCCTGACGATCCCGGGTTAAGCGACCGTTATTTTCCCGTCCACCAGGTGAATTTGACGCTGGGTCAGGGCGGACAGATGTACGTCGTGGGTCACGGTGATGACCGCCTGGCCCTTCTCCCCGGCCAGGCGCTGGAAGATGTCGAACACGATCCGGCCGTTGCGGGTGTCCAGGTTGCCGGTCGGCTCGTCCGCCAGGACGATGAGCGGGTCGTTGGCCAGCGCGCGGGCAATGGCGACGCGCTGGCGCTGACCGCCGGAGAGCTGTTCCGGCTTCTTGTCCAGCTCCGTTTCCATCCCCAGCTCGGCCAGCAGGTCGGCGGAGCGGCTGCGGATTTCCTTGTCGCTGCGTCCGCCCAGCTTGCGCATCGGGATCATGACGTTTTCCTGCACGCTGAATTCGGGCAGCAGGAAATGGAACTGGAACACGAAGCCCAGCTTGCGCAGGCGTAGTTCCGCCAGTTCCGTGCCGGAGAGCGTGGAAGTGTCGCGCCCTTCGAGGAAAACCGCGCCGGAGCCGGGCATGTCGAGCAGCCCCAGCAGGTAGAGCAGCGAGGACTTGCCCGAGCCGGAAGGCCCGGTGATGGCGACGAACTCGCCCGG
>CAYGNO010000232.1:0-3266 GCA_964351305.1 uncultured Sulfuricella sp.
GACGGCTATGTGTGGGAAACCCTGCGCCGCTCCCATCCTGAACTCACGTCGAAAACACGGGTGGTGGAACAATCGCCCGAGTTTGGCTTTCCACCCTTTGTCGCCCGCGCGTCCCTGCCGGATGCTGATTTCGTGGCTCTACGGCGAGTCCTGATCGCCATGCATAATGATGGGGAAGGAAAAAAATTGCTGACCCAGCTCAATCTGGACGGCTTCGTGCCGGGCGAGCGCAAGCTGTTTGATGGGATTGCCCGCATGGCCGAGAAAGTGGCGAACCGGCCATGAAGTATTTCGTGCGCGACCTCAGCCTGCGCTACAAGATTCCCTTGCGGGTGTTCCTGCTCGCCAGCATCACCGCCATCCTGGTGACTGCTTCCATCCTGTTCCGGGTGCATGAAGAAACCCGGAACGACCTGCTGCGCCACGCCGAAAGCATGGGCCGGGTGCTGGCCAACACCCTGGTCGGCCCCATGACCCACGATGACGTCTGGCGCGCCTACGAGATCACCAATTCGCCCTTTCAGGGCATCAGCCAGGATCAGGCCCAGATCGCGGAAACCATACTGGTGCTGGACACCAGGGGGCAAATTTATGTCTCGACCCGGCCGACGCAGTATCCCATGCTGGCCGAACCCGGTCAGATCGACCCCGAATATGCTGCGATCGGCGAAATTCTGACGAGGCGAAGCGATGCCAAGCCCGCCGTCATTGACCTCCCCAATTCCGGCAGGCTGTTCGTCATCATTCCCGTCACATCCGAAGGGGCGCGCCTGGGCACTCTGGTCATGGGCTATTCCAAGAGCCTGTTCATGCCCCGCTTCGTCGGCATCGCCCAGCGCGCCGCCCTGATGACGCTGCTGGCGCTGGCGGTACTACTGCCCATTGCCTGGTACTGGGGTAACCGCATGGCCGGGCCGCTGGTGCGGCTGGCCGCCTGCATGGACCAGATCGGCCCCAGCGTGCCGGAAAACCTGCACTGCGACCTGTTCGAATCGCACGACGAAATCGGCCGCGCCGGCGCCTCCTTCAAACGCATGCTGAAAGAACTCAAGGACAAGGAAAGGCTGGAGCAGGAAATACTGGTGTCCGAACGGCTGGCGGCGGTGGGCCGGCTTTCCGCCGGGATCGCCCACGAGGTCAACAACCCTCTGGGCGGCATGCTCAACACCATCAACACCTACAAGAAGCACGGATCGGGCGACCCCCGAACTCTGAAAACGCTGTCGATGCTGGAACGCGGCCTGACCCAGATCAAGGACACGGTCGCCGCCCTGCTGGTTGAGGCCAAAGTAGAAAACCACCCGCTGTCGCGCCGTGACATTGAGGACACGCGCACCTTGGTGGCTGCGGAAGCAACCGGGAAAGGGGTAGCACTGGTTTGGGAAAATGATATTACTGCCGATCTCCCGCTGCCTTCCACCCTGGTGCGACAGATTCTCCTCAATCTGCTGCTCAACGCTATCCGCGCCGCAGACAAGCGGGCCGAATGCCAGGTATACCGTGACAGCCGCAGCCTCACCCTGGTGGTAAAAAACGATGGCGGCCACATCGCGGAAGAGGACATGCCCTACCTGTTCGAGCCTTTTTCGCGTCTCTCCCGCAACGGCCACGGCCTGGGCTTGTGGATCACCTACCAGATAATGCGCCAGTTGAACGGCGGCATCCTGGTGGAAAGCGAACCCGGCGAAACCCGTTTTTCCGTCACTCTACCCTTGCAGGAAGAATCATGAATAGCACGACAAAGCCATCCCTGTGCCTGATCGAGGACGACGAGATCATGGGCGAATCGCTGCTCGACCGCTTCGAGCTAGAGGGCTACACGGTGGAATGGCAGCGCACCGCACAATCGGCGCTGGCGGCTATCGAAAACGGGAATTACACGGCAGTGGTGAGCGACATCCGCCTGCCGGACGGCAGCGGCGAGGAGGTTTTCATCCGTCTGCTGGAACGTGGCATCAGCCTGCCGCCGTTTCTCTTCATCACCGGTCACGGCTCAATTGACCACGCCGTGGTGCTGCTCAAGCTGGGGGCCGCCGATTACATCACCAAGCCCTTCGACCTCGACCAGATGGTGAAAAAGGTGGGCGCCCTGTGCGGCAACCGCGTCTTCCCCTGCGAGGAGGACAGCTGCCGCCTGGGCATCTCGCCCGCCATGCGCCAGATCGCGCAGACGCTTCCCCGCCTCGCCCAGCACGCGCCCACCCTCCTCATCACCGGGGAATCCGGCGTGGGCAAGGAAGTGATCGCGCGAGAAATTCACCATCTCGACCCCAGAACCACAGACCGGTCTTTCGTCGCTGTCAATTGCGGCGCGATCAGTGAATCACTGCTCGAAGCGGAACTGTTCGGCCACGAAAAAGGCGCGTTTACCGGGGCGGTCCGCGCACGCAAGGGGGTGTTCGAGCAGGCCGACGGCGGCACGCTGTTTCTCGACGAAATCGGCGATACACCACTGGCCATGCAGGTCAAACTGTTACGCGCCGTCCAGGAACGCAGGATCGTGCGCGTCGGCGGCAATGCCGAAATTGCCGTCAACCTGCGGCTGATCTGCGCCACCCACCGCGACCTGCGCAAGATGGTGGAAGAAGGCGCTTTCCGCGAGGACCTCTATTACCGCATCCACGTCATTCAAATCAAGGTTCCGCCGCTACGGGAAAGGCGCGAAGACATCTTGTGGCTCACCCAACGTTTTCTGGACGAGCAAGCCGCCAAGGGGGAACGCAAGCAGCTTTCCCGCGCCGGCGAGGAAGCCCTGCTCGCCCACCCCTGGCCTGGTAACGTGCGGGAGCTGCACCATGCCATTGAACGCGCCTCGATTCTGACCCCCGGCCATCTGCTGGAACCGGAAACATTGTTCGAGGAGGATATGCAACCCCAACCTTTTGAAACCACTCAGGATGCCGATCTCAATGATTACCTACAGGCCTGTGAGCGCCGTTACATTGTAAACGCGCTTGGCCAGCATCAGTGGCACATGGGAAACACCGCCGCCACCCTCGGTATCAGCCGCAAGAATTTGTGGGAAAAAATAAAGAAGCTGGAAATTCAGGCAGACATCAAGGGCGTAAACGGGGATTGATCGATGCGCCATTAACCTGCATGGTCGTGCATGTTAAAGGCGCTTTCGCGATGGTCAGAACTTGCCCGGATTCAATGGCCGCCAGCCAGGGTGATCGAAATAGCGGTCGTAGTTTTCCAGGGCATGCATCACCTTCGCGGCGCCGCCGCGTCGATCCAGCTTCTTGTTTTTCCCCTCCATCGCCTCC
>CAYGNO010000233.1:0-3257 GCA_964351305.1 uncultured Sulfuricella sp.
GCATGAATGAGTCGGCCCTGTTCAAGGGGACGCTGCTGCTTTACCTGTTTCCGCTGCTGTTATTGTTTGTCGGGGCGGTAGCGGGGAGCGCGCTGGCTGTTACCGCGGATGTCAAGGACGGGTATTCTGTAGCTGGCGCCTTCATCGGACTGGCGGCGGGTTTTCTCGGATTGAAGTTGTTTTCGTCGAAGATGGGAATGGGCCGGCAATTCCAGCCGGTTATCCTGAGCCGGATGGTCGATATGCCAGTAAGTGTGGTGAGTTTTGAGGGTGGCTTGAAGAAGTGAGTTTGTTGACGGTCTACGGGCGCGAACATTGCCACCTGTGCCACGACATGATCACGGCACTTGAGGCGTTTCAGCCGGAGTACCAGTTCTCGCTGGAAGTCGTCGATGTGGACGAAGACGAAACCCTGGAACGGCAATACGGTCATTTAGTGCCTGTGCTGGCCGGCAATGGCGAGGAAATCTGTCATTACCGTCTCGATCCGGTCGCGCTTGCTGCTTATTTCGGCAAAATCCGGTAAAATCCGCCTTTCCCAAAAAAGAAAGGGCACCGCAAAGTGCCCTTTTTTACTGACACCCACTATGAAGCACATCCGCAATTTCTCCATTATCGCTCATATTGACCACGGCAAATCCACCCTGGCAGACCGCATCATCCATCTCTGCGGCGGCCTTTCCGACCGCGAGATGGAGGCGCAGGTGCTGGATTCGATGGATATCGAGCGCGAGCGCGGCATCACCATCAAGGCGCAGACCGCTGCGCTGACGTACAAGGCCCTCGATGGGCAGGTTTACCAGTTCAACCTGATCGATACTCCCGGCCACGTAGATTTCTCCTATGAAGTCAGCCGCTCGCTCTCTGCCTGCGAGGGGGCGCTGCTGGTGGTGGACGCTTCGCAGGGCGTGGAGGCGCAGAGCGTGGCGAACTGCTATACCGCCATCGAGCAGGGGGTAGAGGTCGTCGCGGTGCTCAACAAGATCGACCTGCCCAGCGCCGAGCCTGAGCGGGTGATCAAGGAAATCGAGGACATCATCGGCATTGACGCCAGCCACGCTGTTCTCTGCTCGGCCAAGACAGGCCTGGGTGTGCAGGACGTGCTGGAGGCGGTCATCGCCCGTATTCCGCCGCCCAAGGGTAACCCGGATGGCCCCTTGAAAGCGCTGATTATCGACTCCTGGTTCGATAATTATGTCGGCGTGGTGATGTTGGTGCGCGTGGTGGACGGCGTACTGAAACCCAAGGATAAAATCCTGCTGATGGCCGGCGGCAGCGAACACCTGTGCGAACAGGTCGGCGTGTTCACGCCCAAATCCCAGCCCCGGACGCAACTGGCGGCGGGCGAGGTCGGCTTCGTCATCGCCGGCATCAAGGAACTCAAGGCGGCCAAGGTCGGCGATACTGTGACCTTGGCCGGGAGGCGTGCCAGCGAGGCGCTGCCGGGTTTCAAGGAAATCCAGCCGCAAGTGTTCGCCGGCCTGTATCCGGTGGAATCACATGAATACGAAGCCCTGCGCGATGCGCTGGAAAAACTCAAGCTCAATGATGCCTCGCTACACTATGAGCCGGAGGTTTCACAGGCGCTGGGCTTCGGTTTCCGCTGCGGCTTCCTCGGACTGCTGCACATGGAGATCGTGCAGGAGCGATTGGAGCGCGAATACGATATGGACCTTATCACCACCGCGCCGACGGTGGTGTACGAGGTGGTGATGCGCGGCGGCGAGGTGCTGGAAATCGAGAATCCCGCCAAGTTGCCCGAACTGTCAAAGATCGAGGAAATCCGCGAGCCGATCATCACTACCACTGTCCTTGCGCCGCAGGAATATGTGGGCGCCGTGATGACGCTGTGCAACCAGAAGCGCGGCGTGCAGAAAAATATTCAGTACTTGGGACGGCAGGTGATGCTGACTTACGAGATGCCGATGAATGAAGTGGTGATGGACTTTTTCGACAAGCTCAAATCGGTATCGCGCGGTTATGCTTCAATGGATTACGAGTTCCTGGAATTCCGTACTTCCGACCTGGTGAAAGTGGATATTTTGATCAACGGCGAAAAGGTGGATGCCCTGTCGGTGATCGTTCACCGAGCCAACAGCCAGTACCGGGGTCGTGAGGTGGCGGCCAAGATGCGCGAGCTGATTCCGCGCCAGATGTTCGACGTGGCGATCCAGGCGGCCATCGGTGCTCAAATCATCGCGCGCGAAAACGTCAAGGCACTGCGCAAAAACGTGTTGGCGAAATGCTACGGCGGCGACATCAGCCGCAAGCGCAAGCTGCTGGAAAAGCAGAAGGCGGGCAAGAAGCGCATGAAACAGGTCGGCAATGTGGAAATCCCGCAGGAGGCCTTTTTGGCAATTTTGCAGGTGGACAACAAATAGAAATGTAGGGTGGGCACGATTTTGTGCCCACGCGGTCGGCTGTGGTTCACCGTGGGCACAAAATCGTGCCCACCCTACCAAGCCCATCACCATAAAAGGGTATCGAATGAACTTTCCGTTAATCATGCTGATCGCGCTGGTCGTCACCGGTGTCATCTGGCTGTTCGAGATTTACGCTCTTAAGCCGCGCCGCGCGGCGGACGCCAAGGAACCGCTGCTGGTCGAATACTCCAAAAGTTTTTTCCCGGTCATTCTGGTGGTCTTCCTGCTGCGCTCTTTCCTGGTCGAGCCGTTCAAGATTCCTTCCGGTTCAATGATGCCGACGCTGCTGGTGGGCGACTTTATCCTGGTGAACAAATACACCTACGGCATCCGTTTGCCGGTGGCCAACCAGAAAATCATCGGGATCAACCAGCCGCAACAAGGCGATGTGATGGTTTTCCGTTACCCGGAAGATCCCTCGCTGGATTACATCAAGCGCGTGGTCGGCGTGCCTGGGGATAAAATCAGCTATCGTAACAAGCAACTCTCCCTCAACGACAAGCCGCTGAAAATTGAAAGTCTGGGCGGCTATAGTTACGTCAAAAGCGGCCTGAATTTCGTGAACGCCAACCTGTACCGCGAACAATTGGGGGAGCACAACCACCAAACGCTGGTTCAGCCTGATGCGCCGGTACTGCGTCTGGGCGACGTGCGGCAGTTTTCCAACCGCGAAAATTGCGCTTACAATGACGAGGGCTTTACCTGCACGGTACCGCAAGGCTACTACTTCATGATGGGCGACAACCGCGACGACAGCAACGACAGCCGCTACTGGGGCTTCGTGCCGGACCGCAACATCGTCGGCAAGGCTTTCATGATCTGGTGGAACTTCGA
>CAYGNO010000234.1:0-3217 GCA_964351305.1 uncultured Sulfuricella sp.
GGGACGGCAACGGTTGCCGTCCCCGTTATTTTTTTAGGAATGGATTATCAATGCCAACGATTAACCAGTTAGTGCGTAAACCGCGCGAGCCCAAGCCTGCCAAGAGCAAAGTGCCTGCGCTGGAAAGCAGCCCGCAGAAGCGCGGCGTCTGTACCCGCGTCTACACCACGACGCCGAAAAAGCCGAACTCGGCGTTGCGTAAAGTGGCTCGTGTGCGCCTCACCAACGGCTTCGAGGTGTCCAGCTACATCGGCGGTGAAGGCCATAACCTGCAGGAGCACTCGGTAGTGCTGATCCGTGGCGGTCGTGTCAAGGACTTGCCTGGTGTTCGTTACCATACAGTGCGCGGCAGCCTGGATACCGCTGGCGTGAAGGATCGTAAACAGAGTCGTTCCAAGTACGGCACCAAGCGCCCGAAGGCGGCTTAAGCTGATTTAAAGCCAATTTATAAAGATAGCACCGAGGTAATTATGCCAAGACGTAGAGAAGTTCCCAAGCGTGAAGTCCTGCCTGATCCGAAATTCGGCAGTGCGGAAATTTCCAAGTTCGTTAATGTGCTGATGACGGCAGGTAAAAAGGCCGTTGCCGAGCGGATTATTTACGGCGCTTTGGAGCAGATTGAGAAGAAAAGCGGCAAGAACCCGCTTGAGGTGTTTACTCAAGCGCTGGGGAATGTGCGTCCTTCCGTCGAGGTAAAGAGCCGCCGGGTCGGCGGCGCCAACTACCAGGTTCCGGTTGAAGTTCGCCCGGTTCGCCGTACCGCGCTGGCAATGCGCTGGATCAAGGATGCGGCGCGCAAGCGTGGCGAGAAGTCGATGGGCTTCCGCCTGGCCGGCGAATTGCTGGACGCCGCCGAAGGGCGCGGTTCCGCGATGAAAAAACGTGATGAAATTCACCGTATGGCCGAAGCCAACAAGGCATTCGCACATTACAGGTTCTAAATTTAGCCACAGAGAACACGGAGATTGCGGGGCTTAGGCTGCCCGCTTTCTTTTTTGTTCTTTGTGAACTTTGTGGTTGAAGGTTTTAGTAAAGGTTTTAACTGTGGCACGCAAAACACCCATTGAACGATATCGCAACATCGGCATCAGCGCGCATATTGACGCCGGCAAGACCACCGCGACCGAGCGCGTGCTGTTTTATACCGGTGTTTCGCACAAGATCGGCGAAGTGCATGATGGCGCGGCCACCATGGACTGGATGGAGCAGGAGCAGGAGCGCGGGATTACCATTACTTCCGCAGCGACAACTTGTTTCTGGAAGGGGATGGACAATAATTACCCCGAGCATCGCATCAATATCATCGACACTCCAGGCCACGTCGACTTCACCATTGAGGTGGAGCGCTCGATGCGCGTACTGGACGGCGCCTGCATGGTGTATTGCGCGGTAGGCGGTGTGCAGCCCCAGTCTGAAACCGTGTGGCGTCAGGCTAACAAGTACGGTGTGCCGCGTCTGGCCTTCGTGAACAAGATGGACCGTTCCGGCGCCAACTTCTTCAAGGTTTACGATCAGATGAAGAGCCGCCTGAAAGCTAACCCGGTGCCGCTGCAGGTGCCAATCGGCGCGGAAGATAAATTTGAAGGCGTAGTCGACCTGGTTCGCATGAAGGCGATTTACTGGGATGAAGCCTCCCAGGGCATGAAATTCGACCTGCGCGATATTCCGGCCGACCTGCTGGCGACCGCCCAGGAGTGGCGCGAGAAGATGGTGGAGAGCGCTGCCGAGGCATCCGAAGAGTTGATGAACAAATACCTCGAAGAGGGTGATTTGTCGGAAGCTGAAATCAAACGCGGCCTGCGTCAGCGCACGATTGCGAGCGAAATCGTGCCGATGCTGTGCGGTTCCGCATTCAAGAACAAGGGCGTGCAGGCGATGCTGGACGCCGTGATCGACTACATGCCGGCGCCGACTGATATTAAGCCGGTGGAAGGTGAACTGGAAAATGGTGAGCGTGGCAGCCGCAAGGCGAGCGACGACGAGCCGTTTGCCGGACTGGCGTTCAAGATCATGACCGATCCTTTTGTCGGCCAGCTGATTTTCTTCCGCGTCTATTCCGGCATGGTGAAAACCGGCGACACCATCTACAACCCGATCAAGGGAAAGAAAGAGCGTATCGGTCGGATTCTGCAGATGCACGCCAATCAGCGCGAAGAACTCAAGGAAGTGTACGCGGGTGATATCGCGGCGGCAGTGGGCCTGAAGGAGGCAACCACAGGCGATACGCTGTGCGACCTGAACAAAACGATCATTCTGGAGCGCATGGTATTCCCCGAGCCGGTGATTCACGTCGCCGTGGAACCCAAGACCAAGGTTGACCAGGAAAAAATGGGCCTGGCCCTTAATCGCCTGGCGCAGGAAGATCCCTCGTTCCGCGTGCGAACCGACGAGGAAACCAATCAAACCATCATTTCCGGCATGGGCGAGTTGCATCTGGAAATTCTGGTCGATCGTATGCGCCGTGAATTCGGCGTCGAGGCCAACGTGGGTGCGCCGCAAGTGGCTTACCGCGAGGCAATCAGGAAAGAAGTCGAAGTCGAAGGCAAGTTCGTCAAGCAGTCCGGTGGCCGCGGCCAGTATGGCCACGTCTGGATCAAGATGGGCCCGAACGAAGCCGGCAAGGGCTTTGAGTTCATCGATGCCGTCAAGGGCGGTACTGTGCCGCGCGAATACATTCCCGCAGTGGAAAAGGGTTTGCGCGAAACCCTGCCGAACGGCGTGCTCGCCGGATTCCCGGTGGTGGACGTGAAAGTGACATTGTTCGACGGTTCTTACCATGACGTCGATTCCAACGAAAACGCCTTCAAGATGGCGGCTTCGATGGCGTTCAAAGACGGGATGCGCAAAGCCAGCCCGGTGTTGCTTGAGCCGATGATGGCGGTGGAGGTCGAAATGCCGGAAGAGAAAATGGGCGATGTGATGGGCGATCTGTCCTCCCGTCGCGGCATGATCCAGGGCATGGATGACATGGCTGGCGGCGGCAAGTCGATCAAGGCCGAAGTGCCTTTGGCTGAAATGTTCGGCTATTCCACCACGCTGCGCTCGCTGACTCAGGGTCGTGCGACGTACACCATGGAATTCAAGCATTATGCAGAGGCGCCGAAGAACGTCGCCGACGCAGTTATTAACAAGAAATAATCGTTCTTTAGAAAGAGGGAAGTCATCATGGCAAAAGGCAAATTTGAGCGGACCAAGCCGCACGTAAACGTAGGCACGA
>CAYGNO010000235.1:0-3156 GCA_964351305.1 uncultured Sulfuricella sp.
ATGGCGCTGGCCATCGTCGGCATGCCTACGGCCAAGCTGCCGGTCGAGGTAATCCGTGAAATCCTCAAGGGCGGCGAGTCGGTGTGTGCGGCAGCAGGCATCCCGATCGGGGGCGGCCATTCGATCGATTCCGTCGAGCCGATCTATGGGCTGGTGGCGCTGGGCATCGTCCATCCCGACCGGGTCAAGCGTAACGACCAGGCGCGGGAGGGCGATGTGCTGATACTCGGAAAAGGGCTCGGCATCGGCATCATGAGCGCAGCACTGAAGAAAAACGAGCTGTCGGAGGAGGGCTATCGCCAGATGATCGCCAGCGCCACCCAGCTCAACACGCCGGGGTCGGCGCTGGCCGCCATGCCGGGCGTGCATGGGCTGACCGACGTCACCGGATTCGGGTTGCTGGGCCATCTGCTGGAAATCTGCCACGGTTCCAAGCTGGCTGCCGAGGTCGAATTCGATTGTTTGCCCTTGCTTCCCGTAGCGCTGGATCTGGCCAAGCAGGGTTTTGCGCCGGGTGCGGCTGCGCGCAATTGGGCGAGTTATGGGCACGAGGTGATTTTGCCCGCAACCATGCCGGAATGGCAGAAAAACATGCTGTGCGATCCGCAAACCAGCGGCGGTTTGCTGGTGGCCTGCGCCCAGGAAGAGGTGGAAAGCGTGCTGGAGGTATTCAACCAGCAGGGCTTCGGCTATGCGCGCGTTGTCGGTTCGCTGCGTTCCGGAAAGCCGAGCGTATCTGTAACATAATGATTAAACAGATAGATGTGTAACATATTAATGCATATTCCATATAATCTGGCGGGTGGGGCATGGTGAAATTGCTGATTATTGAGGATGATGAGGCGGCAGCGGGATCTCTGAAGCGCGGGCTGGTGGAGGCCGGCTATGCCGTCGAACTGGTCCATGACGGCGAACGTGGCCTGCACCAGGCTCAGGCCGGGGATCACGATCTGTGGGTGATCGATATCATGTTGCCCGGGCGCGATGGGCTATCGGTTCTGAAGGCGCTGCGGGATCAGGGTAGACGCACTCCAGCCCTGATCCTGAGCGCGCTCGGCAAGGTGGACGACCGGGTGGAAGGCTTGCGTGCCGGCGGCGACGATTACGTGGTCAAGCCCTACGCCTTTGCCGAATTGCTGGCACGGATCGAAGCGCTGCTGCGCCGCTCGCGCAGCTTCGGCAGCGGCCCGGATACCATGCTGGAGCTTGCCGACCTGAAAATGGACCTGCTCAACCGCAGCGTCACCCGCGCCGGCCAGGCAATCGATCTCCAGCCGCGCGAGTTCAGCCTGCTGGAATACCTGATGCGTCATGCCGGGCAGGTGGTGACGCGCACCATGCTGCTGGAAAATGTCTGGGAGTATTTTTTCGACCCGCAGACCAATGTCGTGGACGTCCACATCAGCCGACTGCGTCAGAAAATCGACAAATCCTTCGCCACTCCCTTGTTGCACACGGTGCGGGGAAGCGGCTATATCCTGCGTCCGGAACCTTAGTTGGTTAGAGATGTTGCTATCAACCCGGATTATCCATTGGAATGTTCATGCACTTGTAGGAGCGCCGCCCTCGGCGCGAATGCGGTCGCAAATCGCGGCGAGGGCGCCGCTCCTACAGCGGTGTTTTGGCTCTAATGGATAATCTGGGATCAATAATTTTGCTGCTGGGCCTGCTGGGCCTGCTGGGCGGGCTTGCCGGCTACTGGTGGCTGCAGCGTCGGCGGCAGCAGCAGAAAGAGGCCTTGCTGCGTCGCCAGCTGGTTACGGTGACTCAAAGCACCCGACAGACGGGTGACAATATCGCTCACGATTTAAGAACGCCGCTGACGCGCTTGCGCGCCGATGTCGAAGACGCATTGCGACATGACGACGTCGAGATGCACCGCGCCACGCTTGAAAGAGTGCTCGACGAAATCCAGAACATGCAGAACATTGTCAATGCTCTGCTCACGCTCGGTCAAGCCGAGGCGGGCGCCATGCGGGTGAGAAAAAAGACCGTCGATCTGTCCGGACTGCTGGAAGAACTCATTGAACTGTACATGCCTTCCGCCGAAGAACGACGCCTCACCCTGCAAGGCAGGATTGCTCCAAATCTTGACATCGAAGCCGACCGCCAGTTACTGGCACGGATTTTCGTCAACCTGTTCGACAACGAGCTCAAGTACGTCCCCGCCGGCGGTACCATCCTGCTGACGGCCCTCGCCCGAGGGGCGCATCATGTGGAAATTCGGGTGGAAGATGACGGCCCGGGTATTCCGGTTGAAATGCGCGACAAGATCTTCGAACGTTTTGCCCGTCTCGATCCCAGTCGAACCCTGTCTGGCGGGGCCGGGCTGGGGCTCTCACTGGTCAGGGCTTTCGCACAGCTGCTTCAGGGCGAAGTGCGCGTGGCGGAAAGCAGCCTGGGCGGGGCCGCATTTATCCTGACGCTGCCAACATCGGTTGCAGAAGTTTCCAAACCCTTTCCACGATCAGCGGCTGCGCAGCGGTAGTGGGATGCAGGCCGTCAGCCTGAAATAGTTCCGGATTGTCGGCAAATCCTTCAAGCAGGAAGGGCAGCAATGGGATTTTATGTCGCTGCGCCGCCTGCTGGTAGATTGCCTGGAACCTGGCGGCGTAGGCGCTGCCATAATTGGGAGGAAGCCGCATCCCGATCAGCAGTACGCGGGCTTTGCGGTTGCGGCAGGCGGTAATGATGGCGTTGAGGTTGGATGCGGCGGCATCGAGCGGTAGCCCGCGCAGCCCGTCGTTCGCTCCCAGTTGCAGGATCACCACCGCCGGCCGGTGCTCGGCCAAAACCTGTTCGATCCGGTAACGGCCGCCGCTCGTGGTTTCGCCGCTGATACTGGCGTTGACTACCCGGTAGCCGGGCTTTTTCTGGTGTATCCGCTGCTCGAGGAGAGCCACCCAGCCGCTGTCGGCGGGAATGCCGTAGGAAGCGGAAAGACTGTCGCCGAAGACCAGAACGACCGGCGCGGATTGTGTGGCTTGGGCAGCGACACTCCAGAACAGGAAACAGACAATCAGCAGCAGGCGCATAAACCTAGATTGTCCATTGGAATGCTTGTTCATGTAGGAGCGCCGCCCCGGCGCGAATGTGACCGAAAATCGCGGCGAGGGCGCCGCTCCCACAGCGGTGTTTTGGCTCTAATGGATAATC
>CAYGNO010000236.1:0-3128 GCA_964351305.1 uncultured Sulfuricella sp.
TGGATCTGCTGTTCTGCAACGGCGATGAAGCCCGCAGCTGGACGGGTGCGGACGCTGTCGAAACCGCCGCCGAGCGCCTCCGGGCCGACGCCGAAACCTTTGTGATCACCCTCGGCGCACGCGGCGCGCTGGTGTTCGACGGTGTGCAGTTGCACCAAATTCCCGCGACGCCGGTGACCGCCGTCGACACCAATGGCGCCGGTGATATGTTCGCGGGTGCTTTTCTGTACGGACTCACCCAGGGTTTCGATCATGTCGCCGCGGGGCGCTTTGCCAATCTCGCCGCCGCCGCGGTCGTCGCCCAGTACGGACCCCGGCTGGCGCCGGAACAACATGCCGGTCTGGTAGAGCGATTCCGCGCCACCTCCTAGGGCCTGACGCTCAGGACAGAATGCTTTCCAGGGGCTGCGGCATGGCGATGAAAAATCCCTGGGCACAGTCCACACCCAGATCGCGCAGCATCGACAGCTGCAGAGCGTTCTCGACGCTTTCGGCAATGGTCGCGATACCCATGATGTGGGCAAGGTGATTGACGGTGCTCACCAGCGTGAAATCCACTTCGTTGAGTTCCATCTTGCGGATGAACGCCCCGTCGATCTTGAGGTAGTCGACCGGGATCTCCTGGAGATAACGCAATGACGACAGGCCGCTAGAACGGATTTAATTCTATGCGACAGGGAAACCATAATTGCATGCGACAAATTGAAACGTGAAGAGGCGTGAAGATCCGGGAAATAACGGGAAGTTGTTGATTTTGAAGGGGTAACGCAAAGAGGTCACAGGAGGCTCTGAGATGCCGCGTGGTGACGAACGGAAACCGGGGCAAATTAGGCGTAAGTGCATGATAAAAAAGAGATTGTGCGGGCTGTGCGCAGCGCGAGGGAAACAAAACGGCAAAAACGAGGGAAACTAAGGGAAACAAAAGCACGGATGAACGGTAGAAAATAGAGGATGAACGGCACAGGGTAAGCAGTGAATCGGTAAACGCGAGAGAAACAGAATTGACCGTCATTCCCCCGGCAAGTTGAAAGACATTTGATTCCGGAAGGTATCAAGGCCACTGCAAGCCGGACGTGGTGAAGGCGAACACGCGCCGTCCGGAGCCGAAGAACAAGACTTCTACACTCACCCTGTCCGCCTGCCGCAGGCTCGCCAGAAAACGATCGTATCGCTCAATGAACAATGTGGTCGAGTCGCCGGAATCCGCCCCCACAGCCCGGTAGACGACGGGCTTGTCATCGCCAAACCGCACGGCAATGTCGCAGCCGCCGACGGGGCAGACAACCTGGCCGCGCTCGACCGAGAAGATCACGTCGCGCCCATGTTGCGGATGGACCCGTAGACGCAGCTCGCCTCGCTGCGCCCCGGCATAAGGGAAGTCGAGCTCGACCTGGTTGCCGGATCGCACAGTGGCGATTTTAATGGTGCCGCGGCCCATTTCATCCTGAGCCGTGGTGTACATCCAGACGAGACCCTGCAGGCGCAGGTTCGCCTGATGCCGAAGGGCGGCTTGGCGCTTCCACAGAGACTTTTCAGCCGCGCTTTGCTGCTGCTTCGCCGCGGCTTCCTCCGGTGTTGGTGGCGACGGTGGCGTCGGCGCCGGAGCTGGATCGCCGCTGAAATCCCGCGACGCCAGGAAGGCGATAAACAGAAACACCAGGATCAACATAACGGCTGCCTGCACGATCTTTTCCAGCACTTTCCCCAGCATTGTTTTCATCCTCGATTGCGAATATTCCCTAGAGACGCCGCCCCGACCAGACCACGCGGCCGATAACCGCCAGATCCTCGCCGGGGGAATTCAAAGACAGCTCGATGGGCGCATAGGCGGGGTTGTCGCTCACCACCCGGATGCGCCGGCCCGGCAGGCGCTGTAAACGCTTCACCAGCAGGGCACCGTCCATGCGCAAAACGTAGATTCCGTCGCATGGAATTGCGGCACCGTCGCGGCGGTCGACGAGGATGATGTCGCCGGCCCGCAAGGTGGGTTCCATCGATTCACCATCGACATATATAAGGTAGAGATCGGCCGGGCTGGCGTGCAGCTCCCGGTGTATCCACCGGCGGCTGAAGGCCAACGCATCCGTGATCTGCTCGCCAGCCAGCTCCGCACCATAACCCGCTGCCGCGCGCACGTCGTAGAGCGGGACCAGGGCATATTCCCCGCTTTTCTCCCGAACCACATTCGTTGGTCCGGTATCGGACTGCGAGTGGTCGGCACGCGACATATCCCCTTCCCCTGTAACCAGCCAGTGGACGTTTATTCCAGCGCTGGCCAGGGCCTGAATCGCTTCCCCACCAGGCGTGCTGCGTCCGGCCTCGTACTTCTTGAGGGTGCTGACGGGAATCCCGGTCCTCTCGCTGAATATCTCCATGCTCAGGCCCAGATCGCGCCTGACAGTTCCAATTCTGGAGCCTATTGAATGGTGATTCACTTTATTTCCCCCAAGCGAGCCACCCCGTGACGCACTTTTTTAGCCGTTTGCCGAAGAAAGTTCCAAATAAGGGTTGATATTGGTTCCAAATGTGGTTCAAATACAATCATGAGCGAACAACGTACCCCAAAAAAACCGCCTTGCGGCGACTGGCATCCGGCAGATATCAAGGCGGCCCTGGAAAAGGCCGGCTGGAGTCTGCGCCGGCTATCCTTCCATCACGGCTACAAATCAGGCACAACCCTGAAGGATGCGCTGCATCGGCGGTGGCCGCGTGGCCAACGGCTGATTGCCGCCGCGCTCGGTCTCGACCCGGCGGTGATCTGGCCGAGCCGATATCCGGCGCAGCATAGCGCCGCCCCTGCCGGCGAGCCACCCCGAAAAACGCGGCGCAGGATCGCGCCGTGACGAAGTGGCTCCCCACCGCCGAGCTGGTCGGCCTGGCCCAACTGCCGAGCACGCCGCAAGGCGTTCGACAGGCCGGCGAGCGCGGCCAACTGGTACGGCGCCAGCGGGAACATGGGCGGGGCTGGGAATACGCCTTTGACAGCCTGCCGGCGGCCGCGCGGTCGCAGCTAGAGGCCCGCGAGGCCGAAGGCACCAGCGACCCGCAACCCGGCCTATACCTCGATATTCGCGGCGACGATACCGCGGAGCGCGTCGCCGAAATGAAGCGCCGCCTGCTGATCCTGC
>CAYGNO010000237.1:0-3121 GCA_964351305.1 uncultured Sulfuricella sp.
CCATCTTCGCCCGTCTCGGCGGCGGCATCTTCACCAAGGGCGCCGACGTCGGCGCTGACCTGGTAGGCAAGGTCGAAGCCGGCATCCCCGAGGACGACCCGCGCAACCCGGCGGTGATCGCCGACAACGTCGGCGACAACGTCGGCGACTGCGCCGGCATGGCTGCTGACCTTTTCGAAACCTACGCCGTGACCATCATCGCCACCATGCTCCTGGGTGGCCTGCTGATTACCGGCTCCCCTGAAGCGGTCATTTATCCGCTGGTGCTGGGAGGTTTCTCTATCATCGCTTCCATCGTCGGCACTTTCTTCGTTACGGCGCGCGAGGGCGGCAAGATCATGAACGCGCTGTATCGCGGCCTGATCGTTTCCGGCGTATTGGCGGCCATCGCGTTCTACCCCATCACCACCATGATGCTGGGCGAGGGCGTGATGATAGACGGCAAGCTGGTTTCGTCGCTGAACCTGTACTTCGCGGCATTGATCGGTCTGGGTCTGACCGCTGCCATGGTGTGGATTACCGAGTACTACACCGCGACCGAGTTTAGCCCGGTGCGTCACATTGCCGAGGCTTCCACCACCGGTCACGGCACCAACGTGATCGCCGGCCTGGGCGTTTCCATGAAGTCCACCGCCGCGCCGGTGCTCGCCGTGTGCCTGTCCATCTGGGGCGCCTACGAACTGGCGGGTCTGTACGGCATCGCTATCGCCGCTACCTCGATGCTGTCCATGGCCGGCATTATCGTGGCACTCGACGCCTACGGCCCGATCACCGACAACGCCGGCGGTATCGCCGAGATGGCCGGGTTGCCGGATAACATCCGCAACATCACCGATCCGCTCGACGCCGTGGGCAATACGACCAAGGCAGTGACCAAGGGCTACGCCATCGGTTCCGCCGGCTTGGCCGCACTGGTGCTGTTCGCTGACTACACCCACGCCTTGAATGTCAAGGCTTTGGCTGCTGACGCCAGTGCGGTTGCCATGACCTTCGACCTGTCCAATCACATGGTGATCATCGGCCTGTTCATCGGCGGCATGGTGCCTTACCTGTTCGCCGCCATGGGCATGGAAGCGGTCGGTCGCGCCGCGGGTTCGGTGGTGGTTGAAGTCCGCCGCCAGTTCAAGGAAATCCCCGGCATCATGGAAGGCACCGGCAAGCCGGAATACGGCACCTGCGTGGACATGCTGACCAAGGCTGCGATCAAGGAGATGATTGTTCCCTCGCTGCTGCCTGTCGCCGTGCCGGTGATCGTCGGCCTGACCCTGGGTGCGCAAGCGCTGGGCGGCGTGCTGGTCGGCACCATCGTGACCGGCATCTTCGTGGCAATTTCCATGACCACCGGTGGCGGTGCCTGGGATAACGCCAAGAAGTACATCGAAGAAGGCAATTTCGGCGGCAAAGGTTCCGAGGCCCACAAGGCAGCGGTGACCGGCGACACCGTCGGCGATCCCTACAAGGACACCGCCGGCCCTGCCGTCAACCCGCTGATCAAGATCATCAACATCGTAGCGCTGATGATTGTGCCTCTGCTGTAATCCTGCTGAAGCGGGCCGGGAGGCCCGTTAGGTCGCTGTAAATAAAGCCGGTATAATGCCGGCTTTATTTTTTTAAATTAGCCGGATGAATCTTGGTCGAGTCGGCTCCGCACGCGATCTTCCGAATCACCCATCACCCATGGGCCAACCATGAAAATCTGCATTCTTTCCGATAGTCATGACAATCGCACGCTGCTGGCTTCCGCCGTTCAGGACGCCAAGACGCGCGGCGCCGTGGCGACGCTGCATTGCGGTGACGTTGTCGCGGCCAATACCCTGGGGGTGTTCAAGAAGCTGGACATGCCGGCGCACGTCATCTACGGCAACAACACCGGAGACCTGTATACCCTGTCGCGCATGGCGCACGAGTCGGGCAACCTGATCCATTTTTACGGTCAGGATGCGGGCATCACCTTGCATGGCCGCACCATTTTCATCGTGCATTACCCGCATTACGCCCGCGCCCTGGCCTGTACCGGTGAGTGGGATATGGTCTGTTGCGGCCACGATCATCGCTTCGCGGTTGAGCAGGTGGACAACATACGCGGCGGAAAAACCTGGATGGTGAATCCGGGTACGGTCGGCGGGGTGGGGAAGCCACCCACCTATGTGCTGGGCGATCTGGAGGCTATGACCTTCGAGGTTATTCCCGTTCCTGTCTGATATTGATTTAATCTATTCAAACATAAGAAAATTTGAGTATATTTTCGCGAACGGTGCTGTGGATTGGGCCTCCAATTGGGAGTAAGATTGCATCCGGTCGAAAATCCAAATTAGTGCTTAAACTGGGCTAGGCGCAAATCAACGTCAAACCCCAAGTATCCGTGATGGAGGTAACCTGATGACGGACGTAATTGCAACCAATCAGACCATTCTGGTCGTCGGTGGCGGCATCAGCGGCATGACGGCTGCCCTGGAGGCGGCCGAATGCGGCAAGAATGTAGTGCTGGTGGAAAAGAACCCCGCCCTTGGCGGTCGCGTTTCCCAGCTTTATCGCTATTTCCCCAAGCTGTGCCACCCGATCTGCGGTCTGGAAATCAACTTGCGCCGTCTCAAGCAGAATCCGCGCATCCGTGTGCTGACCATGGCTGAAGTAACGGCAATCACCGGCGGCGAGGGCGACTATAGCGCCACCGTCAAGCTGGCTCCGCGCTATGTCAACGAAAACTGTACCGCTTGCGGCGAGTGCGCCAAGGCGGTGGACGCAGAAGTGCCGGATGTCTTCAATTACAACCTTGGCAAGACCAAGGTGGCTTACCTGCCGAATAAAATGGCCTTTCCGCAGCGCTACGTGCTTGACCCGTCAATTATCGGCACCGCCGATGCCGACAAGGCCAAGGCCGCCTGCAAGTACGGCGCGATCGATCTCGACATGAAAGAAGAGACGGTCCAGTTCAAAGCCGGAGCGGTGATCTGGGCGACCGGCTGGAAGCCTTACGACGCAGCAAAAATTCAGCCCTATGGCTATGGCCGTTACTCGAATGTCATCACCAGCGTCGAATTCGAGCGCCTGGCCGACATCCATGGTCCGACCAAGGGCAAGATCCTGCGTCCCTCCGACGGCAAGGAAGCGAAGAACATCG
>CAYGNO010000238.1:0-3108 GCA_964351305.1 uncultured Sulfuricella sp.
TTAGAATCCAGGCCGGTTGATGCCCTGCTGCCATATGCCCGAAACGCCCGCACACACTCGTCGGAACAGGTGGCGCAGATCGCGGCGAGCATTGTTGAGTTTGGCTGGACTAATCCGGTTTTAATTTCGGGTGACGGCGAAATAATCGCGGGCCATGGGCGTGTGGAGGCGGCGAAGCTGCTGGGCCTGGAAGAAGTTCCGGTGATTGTGTTGAGCCACCTGACGGCCCAACAGCGCCGCGCTTACGTGATCGCGGACAATAAGCTGGCGCTGAACGCTGGCTGGAATGATGAAATCCTAGCGGCGGAACTCGCGGCTCTGAATCTGGACGGGTTTGACTTGTCGCTGACCGGCTTCGCGGGCCGGGAAGTTGATGCCCTGCTGAAACTGCTGGACGGCGGCGACGATGGGGCCGATGGCGGGGAATCCATTGCAGCGGGTGACCCGGTAACACGGCCCGGCGATCTGTGGACGCTCGGCGCGCACCGGCTGCTTTGCGGTGACAGCACCGTGGCCACGGATGTTGAAAGGCTGCTGGCGGGCAACAAGCCGCACCTGATGGTAACGGACCCGCCATATGGTGTTGAGTATGACGCAGACTGGCGCAACCGCGCACTTCGATCAGACGGGTCCGCCGACGGCGGGCGGGCCATTGGCGCTGTTATGAACGACGACCGGGCTGATTGGGGCGAGGCGTGGGCGCTATCGCCAGCCGATGTTGCTTATGTCTGGCATGGAGGCACGCGCGCAAACATTGTTGCAGATAGTCTTATGGCGTCCGGGTTTGAAATCCGGTCGCAAATAATCTGGGCGAAAAATAATTTGGTTATCGGGCGTGGCGACTATCACTCAAAACACGAGCCTTGCTGGTATGCCGTAAAAAAAGGCAAGAGCGGGCATTGGCAAGGCAGCCGGAAGCAAACCACGCTTTGGGAAATTGACAAGCCCATGAAGTCCGAGACTGGCCACAGCACACAAAAGCCCTTGGAATGTATGAGCACTCCAATCGAGAACAACAGCGCGCGGGGCGACGGCGTTTACGATCCATTTTGCGGCAGCGGGACGACGCTGATCGCGGCTGAGAAAATGGGACGGGTCTGTTACGCGATGGAACTGTCACCGGCCTATTGCGACATTATCGTTGAACGTTGGCAATCTTTGACCGGCGGAACGGCGATACGCGAGGCCGCTTGATCTGATGGGAATCTCACGCCGAGCCTATGCGAAGCGCCGGGGTGTTTCGGAAACTGCTGTTCGTAAAGCCATCGATGCTGGCCGGATTTCGGTTGAGCCTGATGGCACGATTGATGCGGCGAAGGCTGATGCACACTGGAATGACGGGATTATCCCGCGAGGCAACGGCGCGGGCATGGGTGGCGCGGTGAGAAAAAAACAGGCGGCGGCAAACAAGCGCGCGGTGCCTAACGAGGCTGTTGAGGCGGTTCAGGAGACGTTGCGGGCCGAGGGGCAGGAAGTCCCAGCCCAGCCGGGCGGAATGTCGTTCATTCAGGCTCGCACGGCAAACGAGATCATGAAGGCGCAAGAGCGCAAACTGAAACTGGACAAGCTGCGCGGTGAACTGGTGGACCGTGCGAAGGCGACGGCGTTGTTTTTCAATCTTGGCCGGCAAGAGCGCGATGCCTGGATGAACTGGCCTGTTCGTGTCGCGGCGCTGATAGCGGCTGAGACGAACGCGGACGTTCACGCGGTTCAGAACAGCCTTGATAAATATGTAAGGCAGCAATTAGCTGAAATGGCAGGCGTTGACCTTCAACTTTAACGCGGCTGCATTTGATGGCGCGGATGAACTTGTTGCTTCGTGGCGGTCCAGCCGGGCGCCTGACCCGCTGTTCAGTGTATCGGAATGGGCGGACAGGCACCGGGTTCTAAGCACACGGGAAGCGGCAGAGGCGGGGCTGTATCGCACGTCGCGGGTGCCGCCGATGAAAGCGATTATGGACGCGATGTCGCTATCGCATCCGGCGCAAACGGTTGTGGTGATGAAGGCCAGCCAGGCCGGGTTTACGGAAGCGGCGAACAACTGGATCGGGTACGTTATCCACCACGCGCCCGGCCCGATGATGGCGGTTCAGCCGACTGTTGAACTGGCGAAACGGTTTTCGAAGCAGCGGATAGATTCGCTGATCGAGCAAAGCCCGGCGATACGGGAAAAGGTCAGCCCGGCGAGGGACAGGGATTCCGGCAACACGATGCTGGCGAAGGAATTTCCGGGCGGTATTCTGGTCATGACTGGTGCGAACAGTGCGCCGGGGCTGCGGTCGATGCCCGCGCGCTATCTGTTTCTGGATGAGGTTGACAGTTATCCGGCGTCGGCGGGCAATGAAGGCGACCCAATCGAACTGGCGATAGAGCGCACACGGACATACGGTCACCGCTCAAAGATATTGATGGGATCGAAGCCGACCGAGCGCGGCAAGTCAAAGATCGAACATGAGTTCGAGAAGACAGATCAGCGACGGTATTTTGTGCCGTGTCCTTTTTGCAATCAAATGCAATGGCTGCAATTCGAGCGGCTGCGCTGGGAGAAAGGCAAGCCTGAGACCGCGCATTATGAGTGCGCCGGGTGCGATCAGGCGATCAGCGAACGGCATAAAACCGGGATGCTGGCGGATGGTGAATGGCGTCCCACGGCGGAATCAGACAACGCCCAGGTGATTGGGTTTCACATATCGGCACTGTATTCACCCATCGGCTGGATGGCGTGGGCGCAGGTCGCGGCGCAATGGGAAGCCGCCGATACGGATGAAAAGAAGCGCTCTTTCAAGAACGGGGTGCTTGGCGAAACCTGGGTTGAGAGCGGGGAAGCGCCGGACTGGCAGCGGTTGTACGACCGGCGCGAGCGGTGGCCTTTTGGCACAGTCCCGAAGGATGGGTTGTTTCTGACAGCCGGGGTGGACGTGCAGAAGGACCGGCTTGAATGCTCGGTCTGGGCATGGGGCCGTGGGCTGGAAAGCTGGCTGGTGGATCATTCGGTTATTGATGGCGGCGCGGAAAGTCAAACCGCGTGGGCGGCGCTGACCGCTAAACTTCAGTCGCGCTGGAAGCATGAGAACGGCGGCGATCTGGGCATCCTGCGGATGGCCATCG
>CAYGNO010000239.1:0-3104 GCA_964351305.1 uncultured Sulfuricella sp.
TGCGCAGGTCGGGCTCGGTGACGATCTCGATCAGCGGCGTGCCGGCGCGGTTGAGGTCGATGCCGGTCATGCCGTGGAAGTCCTCGTGCAGCGATTTGCCGGCATCCTCCTCGAGGTGGGCGCGGGTAATGCGGACGGTCTTTTCTCTATCAGCCACCTGAATCTGCAGCGTTCCGCCTTCGGCCACAATCGGCAGTTCAAGCTGGGTGATCTGGTAGCCTTTGGGCAAATCCGGGTAGAAGTAGTTCTTGCGTTCAAACACCGATCTGCGGTTAATCCGTGCGCCGATGGCCAGGCCGAACTTGACCGCTTTTTCCGCCGCCGCGCGGTTGAACACCGGCAGCACGCCGGGCAGCGCGATGTCCACCGCGCAGGCCTGGGTATTGGGCGCGGCGCCGTAGGCGGTGGCTGCACCGGAGAAGATCTTGGACTGTGTGTTGAGCTGGGCATGCGTTTCCAGCCCGATGACGATTTCCCACTGCATGTTTTAAACCCTCTATTAACCGCAGAGGCGCGGAGCCATGTAGGTTGGGTTGAGCGGTCTTTTGCGAAACCCAACAAACCTAAACAACAAAACCTGTTCTTGAAGTTTGGGTTTGTTGGGCATCGCGATAAAACTGCTCAGCCCAACCTACATAACTGCGTCTCTGCGGTTCAAAGCAATAATTAAATCCCTTGCGGTTGCCGCAAATGCCAGTCGGTCGCCTTCTGGTACTGGTGCGCGACGTTGAGCATCTTCGCTTCGCTGAAATAGTTGCCGATAATCTGCAAACCGACCGGCCTGCCGTTGGCGCCGAAGCCGGCCGGCACCGACATGCCCGGCAGGCCGGCGAGGTTGACGGCGATGGTGTAGATGTCCGACAAATACATCGAGACCGGGTCGTCGCTCTTCTCGCCCAGGTTGAAGGCGGTGGTCGGCGCGGTGGGGCCCATGATCATGTCGCACTGGGCGAAGGCGTTGGTGAAATCCTGCGCGATCAGGCGGCGCAGCTTCTGCGCTTTCAGGTAGTAAGCGTCGTAATAGCCGGCGGACAGCACATAGGTGCCGATCATGATGCGCCGCTTCACCTCGGCGCCGAAGCCCTGCGCCCGGCTCTTGCCATACATGTCGGCCAGGTCGGTGTATTCAGGGGCGCGGTAGCCATAGCGCACGCCGTCGAAGCGGGCGAGGTTGGAGGAGGCTTCCGCCGGGGCGAGCACATAATATACCGGTACCGCCAGCTTGCTGTTGGGTAGCGAGATGTCAACGGTTTGCGCACCCAGCTTGCGGTATTCCGCCAGGGCGGCTTCGATGGCTTGCGCCACGTCGGCGGAAAGCCCTTCGGCAAAGTATTCTTTGGGAAGGCCGATGCGCAGCCCCTTGAGAGGTTGTTCCAGGTCGCGGCCATAGTCCTCTTTTTCCCGTTCCAGGCTGGTCGAGTCGCGCGCGTCGAAGCCAGCCATCACGTTGAGCAACAGCGCGCAATCTTCGGCGCTCTTAGCCATCGGGCCGCCCTGGTCGAGCGAGGAAGCAAAGGCGATCATGCCGTAGCGCGATACCACGCCATAGGTCGGCTTGATGCCGGTAATGCCGTTGAGCGCCGCGGGCTGGCGGATCGAGCCGCCGGTGTCGGTACCGGTGGCGGCCGGGCACAGCCGTGCCGCGACTGCCGCAGCCGACCCACCCGAGCTGCCGCCGGGAACGGCATCGAGATCCCAGGGGTTCTTTACCTTGCCGTAATACGAGGTTTCGTTGGACGAGCCCATGGCGAATTCGTCCATGTTGGTCTTGCCCAGGTTGATCGCGCCGGCGCGATTGAACTGTTCGATCACATGGGCGTCATAAGGCGAGACGAAATTGTGCAGCATCTTCGAGCCGCAGGTGGAAAGCCAGCCCTCGGCGCAGAAAATGTCCTTCTGCGCCACCGGGATGCCGGTGAGCGGCCCGGCCTTGCCGGATGCGATCAATGCATCGGCGGCCTTGGCCTGCGCCAGACTTTTGTTTTCGTCTATAGTGATGAAGGCGTTGAGCCTGGGGTCCAGCTCCCCGATGCGATCGAGGAAGGTCTGCGTCAGTTCGACGCTGGAAATTTTCTTTCCGGCCAGCTTGGCCGAGAGTTCTTTTAGCGATGTGTTGATCATTTTCTTTAATTCCAGTGATGGATTAAAGGGTGATGAGTAATGGGTGATGGGGAATGAGGAAGATACCCATTACCCATTACTCATCACCCATTCCCCGTTAAACCCATCACTCAATGACTTTGGGAACCAGGTAGAGGCCCGCTTCGACTTGCGGCGCGACGGCCTGGTAGGCGGCGCGGCGGTCGGTTTCGGTGGCAACGTCGCTGCGCAGGCGCAGCACCACGTCCTGGGCGTGCGCCATCGGCTCGATGCCGGCTGTATCGACGGCCTGCATTTCCTCGACCAGGTTGAGGATGTTGGAAAGTTGCTGCAAATAGCCCGGCATTTCGTCCTCTTCCACCGCAATGCGGGCAAGATGGGCAATGCGTTTCACATCGGCCAGATTCAATGACATAAAAATTTACCCGGAGAACTTTAAAGCGATACGCGTAAAATGGTATCATGTTTCATTTAACCGACGCACCTCAATCACTGGAATTAAGCAATGATGTTTGGATTCTTACGCGGATATTTTTCCAACGACTTGGCCATCGATCTGGGCACCGCCAACACCCTGATTTTCGTGCGTGGCAAGGGTATCGTGCTGGACGAGCCCTCGGTGGTGGCGATTCGCCAGGAGGGCGGGCCTTCTTCGAAGAAGACCATCCAGGCGGTGGGCATCGAGGCGAAGCAGATGCTCGGCCGCACGCCGGGCAATATTACCGCCATTCGCCCGATGAAGGACGGCGTGATCGCCGACTTCACCATCACCGAGCAGATGCTCAAGTACTTCATCAAGAAAATCCACGATTCGCGCATGCTCTCTCCGAGCCCGCGCATCATCATTTGCGTGCCCTGCGGATCGACCCAGGTGGAGCGGCGCGCCATCCGCGAATCCGCGATCGGCGCGGGTGCAAGGCAGGTGTACCTGATCGAGGAGCCGATGGCTGCGGCGATCGGCGCCGATCTGCCGGTGGCGGAGGCGACCGGCTCGATGGTGGTGG
>CAYGNO010000240.1:0-3088 GCA_964351305.1 uncultured Sulfuricella sp.
CCGCCTGGGCATCCAGGCCTTCGAGCCGGTGCTGATCGAGGGCAAGGCGATCCAGTTGCATCCGCTGGTTTGCGCGGCGTTCAACGCCGACTTCGACGGCGACCAGATGGCCGTCCACGTGCCGCTGTCGCTGGAAGCACAGATCGAGGCGCGTACCTTGATGCTGGCCTCCAATAACGTGTTGTCGCCCGCAAACGGCGAGCCGATCATCGTGCCGTCGCAGGATATCGTGCTGGGCCTGTATTACATGACCCGCGAAAAGATCAATGCCAAGGGCGAAGGCACGCTGTTCGGCACGATCAGCGAGATTTCGCGCGCCTATGAGTCGCGCCAGGTCGAACTGCATGCCAAGGTCACCGCGCGCATCAAGGAATACGAGCTGGATGAGGAAGGCAACAAGCGCGAAAAAATCACGCGCTACGAAACCACGGTCGGTCGGGCTTTGCTGTCCGAGATACTGCCCGTCGGATTGCCGTTCCCACTGATCAACAAGGCGCTGAAGAAGAAAGAAATTTCCAAGCTGATCAACGCCAGTTTCCGCCGCTGCGGCCTGCGCGAAACCGTGATTTTCGCCGACAAGCTGATGTACACGGGTTTCGCCTACGCGGCTCGCGCCGGCATCTCGATCTGTGTCGACGACATGCTGGTACCGACCGAGAAGAACACGCTGATCGGGGCTTCCGAGAAGGAAGTCAAGGAAATCGAGGCGCAGTACACTTCCGGTCTGGTCACTCAGGGCGAGCGCTATAACAAGGTGGTGGATATCTGGGGCCGCTGCGGCGACCAGGTGGCCAAGGCGATGATGAACCAGCTCGGCACCGAGCCGGTGGTCGACCGGGATGGCAAGACGGTCGCTCAGGAGTCGTTCAACTCGATTTACATGATGGCCGATTCCGGCGCCCGCGGCTCTGCGGCGCAGATTCGCCAGTTGGCCGGTATGCGCGGACTGATGGCCAAGCCTGACGGCTCGATCATCGAGACCCCGATTACGGCTAACTTCCGCGAGGGCCTGAATGTTCTGCAGTACTTCATCTCTACTCACGGCGCACGGAAAGGTTTGGCCGACACCGCGCTGAAGACCGCGAACTCCGGTTACCTCACCCGCCGTCTGGTGGACGTGACCCAGGATCTGGTGGTCACCGAGAACGATTGCGGCACAGCCGAAGGCATGGCGCTGAAGGCGCTGGTCGAAGGCGGCGAAGTGGTCGAGCCGTTGCGCGAGCGTATCCTCGGTCGCACTACTGCGGTGGATGTGATTAACCCGGATACCAGCGAGACCGTTTACGAGGCGGGCACTTTGCTGGACGAAGATGCGGTGGAAGCGATCGAGCAACTGGGCATCGACGAAGTCAAAGTGCGTACCCCGCTGACTTGCGAAACCCGCTTCGGCTTGTGTGCCAAGTGCTACGGTCGCGACCTCGGTCGCGGCTACGAGGTGAACGTGGGCGAGGCGGTCGGCGTGATTGCGGCGCAGTCCATCGGCGAGCCGGGTACGCAGCTGACCATGCGTACCTTCCACATCGGCGGTGCGGCATCCCGTGCGGCGGCAGCAAGCTCGGTCGAGATCAAATCCAACGGCGTAGCGCGCTTTGCCTCCGGCATGCGCTATGTGACTAATGCCAAGAACGAACAGATCGTGATTTCGCGCAGTGGCGAAGTGATCATCACCGACGACAATGGCCGCGAGCGCGAGCGTCAGAAGATTCCTTACGGCTCTACCCTGCTGGCCTCGGATGGCTCTGTCGCCAAGGCTGGCCAGGTGCTGGCGACCTGGGATCCGCATACCCGCCCGATCATTACCGAGTATGCGGGCACGGCACGCTTCGACAACGTTGAAGAAGGCGTCACCGTGGCCAAGCAGCTCGACGATGTGACTGGTTTGTCCTCCCTGGTTGTGATCGATCCCAAGCGCCGCGGCACGACCCAGTTCAAGGGTTTGCGTCCGCAGGTCAAGCTGCTGGATGACAGCGGCCAGGAAATCAAGATCGCAGGCACCGAACTGCCGGTTAACATCACCTTCCAGCTGGGCTCGATCATTACGGTGAAGGACGGTCAGATGGTCAACGTCGGCGACGTGCTGGCGCGGATCCCGCAGGAAACCTCCAAGACCCGCGACATTACCGGGGGCCTGCCGCGCGTGGCTGAACTGTTCGAGGCGCGTTCGCCGAAGGATGCCGGCTTGCTGGCCGAAGTCACCGGTATCGTGTCGTTCGGCAAGGACACCAAGGGCAAGCAGCGCCTGGTGATTACCGATCTGGACGGTGTCCCTCACGAATACCTGATTACGAAGGACAAGCACGTCACCGCTCACGACGGCCAGGTGGTCAACAAGGGCGAAAGCATCGTCGACGGCCCGGCTGATCCGCACGACATCCTGCGTTTGCGAGGTGTCGAGGCGCTGGCACGCTATATTACCGATGAAGTGCAGGACGTGTACCGCCTCCAGGGTGTGAAGATCAACGACAAGCACATCGAAGTGATCGTGCGCCAGATGCTGCGTCGCGTAACCGTGGTGGACCCGGGCGAGACCCGCTTCATCCAGGGCGAGCAGGTGGAACGTGCCGACGTGCTGGGTGAGAACGAGAAAATGGTGGTCGAGGGGAAAGAGCCGGCCGTTTACGAGTACATGCTGCTGGGCATCACCAAGGCGTCGCTGTCTACCGATTCGTTCATCTCCGCCGCTTCCTTCCAGGAAACGACGCGTGTACTGACCGAAGCGGCGATCATGGGCAAACGGGACGAACTGCGTGGCCTGAAGGAGAATGTCATCGTTGGCCGCCTGATCCCAGCGGGTACTGGTTTGGCTTTCCACACTGCTCGCCGCAGACAGAAGTCGGGCGAAGGTTTGGTGATAGGTGCAGAGGTGATCGAAGAATCGCCGGCCGAACCGGAGGGTAGCGAGCTTTCGGCCTGAGGCATCCCCCATGCGGTGAAATAACCGCATGGGGGCTTGACATTTGGCCGGGGAGAAAATAGAATCCACAGTCTTTTTAGCAGCGGCTAAATTCCTGCCTTGAGCGGGTGCATATATTCGGGACGGCAACGGTTGCCGTCCCCGTTATTTTTTTAGGAATGGATTATCAATGCC
>CAYGNO010000241.1:0-3086 GCA_964351305.1 uncultured Sulfuricella sp.
GCACGCCTTTGTGCCCACGCGGAGAACCTCGGCTGACCGCGTGGGCACAAAGGCGTGCCCTCCCTACTTATTTTTCACTCCGCCTTGGGTTCGCGGTTGAGCAAAGCCTCCACCGCCTTGCCGGGGGGCATCCCCTCGAACAGCACCTGACACACTGCGCGGGTAATCGGCATTTCCACATTCATGCTTTCTGCCAGACGCAGCACTTCGCGCGCGCTATGCACGCCCTCGGCGATATGCCCCAGTTCGATCAGAATAGTGTCAAGCTTCTGTCCCTGAGCGAGGCGCAAGCCCACCGTCCGGTTGCGCGACAGGTCGCCGGTGCAGGTCAGGATCAGGTCTCCCGCGCCGGTCAGCCCCATGAAGGTTTCCGGTCGGCCGCCCATGGATACACCGAGCCGGCCGATTTCTGCCAGCCCGCGGGTGATCAAGGCGGCGCGCGCATTGTAGCCGTAACCCATGCCATCGGAGATGCCTGCTGCGATCGCCATGACGTTCTTGACTGCGCCGCCAACTTCGACCCCGACCACGTCCGGGCTTGAATAAACCCGCAGCCGGGGGCTGTGCAACTCCAGTGCCATGGCGTGGGCAAAGGGCTCGTCGCGGGATGCCAGGGTAAGCGCCGTTGGCAACCCCTTGGCCACTTCCTGGGCAAAGCTCGGCCCGGACAGCACCCCGCATTGCGCATTGCCGCCCAACTCCTCCGCCACCACCTGATGCGGCAGCTTGGCCGTTCCCGCTTCGAAGCCCTTGCATGCCCAGACCAGCGGCATCTTCGCGCCCAGTTCGGCCATCTGCCTCACCACCTGCCTGAAGCCCGCAGTGGGCACCACCGCCAAGGCCAGGTCGGCCTGATCGAGCGCCTGCTCCAGTTTCAGTTCGATCAGCAGGGCATCGGGAAAGGAAAATCCGGGCAGATAACGCCGATTGACGCGCTCTTTCGCCATTTCGGCGCACTGCGCCGGATTGCGCGTCCACAGACGCACCTCATGGCGTGCCGCGAGGCTGATAGCAAGTGCCGTTCCCCATGCGCCGGCACCCAGCACGGCGATCTTCATGCGCCCCAAACCTGGGTGGACAGGACAAAGCCGATCTGGCCGTCGCGGTGGCGCACTTTCAGCCAGCCGGCTGGGCCGTACTCGATCAGCTCCAACGCGACATCACGCTCCGCCTGAAACACCAGCGGCGCATTGAGGTTCGCAGATTGACGAATATCTGCGCGGGCTGCGATCGCTATTACCATGCGGGCATCGCTCAGGTGTTTCTTCTCGATCCAGGCGAGCGCGCCGGCACTGTCTCTCACCTTGGCCCACTGATCGAGGTTGACGATAATTTCCACCGGATAATATTGGCCGACCACGAACAGGCGCTTGGCCTGCACCGAGGGGGCGTCATACAGAATGGCGCGCTCCACGCCGATGGAATGGTAATCCAGCGCCTGAACCGCGCCCGAAAAGGCGGAAAACAGCAACAGGCCCAATCCGGCGAGGCGAAAAAACCGCTTCAACGAACAGCCCATCATGACGATCAGTGAGTCGTTTCTGCAGCGGCTTCCGGTTGCTGCGTGCGCTGCTGCTGGTACATCGACTCGAAATTGACCGGGTTCAGCAGCACCGGCGGAAATCCGGCGCGCGACACCATATCCGAAATCGTCTCGCGCACGTAGGGAAACAGGATATTCGGGCAGGTGATCCCGAGGATCGGCTCCAGGTCGTCCTGGGGAATGTTGCGGATCTGAAAAATCCCGGCCTGGGCAACTTCCACCAGAAACAGCGTTTTATCCTCGGCCAGCTTGGCGGTAACAGTGACCGTCAGCACGATTTCATAGATGCCCTCTTCCACCATCCCACCCTGATTGTGCAACTGTATATCGATCTGCGGGGTTTCGCGCTGCATAAAAATTATCGGCGCATGGGGAATTTCCAGGGACAAATCCTTGACGTAAATTTTTTCGATGGAAAATGTCGGTTGCTGCTGCTCGTCGCTCATGAAGAACCCTAACTAATAATTAAATCAAATAATTCCAGCCCACCCAAATCAATGTCGCATCAGCCAGCTTTTCAAATTCTCGGCATCGAGAGCCCCGGCGACCCGGTCTGCTTCAACTCCATTCTTGAACAGCGCCAGGGTAGGAATGCTGCGGATGCCGAACTGCTGCGCCAGGGCTTGTTCCTGTTCGGTATTGACCTTGGCGAAGCGTACTCGGGTTTTCAGCTCGGCGGCGATTTGAGCGAATACCGGTGCCATCATTTTACATGGCCCGCACCACGGCGCCCAGAAATCCACCACGACGGGCAACTCGTTCCTGGCAATAAACGGCCCGAAGCTGTTGGCTGTCAACTCGATCGGCACGCCATCGAGAAGGGCTGAACCGCATTTCCCACACTTCGGATTCTGCTCCAGACGCTCATCCGGCACCCGATTTGTGGCGAGGCATTTTGGGCAGACAATGTTCATCGCGGCGCGGATCCAGTATCACTCAGAGGTTGTGAAGAAATCGTAGCGAGCGGGTTTGGGGTGGGGGAGCCCGGAGCGCAGCAACCGGAATGTACATGGAAGTACATGAGGATTGCGAGCACCGCGCGACCCCGGCCCAGACCAGCGCAGTAGATTTATTCACAAGCTCTCGGCCAACAGGGGGACCAGACCGCCGTCCTGATCCAGCGCGGAGAGATCGTCAAAACCACCCACGTGGGTGCTGCCGATATAAATTTGCGGCACGGTACGACGACCGGTTTTTGCGATCATCTCGCCCATCTGGGCGGGGTCGAGATCCACGCGAATCTTGTTGATTTCCTTCACCCCCTTGGCCATCAACAACTTTTCCGCCATCGTGCAATAAGGGCACACAGCGGTGCAATACATGGTCACGTTCGCCATCTTCATTTCTCCATCGGCATGTTTGCCCGTTCCCAGGCGGAAATTCCGCCCGCCAGATTGTACACTTGCTCAAAACCGTTCTTGCGCAGCACGCTGCATGCCCGTCCGGAGCGCATCCCGCTGCGGCAGATGGCGATGACCGGACGATCCTTGTACTTTTCCAGTTCCGCATGCTTGGCCAGCTGGCCGAGCGGAACATGCACCGA
>CAYGNO010000242.1:0-3078 GCA_964351305.1 uncultured Sulfuricella sp.
GGTCATTACTACTACTAAAACAAAATCGTTCAATTTATTTTTTGCGCAACTGATGTTGCGAGGAGAGAGACATGGCTAACAAACGTATGGCGCTCATCGCCAGCAAGGGGACCCTCGACTGGGGGTATCCGCCGTTAATCCTGGCGTCCACGGCCGCCGCCCTCGACTATGAGGTACAGATTTTCTATACCTTCTACGGTCTTAACCTGCTGCGCAAGGATCTGACGCTCAAAGTCAGCCCGCTCGGCAATCCGGGTATGCCCATGAAGATGCCGTTCGGACCGAACTGGTTCAAGGGCATCAACTGGAACATCCCGAACCTGGTCCAGGCCGGCATCCCCGGCTTCGAGACGGTCGCCACATTGTTGATGCAGCAGACCATCAAGAACAACGGCGTCGCCAGCATCGAGGAATTGCGCTCCCTGTCGCAGGAGGCCGATGTCAAATTCCTTGCCTGCCAGATGACTGTCGAGTTGTTTGGTTTCAGCCACGGCGACTTTATCGACGGACTCGACTTTGTTGGCGCCGCCACCTTCCTGCCGGAAGCGGCCAAGGCGGACGTCAGTCTGTTCATTTGAAAATGTTGTTTTATTGCAACTAAGAATTTCATTTTTTTCGATGTGCCACGGTGAAGCTTGTACAACCGGAATGTACGGCGTAACGTGTTCATGGTGCTTCGAGAAAAATATGCTTTCAGCCAACTGAAGAAGTAACTTTTTACTACCTACCTCTTGAAATTACATTTCCCGAACTGGGAGGAGACTTAGATATGAAACTCAAGAAAATTGTATCCCTGCTGGCTATTGCCGGCTTCGCTGCTCCGGCATTCGCGACGGATGGTTATTTTGCACATGGCTATGGCATGACTGCCAAGGGCATGGGCGGTGCCGCTACTGCCATGGCCAAGGATTCCTTCGGCGGTGCCAACAACCCTGCCAGCATGGTTTGGGCTGGCGACAGATTGGATGTGGGATTGGAACTCTTTTCCCCGAAGCGAAATGTCGAGCGTAGCGGCAGCATGGCTGGGATTAACGGTTCCGCGGAAAGCGGCAGCAATTCTTTCTTGGTTCCGGAATTTGGCTACAACAAGATGATGGGTTGGGACATGTCGGCCGGAGTGACGGTATACGGCAACGGCGGCATGAATACCAATTACCCTGGTGGCCAGCTTTCTGGTGGTCCGGGTACCGTTTGCAATCAATTCAATCCGGGAACAGCCACGACTCGGTACAACTTGCTCTGCGGCAATGGTGATTTGGGCATTAATCTGGTCCAGTTGATCGTCGCCCCGACCTTTGCCATGAAGGTGAATAAGAACCACTCCTTCGGTGCCTCGTTCCTCATCGGCTACCAGCAGTTTGCCGCCCGCGGCTTGCAGGGTTTCGTGGGATTCACACCGAACCCCATGACCGGTGGCGCCAACCTCACCAACCTTGGCTACGATACTTCCAGCGGCTACGGACTGCGTCTGGGCTGGATGGGCAAGGTCTCGGATAGCGTGACTCTTGGGGCAGCCTATTCCACCAAAATGAAGATGGGCAAGTTCGATAAATACAAAGACTTGTTCGCCGGGCAGGGCTACTTCGATATGCCCGAAAACATGAACCTGGGCATCTCTATCAAAGCCTCTCCGACCGTGACCATTGCGGCCGACTATCAACGCATCAATTATGCCGGGATCAAGTCGATCGCCAATTTCAGCACCAATGTCGGCAACGCCATACCGCAAACCGGGTATACCATCGGTTCGCTTGGTTGCGACACTTGCCGCGGCTTCGGTTGGTCTAGTGTCAATGTCATCAAACTGGGCGCCGAATACCAGTACAGCCCGAACCTGATCCTGCGCGCAGGCTTTAACCGTACGGACAATCCGATTGAGGCCCGCGACGTGACCTTCAACATCCTTGCACCTGGTGTCGTTCAGGACCATGTGACCCTGGGCTTCACCTACAGCCTCAGCAAGAATTCCGAGCTGACCATGGCCTACATGCATGCCTCCGAGAAATCGGTGACAGGCAGCAGTCTGTATAACAATTGGGTCACTACGACTGGTGGCGCACCAGGAGGCGTTGGTATCGCTGGTACCGAAACAATCAAGATGTATCAGAATTCCCTTGGAATCGCCTACGGCATGAAGTTCTAAAGACTTGCCACACTGTATGCAGCAATAAAAAGGGCTGAGGGCAGAAATGCCTTCGGCCCTTAATATTTCTAGGTTTTCTTAAAATTATATTTGGAGGAAAAATATGTCAAAAATTATTAGAACCTTGGCTTTTCTGGCTCTTGGATTGAGTTCGGCGCTGGCAATTGCCCAGGAAATGAAACCTTTCATTCTGGCGTCGAAAGGCGCAGGGGAGGTTGCACAGAAGGTCGAAGCGACCAAGGCCGCCTTGACCCAAGCCGGTTTCACCGTTGCCGGTAGCTATTCGCCCTATGCGAATGCCACGGTGATAGGGGTTACCAATGACGAGTTGCGGAGTACCGCAGCCAAATCCGAGCTTGGCGGTTTCGGCGCGGCGATGCGCGTTGCGGTAACCAAGGTCAAGAATGAAGTGCAGGTGTCCTACACCAATCCCCCTTACTGGGCCAATGCTTACCGCATGGCGGGCGACCTGAAGGACACCGCGGCAAAACTGCAGTCGGCGCTCGGCAAGGTCGAGGAGTATGGCGCCAAGGGCTTGACTGCGGCACAACTGCGAAAATATCACTATGCGCCATTCATGGAGTATTTTGACGAGCCGAACGAATTCGCCAGCTACGGCAGCTATGAGGATGCCATCAAGGCCGTCGAGGCGGGTCTTGCCGCGGGCAAGCAGGGCGTAACCAAGGTTTATCGCGTCGATGTCGCCGGCAAGAAGGAGTCCTTGTTTGGCGTGGCGATGAAGGGATCGGGCGACAACAAGATCATGGACGATTCCTACATCATGAGCGAGATCGACTTCAAGGACGTAAAATCGACCGCGCACCTGCCTTATGACATCGTGGTTTCAGGCGGCAAGGTGTATGCCCAGTATGCACGTTTCCGCATCGCCATAAGCTTCCCGGACCTGTCCATGATGGGGGCGAACAGCTTCATGA
>CAYGNO010000243.1:0-3070 GCA_964351305.1 uncultured Sulfuricella sp.
GCGACCGCATTCGCGCCGGGGGCGGCGCTCCTACAGGCACGAACATTCCAATGGATAATCCGGGTTAAAGCGAGGTTGCCAGAATGAAGGCCCAGCGGGTGAAATCACTGAATGGCAAAAGCACTTCGCCAAAATATTAGCGGAAGCTTGTCACGGAAGTGGTTTGATGGAGGCGGGGGTCGGAATCGAACCGGCGTAGACGGCTTTGCAGGCCGCTGCATAACCACTTTGCTACCCCGCCGTTGGAACAGGAGCGCACAAAAACGTGCTGATCAACTAAAAAGGGAAAGCGTTTGCTTTCCCTTTGAATCTGGAGCGGGAAAAGAGACTCGAACTCTCGACCCCAACCTTGGCAAGGTTGTGCTCTACCAACTGAGCTATTCCCGCATTTAAGAAGCCGCTATTTTAGCGATTTTGAAGCCGATGTCAAGACAGAGGGACATTCACTTTCCTTCATGCACCTGCGGTGCGGCCTGCTTTAGATAATAACCCATTGACCATAAAGTCAAAATAGCCGCAATATAAATCAGCCAGGTTCCCCAAACATGGGTGTCGATTACCTGCAATATCGGGTCGTGATACAGCAGCAGCAGAATTGCCACCATTTGCGCGGTGGTTTTGAGCTTGCCGATGAACGAAACAGCCACGCTTTTACCCTGGCCGATCCCGGCCATCCATTCACGCAACGCAGAGATGGTGATTTCCCGTCCGACGATGACCAGCGCGATCAGCGCCGGCACGCGATCGAATTTCACCAGGATGATCAAGGCTGCCGCCACCATCAGCTTGTCCGCCACGGGGTCGAGAAAAGCGCCGAAAGCGGTGGTTTGCTTCAGTACCCGGGCCAGATAACCGTCGAGCCAGTCGGTCACTGCCGCCACGGCAAAAATCAAGGTCGCGGTGAGGTTGACCCACTGCGGATGCAGCCATGCGGCCGGCAGGTAGAACACGGCCGCAAACACCGGAATCAGCAGGATACGCAGCCAGGTCAGTAAGTTTGGTATATTCAGTGGCACTAGTGAAGTCCCTGGTAAATTTTTTCCGCCAGCGTCTGACTAATCCCCTCAACCTGGGCCAATTCATCTACGCTAGCGGCTTGCACGCCTTTCAATCCGCCGAAACGAGCCAGCAGTTTCTGCCGCCGTTTCGCCCCCACGCCGCCAATATCCTCCAGCGACGAATGCAGTCGAGCCTTGCCGCGCCGCGCCCGATGTCCGGTGATGGCAAAGCGGTGCGCCTCATCGCGGATTTGCTGGATCAAATGCAGCCCGATATGATCCGCTGGCAATTGTAACGCCTTTTCGCCGCCCGGAAAAATCAGCTGCTCCAAACCCGCTTTGCGCTCTGCCCCCTTCGCCACGCCGATCAGGCGGACATCGCTCAAGCCCACCTCGGCCATCACCTCCTCGGCCACTGCCAGTTGCCCCTTGCCGCCATCGATCAGGATCAGGTCAGGCATGTTGCCCTCGCCTGCCGCAATCTTGCGATAACGGCGCGTCAGTGCATCGCGCATGGCAGCATAATCATCCCCCGGCGTAATGCCGGTAATGTTGTAGCGCCGGTACTCGCCATTCTGCATGGCATAGTTGTCGTACACCACGCAAGACGCCACGGTCGCCTCTCCCATGGTATGGCTGATGTCGAAGCACTCGATGCGCTTGGTGCCCTCCGGCAGATCCAGCGCCTGGATCAGCGCCTGCAGCCGCGCCTCCTGGGTGGATTGCTGGCCGAGCCGCTGAGTGATCGCAAGCCGCGCGTTTTCCAGCGCCATTCTCAGCCACACCCGTCGCTCGCCGATGGGGTTGGCACTGATCTGAACTTTTCTTTTTGCTTGCTCGGCAAGGAGCGCCGCCAGCATGGTGTCATCCAGCTTTTCACTGACGATGATCAGCGGCGGCGCGGAGCGGCCGATGTAGTGCTGCGCCAGAAATGCCTCCAGCGCGGTGACCGCATCGCACCCGTCGGCATTTTTGGGGAAGAAGCTTTTGTCGCCCAAATGCCTGCCCCCCCGGATCATCACCAGATTAACGCAAACCACGCCTTCCACTGCGGCGCAGGCAACCACGTCCGCATCCAGGCCGCTCTCGCCGCTGACGAACTGCTTTTCCTGGATCGTGCGCAAGGCCATGACCTGATCGCGCAACACCGCCGCCACCTCGTAGCGCTGCGCCTCCGCCGCCGACCGCATGGCCGCTTCCAGACGCTCCAGCACCTGCTGCTCTTTGCCTTCCAGGAACAGCGCAGCCTCCTTCACATCAAGACGATAGCCTTCATCCCCGATCAAGCCGACGCAGGGCGCGGTGCAACGCTTGATCTGGTAGAGCAGGCAAGGACGGGTACGGTTGTTGAAAACGCTGTCCTCGCAGGTGCGCAGCCGGAACACCTTCTGCAGCAACTGCATGCTTTCCCGAACCGCGCCGGCATTGGGGAACGGCCCGAAATACCGGTTCTTCTTGTCGGGCGTGCCGCGAAAATACCCCAGCCTCGGGTAACGGTGGCCGCTCAGCATGATGTAGGGATAGGACTTGTCGTCGCGGAACAGAATATTGTAGCGGGGCGCCAGCGCCTTGATCAGGTTGTTTTCCAGCAGCAGCGCCTCGCCTTCGGTGCGCGTGACGGTGGTCTCGATCTGGACGATCTGCGACACCATCAGCCCGGTGCGCGGCGCCAGCGCGGTTTTCTGAAAATAGGAAGAGACCCGTTTCTTGAGATCGCGCGCCTTGCCGACGTAAATGACCTCTCCGCCCGCGTTGAGCATGCGGTACACCCCCGGAAGATGGGGCAGGCTGGCGAGGAAGGGCCTGGAGTCGAACAAATCAGTCGGCGTCGAGCAGTTCACCGGCAAACGCCCAGTTTTCGTAAGGCATCTCATCGAAGGAGATGACCGTATAGGATCTGGGTTTGTTGGCGATGCGTTCCAGGGTGTCAGTCACTTCCTCGGCGATTTTCTGCTTCTGCTCGCGGGTGAGCGTACCGGCGATGCGGATATTGACGTAGGGCATGTCAGCTCCTTGGCAAATTGTTGCGGATATTGGCGAATACGGACTCGAACATTTCCGCGGTCAGGCGT
>CAYGNO010000244.1:0-3008 GCA_964351305.1 uncultured Sulfuricella sp.
CCCCCGGCGCGAATGCGGTCGCAAATCGCGGCGAGGGCGCCGCTCCCACAGCGGTGTTCTGGCTCTAATGGATAATCTGGGATAAGTGGAAATTATAGCGGATCGGGCCGGTTTCCGCCCTGCCCGGATTTTTTCTGTTGTTCCTGCCATTTCCCCAGGTAATCCAGGCCGCAAAAATAGTGCATGTAAGCGGGGCCGTCAAAAGTTTCCGCAACCGTCGCCGGAATCTCTGTCAGGCAGACTTCGCATTTCACCATTTCGTGCGGTGCATTGATGTCCACATTCTTGTCCGTCCGTCTTTCGGTCATTTCAGGCCTCCTTATTTCACGGGTTTGGTTGCCAGCCGGAAAGTCAGCAACTGTCAGAATTCGCTACCAGCACTCCAGCGGTGAGCGCGATAGCGAACCATGGCCACAGCCCGCCCCAGCGATTCGTGTCCCCTCCTTAAGGCCACTACCATCACTCACAGGCTGACGCGCCGCAACCGCAGCGCGTTGGTGATCACCGATACCGAGCTAAAGCTCATGGCCGCCGCGGCGATCATGGGCGAGAGCAGCAGGCCGAAGAAGGGATACAACACCCCGGCGGCCACCGGCACGCCCAACGCATTGTAGATGAAGGCGAAGAACAGATTCTGGCGGATGTTGCTCATGGTGGCATGTGAAAGTTTTCGGGCGCGCACGATGCCGCGCAGGTCGCCCTTGACCAGCGTCACCCCGGCGCTTTCCATCGCCACATCGGTGCCGGTGCCCATGGCGATGCCGACCTGGGCCTGGGCCAGAGCCGGGGCGTCGTTGATGCCGTCGCCCGCCATGGCGACAATGCGCCCCTCGGCCTGGAGCTGTTTGACCACCGCCGCCTTCTGGTCCGGCAGTACTTCGGCCTGAACCTGGTCGATGTTCAGCTTCGCAGCGACCGCCTCGGCCGTCTTGCGGCTGTCGCCGGTGAGCATGACGATCCGGATGCCTTCTTCGTGAAGCAAACGGATCGCTTCCGCCGTGGTCGATTTGATCGGGTCGGCCACCCCGATAAGACCGGCAGCGCGGCCGTCGACACCGAGGAACATCACTGTCTGCCCCTCGGCGCGCAGCATATCGGCCTGCGCCGGCAGATCGCCCGCGGCTATGCCGAGATCCTGCAGCAACTTGATATTGCCCAGAGCAATCTTGCGTCCGGCCACCACGCCGGTAACGCCCTTGCCGGTGACCGATTGAAAATCCTCTGCCGGCACCAGTTCGACCGCACGTTTTTCCGCGCCGCGCACGATGGCAGCGGCCAGGGGATGCTCGCTGGCGCGCTCGATACTGGCGGCCAGGCGCACAATTTCAGTTTCATCGAAACCTGCCGCCGGGGTGACGCTCACCAGTTCAGGATGGCCCTCGGTGAGAGTGCCGGTCTTGTCCACCACCAGGGTATCCACCTTGCGCATCACCTCCAGCGCCTCGGCGTTCTTGAACAGTACGCCCATCATGGCGCCGCGCCCCGTGCCCACCATGATGGAGACCGGCGTAGCCAGCCCCAGCGCGCAGGGACAGGCAATGATCAGCACGGCAACGGCATTGATCACCGCGTGGGCCAGGCGCGGTTCAGGCCCCCACATGCCCCACACCCCGAACGTAATCGCAGCGACGATTACCACCGCCGGGACGAAATAGCCTGAGACCACATCCGCCAGCTTCTGGATCGGCGCGCGCGAGCGCTGCGCCTCCGCCACCATGTGGACGATCTGCGCCAGCAGGGTTTCGCTGCCGACCTTCTCCGCCACCATCAAGAGGCTGCCGGTGCCGTTCACCGTGGCGCCGATGACCTTGGCGCCGGCGTGTTTTTCCACCGGAACCGGTTCGCCGGTGACCATGGATTCATCGACATGGCTAGCGCCGTCGACCACCGAGCCGTCCACCGGAATCTTTTCGCCGGGACGGATGCGCAAGCGGTCGCCGGGTTGGACCTGATCCAGCGGGATGTCTTCTTCGCGGCCATCGTCACGCACGATGCGCGCCGTCTTCGGCGCCAGGCCCAGGAGCAATTTAATGGCGGCATTGGTCTGGCTGCGGGCGCGCAGCTCCAGCACCTGCCCCAGCAGCACCAGGGCGGTGATCACCGCGGCGGCCTCGAAATAGACCGGCACCACGCCCATGTCATTGAACACCGAGCGCGGAAATATCCCCGGTGCCAATGCTGCCATCATGCTGTAGCCCCAGGCCACCGCCACACCGAGACCGATGAGGGTGAACATGTTGAGATTGCGCGTCACCAGCGAACGCCAGCCACGCACGAAGAAGGGCCAGCCGCCCCACAGCACCACCGGCGTGGCCAGCAGCAGTTCCAGCCACTGGCGGCTGCGCGGATGGATGACCTGCGCAAAGAGATCGGGCCAGAACTCCGCGCCCATGGCGCTGAACAAGACCGGGATAGCCAGCACGGTGCTGACCCAGAAGCGGCGGGTCATGTCGCGCAGCTCGGCATCGTCCTCCTCCGCCGCTATAGTGCGCGGCTCCAGTGCCATGCCGCACTTGGGACAGTTGCCGGGGTGATCCTGCACCACTTCCGGGTGCATCGGGCAGGTGTATTCGGTTTTTGTGGCAGGTGCGGGCACGCCCATCGGTTCCAGGGCCATGCCGCATTTGGGGCAGGCGCCCGGCCCCTGCTGCTGCACTTCGGGATGCATGGGGCAGGTGTAGATACCCGCAGTGGTGGCCGCCGTCGGTGCCGTGTCCTGTTTCAGATACTGAGCAGGGTGGTCACGGAACTTGCCCACACAACGTTCACTACAGAACAGATACGCCTTGCCCAGATGGACGTGGCGGTACTTGGTGTCCTCGGGCACTGTCATGCCGCATACCGGATCGGTTGTCATCTCATCCTCCTTGATTTTTCAATCCTGTCGCGAAAACGAAAATAAACTCGCCGCCGTTGACATTCACCTCCAGGTTGCCGCCGTGGCTTTCGGCGTAAGCGAGCCAACCGGGCTTGTCGCCGGCGCACTCTTGCACTTCCGGATAACCCAC
>CAYGNO010000245.1:0-3004 GCA_964351305.1 uncultured Sulfuricella sp.
AGCCAGGCGCGCAGGCGGCCTGTGTCGCCCATGTTGACCCAGTCGGAAACCGCGCCCATGGTGCAGAAATTGGTTTTGTTTACGAGCGCCCCCATGATCAGGGCGATGCCAAAGGTGGCCCAAAGAAAAAACGATTGAGCTTGCGCGAAGCTTTCAAAGACCATTTGTTTATCCTTCCATCGGGTTGTTTATTATATTTTTTCGATTCTATAGTTAAATGCAATATTTATACATAGTTAGTTCGTACTAGATTCGGCTACTCGTTTCAAGCCGGTAGCGGGTGGGGTCGGCAATTTCGGCGCTGGCAAATCCCTGGCGGCGCAAGCGGCAGGAATCGCAGGTTCCGCAGGCCGAACCGTCCTCTCCAGCCTGGTAGCAGGAAACGGTGAGGCGGTAATCCACGCCCAGTGCAATGCCGCGGCGGATGATTTCCGCTTTCGAGAGCGCGACCAGGGGGGCGCGAACGTGCATGGCGTTGCCTTCGACTGCGGATTTCGTGGCAAGGTTGGCCATTTTTTCGAAGGCCTCGAGATATTCAGGGCGGCAGTCCGGGTAGCCCGAGTAGTCCACCGCATTGGCGCCGATGAAGATGTCGCGGCTGCCCAGCACTTCCGCCCACGCCAGCGCGAGCGACAGCATGATGGTGTTGCGTGCCGGTACGTAGGTAACGGGGATGCCGGCGGACGGTGTCGTCGGCACGGCAATGTTGCCGTCGGTCAGGGCCGAGCCGCCGAACAACGTCAAATCGAGTTTGATCGTGCGCTGCGCGCTGGCCCCCAGCGCGGCGGCAACACGCTGTGCAGCTTCCAGTTCCGAGCCGTGGCGCTGACCGTAATCCAGGCTCAGGCAATAGCAGGCGTATCCCTCGCTGCGGGCGATGGCGAGAGTGGTGGCGGAATCCAGTCCGCCCGACAGTAGCACGACTGCTTTGTTCAAGATGGCATTTTCCTTAAATGGTTTTCAATCTTACAAAAAGCTTATGACCACGAATTTACACGAATGAAACACGAATAATCGGTTGGTTTGCCCGATTCACCTGTTCGGTGCCAAAAGTAGGCGCCTCCAGGCGGCACGAGGATTGCATCTGAATTATTCGTGTTTATTCGTGAACATTCGTGTCATTCGTGGTTAATCGTCTTTTTTAGGTTCAATTCTACACTTGGACCTGCCGGTTTTGAATCGAACTCGAAAAGCGATAAAATCGCCTCTTTTTGCGGGATACTCCCATGATTTGGAAGCCTCATGTCACCGTGGCGGCGGTGATCGAGCAGGACGGAAAATTCCTCATGGTGGAGGAAGAAACCGCTGAAGGCATACGCTTCAATCAACCTGCCGGCCACTGGGAAGCGGATGAGACCTTGGCGCAGGGCGCGGTTCGCGAAGCTCTGGAAGAAACCGCCTATCATTTCACCCCGGAGTGGTTGCTGGGCGTTTACCGCTGGCGTCACCCCAGCAAGGACATCATCTACCTGCGCTTTGCCTTTGCCGGGAGCGTGCATGGGCACGAGCCGCAACGACAGCTGGATGGCGGTATTCTGCGCGCCGCGTGGCTGAGTCAGGAAGAGATACGTGCCACGGCGGAGCGTCACCGCAGCCCGCTGGTGCTTCAGTGCATTGAGGATTATCTGGCCGGCACGCGTTATCCTCTGGAACTGGTTACCCACTTTTCCTGATGCGGGCGTGGTTAATAGTGATGCTGTGTTTCGGCCTGGCCGCGCAGGCCGACGAAGTCAATATCTGCTACAACTATGACTGTGCCGTCACCGCCAGGGTTGATCTTCGGGCGTACCAACTGCGCGCAGCCAGAAGGTTGTTGCTGCGGGCAATGGATGCGGTCGAGGAAAGAAAAGCGATTTCCCTGGCGATCGGACTGTTCGAAGTCGCTGCCGGACGGCAGACTCCGACACGGGCCGATAAAGGCCGCAATGTGGACGATGACGGCGTGGATGGGCGGATGGATTGCATCGATGAATCTGCCAATGCCACCAGTTACCTGCGCCTGCTTGAAAGCAAGGGCTGGCTCAAGCACCATCTTGTTCTGGAGCCGGTGAAGCGGGCGCCGCTTCTGGTGAACGACCACTGGGCGGCGCGGATAGCGGAAAAAAAGACGGGTCGGGAGTTCGCGGTGGATTCCTGGTTTTTCGACAACGGACAACCGGCATTCGTGGTGCCGCTGGATGAATGGCGTGATGGAGCGGAACCTGATGAAGAATAAGCGCGTAGTGGTGGGTATGTCGGGCGGGGTGGATTCCGCTGTTGCGGCGTTGCTGCTGAAGCGGCAGGGCTTCGAGGTGGTCGGCCTGTTCATGAAGAACTGGGAGGACGACGACACCGAGGACGGCTATTGCCCCGCCAAGCAGGATTTCATGGATGTGCTTGCGGTGGCCGACAAGATCGGCATCGAGGTCGAGGCGGTGAATTTCGCCAAGGAATACCGCGAGCGGGTATTCGCGCTGTTCCTGCGCGAATACCAGGCCGGCCGCACCCCCAACCCGGACGTGCTGTGCAACTCCGAAATCAAGTTCAAGGCCTTTCTCGATCATGCCATTGCCCTCGGCGCCGATAAGATCGCAACCGGTCATTATGCCCGGGTGCGGGAGCGGGGCGGGCTGTTCGAACTGCTCAAGGCGGAAGACGGCAGCAAGGATCAGAGCTATTTCCTGCACCGCCTCAACCAGGCGCAGTTGTCCCGGACGATGTTCCCGCTGGGCGAGATATACAAGCGCGAGGTGCGCGAGATTGCCCGCGAGGCCGGTCTGCCGGTCCATGCCAAGAAGGACAGCACCGGCATCTGCTTCATCGGCGAGCGGCCGTTTCGCGAATTCCTTTCCCGCTACCTGCCGAAGCAGCCGGGCGACATGGAAACGCCGGAAGGCAAGGTGGTGGGGCGGCACGATGGACTGGCCTATCACACCATCGGCCAGCGCCAGGGGCTCGGTATCGGCGGGCAGGGCGAGCCGTGGTTCGTCTCCGGCAAGGACATGGCGCGCAACGTGCTGATCGT
>CAYGNO010000246.1:0-2999 GCA_964351305.1 uncultured Sulfuricella sp.
GCTTGACGATGAAGATACGTTCCTGGATGCGATCCATGCCGAGGGCTTTCTTGGCAGCTTCAGCAACGATCCACTTGTAGGATTCGCCGTTGATCATGATCTGCCATTTGCCGGAACGAACAGGCTTACCGCCGTCTTTCAGCTTGGGCATGTCGACGGAACCGTCATGGCGCTCGCCGTTTTCGTCCAATTTCCAGATTGGCAGGCCCCATTCTTCGAACAGGTGGACGGATTCGTCAACGTGGCGGCCCAGATCGTAGGCCAGATCGTCGCGGGTGATACCCATCAGGTCGTTGGAGACCATGCGAGCGTAGTCAGCCGGGTCTTGCGCATCACCGATGTAGGTGTTGATCGCGGACAGACCTTGAGCCACGGCGCCGGAGCGATCCATGGCGGCCTTGTCGACCAGCTTGATTTTCAGGTCGATACCAGACTCGGCCTTGGCGGCGTCAGCCCAGCGCATGATTTCGTAAGCGGCGCCGCAGCAGGCCATACCGCCACCAATCAGAAGGATGTCAACTTCTTCTTGGACTACTTCAGGATTTCCAAAAGTTCCAGACATTGCATTTACCTTTCAATGTTCGTTTATCAATAACCGTTCGCTGATCTTACTTGCGGATCAGTTCAGCAGGGTTGCCGGCGCGGTAGCCATTCATTTGGTTGAAGAAGCCAACCTTGGTGATGTTGGCCATGTCTGCTGCTGGCTTGCCGCCGTAGCAGTCGATGGAACCTTCCGGGGTGGTGCGGATCGGGAACTTGAAACGCTTCATGCTGCCATTACGGAATTTGATGGTCCACATGATGGCGTCAGTGCCGCGCAGAGGTTGCACGGAGCCGCCCAGTGGAACCACGTCTGCGTAATGCCGGACTTCGATTGCGTTTTGCGGGCAAATCTTCACGCAGGAGTAGCACTCCCAGCACTGTTCCGGTTCCTGGTTGAACGCCCTCATGGCGTGACCGGTTTCGGAACCATCTTTGTCCAGCTTCATCAGGTCGTGGGGGCAAATATACATGCAGGCTGTTTTGTCCTGACCTTTGCAGCCATCACATTTTTCTGTACGTACAAATGTTGGCATTGCTTCTACTCCTCGTAGTTATCACAGTACTACTATTAACAAAGGCCAGTTACTTGCGTAACCGGCCAACCTTAAAAAACTATTTTGCGGAATGGCCTTTCAGCTCAACCTTGACATTCTCTTCAGCGCTCAGGCCGGCGTAGTACTTCTGCAGCACTTTGGCGACTTCGGGGCGGCTGAATTCGACAGGCAGGTCTTGGCCTTCGGAAAGCATCGAACGTACCTTGGTTCCGGACAACAGAATGCGGTCGTCCTTGGTGTGTGGGCAGGTGCGCTGCGAGGCCATGCCGCCGCACTTGTTACACCAGAAGGTCCAGTCGATGTTCATGTTCTTGGTTTCGAGCGCATCTTTCGGAATCTCGTCGAAGATTTTTTGGGCGTCGAAGGGGCCGTAGTAATCGCCCACGCCGGCGTGGTCGCGACCGACGATCAAGTGCGAACAGCCATAGTTCTGGCGGAATAGGGCATGCAGCAAGGCTTCGCGCGGACCTGCATAACGCATGTCCAGCGGGTAGCCGGCCTGGATCACGGTGTTGGGGGCAAAGTAGTTGTCGACCAGGGTGCTGATGGCTTCGGAACGTACATCGGCGGGTATGTCGCCCGGCTTCAGGGCGCCCAGCAGGGAGTGAACCAGCACACCGTCCATGGTCTCGATGGCGATCTTGGCCAGGTACTCGTGCGAGCGGTGCATGGGGTTGCGGGTCTGGAAGGCGGCGATCTTGGACCAGCCCATCTCCTCGAAGGCGGCGCGGGTCTCGGCGGGGGTCATGAACTGGTCGCCGTACTTCTCCTTGAAGCCGCCGGTGGACAGCACCTTGACCGGTCCAGCCAGGTTGTACTTGCCCTGCGCCATCACCATTTTGACGCCGGGGTGTTCCATGTCGGTGGTCTTGTAGACCTCCATGCACTCGTGTGCCTTATCGATCGTGTATTTCTCGGTTACCTTCATGGTGCCCATGATCTCGCCGGTTTCACCGTCTACCAAGGCGGCATCATCACCGACCTTGATGCCCTCATCATCGGTTGACAGGGTGACGGGAATGGGCCAGAACAGGCCGTTGGCCATTTTGTAGCCGTCGCACACACCCTGCCAGTCAGCATGTGTCATGAAGCCGTCGAGAGGGGTGAAGCCACCGATGCCTAACATAATAAGGTCGCCGGTCTCGCGTGAGCTCATGCGCACCTTAGGCAATGCCTGGGCGCGAGCCAATTCCTGTTTCAAAGCCTCGCCGCTTAACAGCAATGGTTTGAGCTCTCCCCCGCCATGCGGCCTTACTAATTTAGACATGATTTAATATTCTCCATTTAAGTGGGCAACAATTCTTAAGTCGCCGAAGAATAGCATGGATGCAAAAGTGGTGTTATCCATTCTTTTTATTGTTATATAAGAAATTTCGATAAATTTCTCCGGTTAATTTTTGTTCGGTATGCTTTGCCTGTATTGGTTGTTCCGCGGGCGGTCAGAACTGGATTTGAGTACTTTCGGGGCTTGGTTTGGCGTTGCTGCCGATCTGAATTGAGACTATATATGCACGATACGCATGGTTGGCCAAATTCCATGGTGCAAGCTTGAGGGTTAAATGCAGAGTATCTATAAATAAAGTGGGATGGGTCTTAAAAATCGATTCCATGAGGGTTTGTCGGGCATGGTTTGTTGTATTTATTCATCAATGGGTTGGGTTGTTCCGGCGCATTTGTTTTATGTGCGCATTCACAAAATGCTTGACTCTGTTTCACGTGTTTTGCTATAGTCTCATCTCTCGGCGCGGGGTGGAGCAGTCTGGCAGCTCGTCGGGCTCATAACCCGAAGGTCGTAGGTTCAAATCCTGCCCCCGCAACCAGTTTTAGAGTTGTTGCAGTTTTCCGGGAACTCTGTAGAATGCGCACCTCGCTTCGGCAGTACGAAGCGCCGCTTCATTAGGT
>CAYGNO010000247.1:0-2981 GCA_964351305.1 uncultured Sulfuricella sp.
ACCAGAAATACTGCTCCGGCATTTCCCTCACTCGCTCCTCGATAAAGGCGTTCATGCGCCGGGTATCGCTTTCGACATCCTCGCACGGGAAAGGCTCCCAGGCGGGATAAAATTTCAGCACATAGCCTGCGCCGCCGGGAAGCTGGCGGGTGACGCAGGGCACCACGGCGGCGCCGGTGATTTTCGCCAGGCGCGGCAGGCCGGTGATGGTGGCGGCGGGAACGCCGAAAAACGGCACGAACACCGCGTCGCGCGCGCCGAAATCCATGTCCGGCAGGTAATAGAACGGCAAGCCCTTGCGCATTGCCCGCACCACCGGCATGAGCCCGTCCTGGCGCGATGCCATCGGCGAATTGCCGAATCGGGTGCGGGAGTGCAGCAGCAGGGCGTCGAACAGCGGGTTTTTCTGCCGGCTGTACATCGAAACCAGGGGGTAGTCCGTGGTCAGCCTGACTCCGCCCATGTCCAGTCCGACAAAGTGGGGGGCGAGCCAGATTACCGGCTTGTCGGCCACCGCCTGCCAGTGTTCCAGCCCTTCGATATGGATCAACTTCTGGATGCGCGACTTCGAAGACCACCACAGGATGCCGCGCTCCAGCACGCTCCGGCCGAAGGCGCAAAAATGGCGCCGCACCAGCCGTTCCCTTTCCGCATCGTCCATCTCCGGAAAGCACAGCCGCAGGTTGATGCGCGCCACCCGCCGCCGCTCGCGCCCGAACGCATAGAGCAGCAAGCCGAAGCCCTCGCCGAAACGTGCAAGCACGGCTAGCGGCAGAAAATGCAGCAGCCAGATGATGAAGATGCCTAAGCGAGCCATTGCAAATCAGATAGGTAGGGCGGGCACGTTTTTTGTGCCCACGCGGTCGACGGCAACCCTTCGCGTGGGCACAAAAACGTGCCCACCCTACGCTCCTCACTCCTCACTCTTCACTCCTTTCGGGGTCTTGTACCGGTTATAGCTCCACAGGTACTGCTCCGGTCTCCGCCGCACCAGGCTTTCGATCGCCGCGTTGACGAAGCTGGCCGCAGCCACGGGCTCCTCCGGCATCCCCTCGGGCAGAGGTTCCAGCCACAGATCGAACCCTTTGCCGTGCGGCAGGCGGAAAGCGGCGGCGAGCACCACTGCCGCATCGGTGGAATGAACCAGACGGCCGACCAGGGTCATGGTGTAGGCGGGGCGACCGAAAAAATCCGCCCACACCCCCTCGCCCTGGCCTGGCACCTGGTCGGGCAGGATGCCGATTGCCTCGCCGCGCCGCAGAGCCTTGAACAGCGCCCGCACCCCGCCCAGGTCGGTTGGCGCCAGCGTCACCTGGCCACGGACACGCCCGGCATCGATCAGGGGCTGCAGCCACTTCAGTTTGGGCGGGCGGTAGAGCACGGTGATCGGATGGCGGGCGGCGTAATACAGGCTGGTGATCTCGAAGCACCCCATGTGCGGCGTCAGAAAAATCAGGCCCTTGCCGCGCAGAAGCGCAGCCTCGACATGCTCCCAGCCATGGCACTTCTTCAATAACTGCAATGCCCGCTGCTCCGGGCGCAGCCAGACGGCGGGCAGTTCCAGCACGCTCTTGCCCGCTTCGGCCACCGCCCGGCGCAGCAGCCTGCCGCATCGGCCCGTCACGCACACCCCACTGGCTGTCAGATTTTCCCGCATCCTCGCGGCATAGCGCCGGGAACCCAGATAGGTCGCCCAGCCTGCTGCCGCACCCAGAAAGTGCAACAGCCAAAGCGGCAGGTAAGCAAGGACTCGAAGCAGGTAGGCCATCATGGGCGAGGTTTGACTAAAAGCCTTATAAAAATATAGAATTACTGTGCCGCCGTGTTAAAGACAACTTGCGGGCGGGATATAAATACGGCTAAAGCGTCGTCTGCTTCTTACCCCAGAGCCGGCCTCGCCAGCGAATTACGGGGAACCACCTAATCCAGGAGCAGAAATGTTACACGAACACCTCTTTACTTCCGAATCCGTTTCCGAAGGCCATCCCGACAAAGTCGCCGACCAGATCTCCGATTCCGTCCTCGACGCCATTCTAGCGCATGACCCCAAAGCACGGGTAGCCTGCGAAACGCTGGTCAGCACCGGACTGGTCGTTATTTCCGGCGAAATCACCACCCATGCGACCGTCAACTACATCGACGTCGCGCGCGAAGCGGTCAAGCGCATCGGCTACAACAGCTCGGAAATCGGCTTCGACTACTACACCTGCGCCGTGCTCACCGCGATCAACAGGCAGTCGCCCGACATCGCCCAGGGCGTGAACCGCTCCCCGGAAGAAGAGATGGACCAGGGCGCCGGCGACCAGGGCCTGATGTTCGGCTACGCCTGCGACGAAACCCCGCAACTGATGCCGATGCCGATCCATTACGCGCATCGCCTGATGCAGCGCCAGGCCGAACTGCGCAAGGACGGTCGCCTGCCCTGGCTGCGCCCCGACGCCAAGTCCCAGGTGACCATCCGCTATGTGGAAGGCAAACCAGTGCATGTCGATACCGTGGTCATCTCCACTCAGCACCACCCCGACATTTCCCACGCCGAACTGTCCGAAGCGGTGATCGAGGAAATCGTCAAACCGATCATCCCGGAAAGCATGCGCGCCGGCGACATCCGTTACCTGATCAATCCCACCGGCCGCTTTGTGGTTGGCGGCCCGATGGGCGACTGCGGCCTGACTGGCCGTAAAATCATCGTCGACACCTACGGCGGTGCCGCGCATCACGGCGGCGGCGCCTTCTCCGGCAAGGACCCGTCCAAGGTCGACCGTTCCGCCGCCTACGCCGGTCGCTATGTGGCGAAGAACATCGTTGCCGCCGGCCTGGCATCGAAATGCGAAGTGCAAATCGCCTACGCCATCGGCGTCGCCAAGCCGGTCAGCATGATGGTCAATACCTTCGGCACCGGCAAGATCGCCGACGAGAAAATCGTCAAGCTGATCGAAGCCCACTTCGACCTGCGCCCGAAAGCCATCATCCAGTCGCTC
>CAYGNO010000248.1:0-2943 GCA_964351305.1 uncultured Sulfuricella sp.
TGGCAATTTCGCTCTTGGCAAAGCGGAAATAGGAGACCAGCGGGATATGGCTGGGGCAGACATAATCGCAGCAGCCGCATTCGATGCAGTCGAACAGGTTGTAGGCGCGCGCCTTGTCGAAATTCTTGCTTTGCGAAAACCAGAAGAGTTCCTGTGGCTGGAGGTTGCATGGGCAGGCTTGGGCGCACTGGATGCAGCGGATGCATGGCATGGCCGCCGGTTTGGGTGGGAACAGCGCGGGCGAAACGGCGATCAGGCAGTTGGTTGCCTTGGTCAGAGGGGCATCGAGATTGTTCAGGCCGAAGCCCATCATCGGCCCGCCGATGAGGTAGTGGCTGGTGTCGGGCCTGGCGCCACCCGCGAGTTGAACTAGTTCGCCGAGCGGGGTGCCGAGCAACGCCTCGAAATTCTGCGCTTTGGCGACATTGCCGGTGACCGTGACAATGCGCGATATCACCGGTTCGCCGTGGTCGACGGCGCGGTGGATGGTATAGGCAGTACCGGTGTTGGAGCACAAAACGCCGATATTGACCGTGCGCTGGCCGCTCGGCACTTCCTTGCCCGTCAGCATCTTGATCAACTGTTTCTCGCCGCCGCTGGGGTAAAGGACGGGCACCGTGACCACTTCAAAGCCCGTGCCCTGGGAAGCGGCGTGCATCGCCGCGATGGCCTCGGGTTTGTTGTCCTCGATCCCGATCAGGACTTCTTCCGGCTGCATCAGGTGCGCCATGATCTTGATGCCCGCCACGATTTCGGCGGCGCGCTCCCGCATCAGCAGGTCGTCGGAGGTGATCCAGGGTTCGCACTCGGCACCGTTCAGGATCAGGGTCTTGATCTTCTGCTGGCTGGGGCTGAGCTTGACCCAGGTGGGAAACACCGCGCCGCCCAGGCCGACGATGCCGGCATCGCGCAGCAGGGCGCGCACCGCATCGGGGTCGGCCGTCATGTAATCCAGCGGCTTGCGCTCTGTCCACCGATCCTCGCCATCTGCCTCGATGGTGATGCACAGGTCCGGCAGGGAGGAAGGATGGGGCACGGCATGAATTTCTATGGCGCTGACAGTGCCTGAAGTCGGCGCATGAACGGCAGCCGAGATGAAACCGTCGGCGGCGGCGATCATCTGCCCTTTCAGTACGTGATCGCCGACTTTGACGATAGGCGTGGCCGGGTTGCCGATGTGCTGGCGCAGAGGCACGATCAGGCGCGGCGGCAGCGGCGCGGCGGCGATCGGCAGGCGGCTCGATTCTGTTTTGTGCTCGGGCGGATGTACGCCGCCGTGGAATTTGTGGAGCATTAAGCCGCTTTCTTCAATTCAAAGACCGGGTACTGCCATTTCCAGGTGGCGACGTTTTCCTCCACAGGAATCATCGTGATGCAGTCCACCGGGCAGACCGGCACACACAGTTCGCAGCCGGTGCAAGGGTCGGCCAGGATGGTGTGCATCAGCTTGGTTGCGCCGACTATGGCGTCTACCGGGCAGACCTTGATGCAGGCGGTGCAGCCGATGCAGGTGCTTTCATCGATGAAGGCGACCATCTTGGGTTTGGAGCCGACGCCCTCGTCACCGCCAACCGGCTTGAATTCGACGCCGAGCAGTTCGGCCAGGTTTTTTGCCACATTATTGCCGCCGGGAACGCACAGGTTGGGCTCAGCCTGGCCTGAGGCAACCGCTTCGGCATAAGGGCGGCAGCCGGCAAAACCGCATTGTCCGCACTGCGTCTGCGGCAGGGTGGCCTCGACTTTTTCGACCAGGGGGTTGCCCTTGACCTTGAACTTGATCGAGGCGTAACCCAGCACGGCGCCCAGAACGACGCCGAGGAGAATCATGACTAATATGGCGCTAATCAAAACAAGCGCCGATCAAAACAAGCGCTCTTCTCGTTCGCCCCCTCTCCCGGCACCCGCAAGGAGTGTCCCCGCCGAGAGCGGCAGCAAAGCTGCTCGCACTGGCGAGACGGGAGAGGGTTGGGGAGAGGGGGGCACTTGGGGAGCGAGGTATTTTAAATACCATTACTTCACCAGTCCGGCAAAGCCCATGAATGCCAGGCTCAGCAGTCCGGCGGTAACCATCGCGATGGCCGAGCCCCGGAACGGTGCCGGGATGGCGGCGCCTTCCAGTCGCTCGCGCATGGCGGCAAACAGGGATAACACGAGAGCGAAGCCGATAGCGGCGCCGAAGCCATAAACCAGGGATTCGATGAAGTTGTGATTTTCCTGCACGTTGAGCAAGGGAATGCCGAGCACGGCGCAGTTAGTGGTGATCAATGGCAAGTAGATGCCCAGCACCTGGTACAGCACCGGGCTGGATTTGCGGATGAACATTTCGGTGAACTGGACGATGGCCGCGATCACTACGATGAAGGACAGGGTGCGCAGGTAGCCGAGGTCGTTGGGGATCAGAAGGTGGTGATCCACCAGGTAGCTGAGGCCGGAGGCCAGGGTGAGGACGAATGCGGTCGCCGCGCCCATGCCAACGGCGGCGCTCAGCTTCTTGGAGACACCCATGAAGGGGCATAGTCCAAGCATTTTGACCAGCACGATGTTGTTGACCAGCACCGTGCCGAGCATTATCAAGAGGTAATGTTCCATACGTCGTCAGGCCGCCTCAATGTTCGCTATGCCGGGATTATCAGCCATTAAATCCCCTACTTGCAACTCGCACAAAGATTGGACTTCAAGATATATAACTCTTGTATAAGATAGTACTTTTATCAATTCATGCAATAAAAATTGTTGTCGGCAATGTTGCCCGGGTGGCGGGGCTTTACCCCAAGGCTGCGTCAGGGCTTATGCAAGCATGGCCAAGGTCGGCGGCCAGGCCGGCATGGGTGACCCGGCCAAGGTGGAGGTTGAGCCCCTTGCGCAGCCCGGCATCCGCTTTCAACGCCTCCTTCCATCCCTTGCCGGCAAGGGCCAGCACGTAGGGCAGGGTGGCGTTGGTCA
>CAYGNO010000249.1:0-2932 GCA_964351305.1 uncultured Sulfuricella sp.
ACAGCGTCAGGAATACCCGCTTCTTGACCGCCAGCGGATCGAGCATCGCGCAGGCTTTTTCCACCACTTCCGCGATCGATACCGGCACCCGCTCAAGCTCCAGCTTGCCCGCTTCGATCTTGGAAAAGTCCAGGATGTCCTCGATGATGTCCAGCAGCGAGAACGCCGATTCCCGGACCGTCTCCACCATCTCCACTTGCTCCCCCCGCAGGCTCGTCTGATGCAGCACTTCCAGCATCCCCAATACCCCGTTCATCGGCGTGCGGATCTCGTGGCTCATGTTGGCCAGGAACAGGGATTTCTGCCGGTTGGCGATGGCGGCCTGATCGCGCGCCTGTTCCGCTTCCTCCTTCGCCAGCCGCAGTTCGCGTTCCGAATCCATGATGGTTTTCTGTGCCAGAACAAACGCGCTCACGTCGGTTCTAAACGAATAATAGTTGTCGATGCGCCCCTTGCCGTCCCTCATCGGGACGATGGTCGAGTCCACCCAGTAGAGGTGCCCGTCCTTGGCGCGGTTACAGACCAAGCCATGCCATGTATTGCCGGCGGCGATGGTTTGCCACATGTCGCGGTAGAATTCGGGCGGATGCGTGTTCGATTTGAGGATGCGGTGATTGTTGCCCAGCAGTTCCTTGTTTGAATAGCCGCTAACCTCGCTGAACTTGCTGTTGGCATACACAATCCCGCCTCGGAGGTCAGCAATGCTGACGATGACGTGCTGCTCAAGCGCATCCCGATGCTGGGAAAGCTGGTCGCTCACTCCCATCAATTCTTCCATCGTGCGCCGTTGGTGCACGACTTGCTCCAGCAGTCGCCGCCTGCCTTTCACCACCTTGCGGGTTAGCACCAAAATGGCCGCCACAAGCATCAGCCATGCAAGGGCGCGCACCGTTGCCTGGCGGTACCATTCGGCAAATACATCGGAAGCCGCCTCGCCCACTCCGACCAGAATCTTGCCGCCGGGCGCCAGTACAACCCTTTCCGGAACCACATCCATCATCGAACTGAGCCGATCGACGCCATCCGTCGCATTGCAGATTTGGTGTTCGGTGAGCGATGCGCCTTCCCGCCGGTGTTCGTCAAAGACAGCGGACTTCCCGGAAACATCCATCAACCGGAACTTGTCGGGTTCCGGCTGATGCGAGACGATCTGGCCGCTTTCGTGGAGCAGAACCACCACCTGATTATTTTCGCGCAACGGCGCCAGCAGCCTGTCCAGGTAGCGCAGATCGATGCTGACTTGCGCAATGAAGCGAAGGCGTCCCGCCGGGTTGACCGCGGCCTTTTGCATGACCAATATCGGCACCCCGGAAAGTTTTGACACGAAGGGTTTTTCTATGGTCAGGGTGTCGGGCACGGGCGCGGCCAGCACCCTCCTGACATAGTCTTCGACGGATCGATCCAGCCCTATCAGTTCCGGCAGGCTTGAACAGTGGTTGATGCCCGCCCTGTCGATGATTGTGATGGCGCGGAATTCTGGATGGAACCGTCCCAGCCGCTCTATCAGTTGCTGGTTGCAGCGCGTCTCGCCGGACGATTCGAGAATGACCTGGTCGAGCGTGAAATCGATATTCCGCACCAGGCTGGCGATCTGCGTTTCCACCAGCTTTGCCTTGGAGGTCATTCGCGCCCGGGCATCGGCTTCGGCCAAATGGTATGAATGCCAGCCGTTGATCAATATGACGCTTGCGGTCGCGACAATGAGCGAAAGCGCCACCAGCCAGATATTGCGCGATGGATTGCCGGCATGTTCATCCGAAATCAAGTGCATCGTTCAGCCTTCACCGCTATACGCGCAGCCACAACGCCCTCCACAAGCAAACTGCGTCTATCGGCTGGCATGGATATTGACGAAGGGAATTGTGCCATGAAAACCATTTAGTTATAAAGGTTTTTGGCGGCGCGCCAGCACCGGATCGGCATGGAGAGTGCATCTTGGTGCGGCCGAATCCGCCGCTGGAAAGCGTCGCCCAGCGTACTGGAGCAGTCAGACCATGGCTGGCGCCTATAGCCAGTTCTGGTCAGCCATGGACGTTTGCTGTCTTAACGGCGAAAAACATACAGGCCGATGCACAAACACGCGCCGACAGCGTAGAGCAGCCAGGTTTCGTGAATTGCATAGGGATAGAGCATCAAGGCGATGCCCATCCATTTGGTGGTATTGACGGAGGTTTTTTTGCCATGCCGATAAGCGGCAAATCCAAGGATGCTGAAGAGTATCGCGCCGATCAGATAGGCCGGGGTAGGCAGCGTGAGGCCCATCGCTTCGAGTGTCCTGAGCTCATCCATGCGTCACTCCTTTCGAATCCGGCGATTGTAGCGCATGGGCGGACTCGCGCAGCGGGTTGGCTTCCACGGCAGCAGCGGAACTAGCGCCGCAGCCGCATTCAACCCCGAGAATACGCACCAGCATCCGCGCAAAAAAGCCGGCAGTGCATACCGGCTTTTCCTGGCTGCGGGCGTGACGATCAAGCCTTCTCGAAGCTCAGCTTGCCTCCTTGCGCCGCGACGCGCACGGTATCCTTCGCCGCGAACCGGCCTTCCAGGATGGCCTTGGCCAGCGGGTTCTCGATGTGTTCCTGGATCGCCCGCTTCAAGGGCCGCGCGCCGAACACCGGGTCGAAGCCGGCCTTGGCGAGTTCCGCCAGCGCCGCGTCGGAGACCGCTATCTTCATCTCCAGCTTGCCCAGCCGCTTCTCCAGGTAGCCGAGCTGGATTTTCGCGATGGCGGCGATGTTCTTCTCGTCGAGTGCGTGGAACACCACGATCTCGTCGATGCGATTGACGAACTCGGGGCGGAAGTAGGATTTGACTTCGCCCATCACCGCCAGCTTGATCACTTGGTAATCGTCGCCGCTCATCTGCTGGATCATCTGCGAGCCGAGGTTGGAGGTCATCACGATCACGGTGTTCTTGAAGTCCACGGTGCGCC
>CAYGNO010000250.1:0-2913 GCA_964351305.1 uncultured Sulfuricella sp.
CGATGCGGCCGGCGTCCTTGGTGGCCTGGCGCTGGCTGTCGTTGAAGTAGGCCGGTACGGTGATCACGGCTTCGGTGACTTCCTCGCCGAGGTAGTCTTCGGCGGTCTTCTTCATCTTGCGCAGCACTTCGGCGGAAACCTGCGGCGGCGCCATTTTCTTGTCGCGCGCCTGGACCCAGGCGTCGCCGTTGTCGGCCTTGAGAATTGTGTAGGGCATCAGGTCGATGTCCTTCTGCACTTCTTTTTCCTCGAAACGGCGGCCGATCAGGCGTTTTACCGCGTAGAGGGTGTTTTTCGGGTTGGTAACGGCCTGGCGCTTGGCCGGCGCGCCGCACAGGATTTCGCCGTCCTCAGCGTAAGCGACGATGGACGGCGTGGTGCGCGCGCCTTCGGAGTTTTCGATGACCTTGGACTGGCCGTTTTCCATCACCGCCACGCAAGAGTTGGTGGTGCCCAAGTCAATACCAATGATTTTTCCCATGTTTCTTCCTTCGTAACGAATGATTAAGAATTAACCTTGTTTCCCAGATGGGGATGCTAGTGGCTATTTCAAGACTCTTTGGTCTTGGCCACCATCACCAGCGCCGGGCGCAGCACCCGGTCGTGCAGCAGATAACCCTTTTGCAGGACGCTGACGACCGTATTGGGAGCAGCGTCGGCTTCCACCATACTGATTGCCTGGTGCTTGTGGGGATCGAATTTTTCGCCCATCGGATGAATTTCACTCAGATTGAATTTTTCGAACACGGAGACGAGTTGTTTGAGGGTCAGTTCGACGCCGCTTTTCATGCTGGCCAGATCGGCGGTTTCCACCTTGATGGCGGCTTCCAGGCTGTCCTTGACGGCCAGCAGCTCGGACGAGAATCCCTCGACGGCAAATTTGTGGGCGTTGGCGATTTCCACCTGGGTGCGCTTGCGGATGTTATCCGCATCGGCCTTGGCGCGCAGCCAGGCATCATGGTGTTCCTGCGCGTTGAGTTCGGCCTGCTTGAGCATTGCTTCCAGGCTGGGCATGACTTCGGACGCTTCGCCTTCGACACCCGCCTGGAAGGCTGCGGTCACGGCTGAAGCTTCGCCGAGACTTTCTAGAAACTCTTCCTGCTCGACTTTGTTCTTTCGATCTTCGGATTGCATAACGTCCTCCTGATGGCAATGCAACCCTTAATGGGGGTAGGGACATTTTTTTCAAGAGCAAGGCGATCAAAATTGTCGCGCTACGGTATCGTCGAGTCCGTAGTTGCCATGGAATACAGGGAAGGAGTTATGGGTGATGGGTGGCTAAACGGCCAGGTCGATCTGTTGTATCGTGCCGGCGCCGCCGTTTTCATTGAGGTAGACGCCGGATGATTTGATTTGGCCGTCGAGCTGATTCTGGCCGTTCTTGATGTCGAATGGCGTACTGACGTTGCCGAGGTAGATCGCGCCGACCTTTTTCTGCGCTAGCGTACTCAGGGTGTCGTTGCCGCTGCCGTCCCTGGTCCAGACCTTGAGCTGCGAGTAAACGGCATCGTTCTCGTCGATCCAGCCGTTTTTGTCCTGGTCGTAGGCGGCCAGCTCGGAAAAACCGTTGCCCGTGGCGGGGCCGAACAGCTCGCTGCCATTGTTGATCTTGCCGTCCGCATTCTTGTCCAGCGCCAGAAAGCCGCTGCCCGCGGCGACAAAGGAAATCTGGTCGATTTTGCCATCCGCGTCCAGGTCGAAGCCGAATTTTGTGTCGGTGAGTTGCGCTGCGGCGCCGCCGAAATTGATCACCAGCGGGTCTTTCTTCACGGCATCCCCCAGGCGCAGGCTGACGTTGGTTTCCTCGTAGTGTTCCCGGCTCATGGACAGCTCCAGCTTGAAGCTGATTTCCTGCCCATCTGTGGTCTTGATCACTCCCTCGGCGGAGAAAGAGGTCTGTTCGGCTTCGTAATGGACTTCGTGGCGATCGTACTCGACGCCGTAACCCGCCGGTTTCGGCTGCTCCGGTGCTGTGGTCTTGTTCGGGTCGGGGATGTCCTGAACGGATTGGGCCGGCTGGACACCCTCCATTCTTATCAGTTTGATTCTGGTTCCGGTGAGCGCCTCGACCATCAGTTTGATCAACAGATAGCGGGGGTCTTTCTCCAGTTCCTTTTCCGGGTCAATTGCCGCCGTTTGTTTGGATGAATCTGCCTGGGCGGCAGCCAGGGCTTCCGCCGAAAGCCGGACGCTGTCGGCAGCCGGGGCCGGATTTTGTTGCTGGCGTGAGCGCCCCTCGAAATCAGGCCGCTGGTTGCCGACCCACATTCTGAGCGACTCCTTGACCGTGTGCTCGTCGATGGAGCTATGCTGGCTGCTTAGCAGGATGTTCGAATTTTCGATCTTCATGATTTGTTCCGTGCCGAAGGGGGAAACTTAGTGAATTTATCGGCGGTTTGGAGCGGAACTTTATGGTGCGTGTACTGAAAATATTTAGTTTTTTATAAAAATTTCAGTGCGTTAGTGAGATACGCCGGATGGTTTTCAAACAACTTGAGGAGAGAGCTGTTTGATATTGAAAAGTGGAGGTTTTTAGTCTTTTGCACCCATCGCCAGTGCGCGGTTGCGGGAAGCGGCGCAGGCTTCTTTCCCTTCCGTCGCTATCCAGCCTTGCAGGTTTTCGGAGACGATATGACTCAGGGCGCGAATCCAGTCATCGCGTTCATTCAGGCAGGGAATGTAATTGAACTCCCTGCCTCCGGCGCCGAGGAAGGAGGCTTTGCCTTCCAGCGCAATCTCCTCCAGGGTTTCGAGGCAGTCGCCGACGAAGCCCGGGCAGATGACATCCACCCGCTTGACGCCCTGCTTGCCGAGTTCTTCCAGGGTTGCTGCGGTGTAGGGCTTGAGCCATTCGGCATGGCCGAAGCGCGACTGGAAGCTGATCCGGTATTGATCCGGTTTCAGTTCCAGCGC
>CAYGNO010000251.1:0-2902 GCA_964351305.1 uncultured Sulfuricella sp.
GCATCACCGGCCTGACCACGCCGGACGGGCGTTTCACCATCATGATGCCGCACCCCGAGCGAGTCTTCCGCTCCGTGCAGCATTCCTGGCATCCCGCAGAATGGACCGAGGACGGGCCGTGGATGCGGATGTTCCGCAATGCGAGGAAGTGGGTGGGGTGATTGCTGCAAATACTGACGCCATACTGATAAACTACGCAAATGGAATTCACTACGAGCAAACATGCCGAAGACGTGATCCGGGAACGCGAGATTTCTCGCGACTGGATATCCTTGGCATTGGATGCTCCGGGGCGGGTCGAGAAGGATCGCGAAGACCCGGCGCTGATTCATGTTCTTGCCGTTATTCCTGCGCATGGAAACCGAATTTTGCGCGTCATCTATAATCAGGCGAAGAATCCGCCCCATGTGGTGACGGTCTACTTCGACAGGACTCAGAAAGGAACCCTATGAGATTCGATTACGACCCAGAAGTAGACGCGCTGTATCTGCGCTTGGCAGAATCCAAGGTGCTCGAATCCGAGGAGGTCCAGCCTGGCATCATTCTGGATTTTGACGAGAGCGGGAACGTCGTCGGCGTTGAGGTATTGAACGCCAGCAAGCGTGGTCATCCGACACAAGCGGAAAAAATTGCCGCCTGACCACGCAGGGCAGATGCTTAACTCTAGGCACCCCGGCGCATGGCGTGAGGATGTCTTGTGGATGCGGATGTTCCGCAATGCGAGGAAGTGGGTGGGGTGATTTTCTGCCGATGCTGAAATGAACAAGGGCGCCAGTGGCGCCCTTGTTCATTGTTGCGGGGTGTTCGCTGCGTTACTTCTTGTCAGCTGCCGCTTCCGTCTTTTCTTCAACCTTGGCCTTGGCGCGCAAATCGGAGATCATTTTGTCGATTTGCTGTTGCTGCGCGCGCTGGCGCAGGTTCTGTTTCACCTCGTCGAAGGGTGGCGCCTGCATCGTGCGCGAGTCCTCGAGCTTGATGATGTGCCAGCCGAACTGGCTCTTCACCGCTTCGGCGGTGTACTGGCCTTTCTGCAGCTTGGTCATGGCGGCGCTGAATTCCGGCACGAAATTGGCCGGGGCGGCCCATCCCAGATCGCCACCCTTGGCCTTGGAGCCCGGGTCTTTCGATTTTTCAGCCAGCTTCTCGAATTTCTCGCCTTTTTTCAGCCTGGCGATGATGTCTTTTGCTTCGGCTTCCTTTTCCACCAGGATGTGGCGAGCATGGTATTCCTTGTCGCCCATCTGGGATTTGATTTTGTCGTATTCGGCTTTCAATACATCGTCGCCGAGGGGATTGTTCTTGATGAAATCCTGCAGGTAAGTGCGGATCAGTATGGTTTGCCGTGCGAGGTCGATCTGGGTGTTCACGTCGGCCAGCTTGTCTATGCCTTTCTTGAGCGCTTCCTGGGCAACGATTTCCTCGATAATCAGCTTTTCACGAATGTTTTTCCGCGCTTCGGGGGAATCCGGCTGGCCCTGCTGCTGGCTTTGCTGGAGCAGGAAGTTGAAGCGCGCCTGGCTGATCGGGGCGCCGTTTACCGTGGCGATGGCTGCCGTGCTGGCAGCAGGTGCCGCGGCGGATTTGTCGCCATCCTGAGCGTTGCACGAAGCGAGGGTGAGCATGCTGCCGATGGAGACTGCAAGAATTCGGGATTTGTATGAAAACATCAATAACATCCTTTGGTTAAAAAATGTAGAAGGTTGATTATAGTCTATTTAATTCTCACCGGGAGTGTACGCTTTTATGCTGATTGCGTGAATCTCTTTTTGCAGCATTTCTCCCAGCAGTTCGTTGATCATGCGGTGTCTGGCAATCAGCGATTTGTCGGCGAACTGGGCTGAAACAATAGTCAGACGGTAGTGACCGCCACCGCCCTTGGCGCCTTCATGGCCGGCATGACGGGCGCTTTCATCCTCGATTTCCAGGCGCTCCGGGAAAAGCGGGGCGAGTCGTTCACGAATTTTTTCAGGTGTGCTCATGCGGGCAGTACTTTCTTGAATGGTTTGACGGTAACTCGCTCGAAAACCCCAGTCAAGAGGTAAGGGTCGGCCTCGGCCCAGGTGCGCGCGGCTACCAGAGATTCGAATTCGGCCACGATCAGGCTGCCGGAGAAGCCAGCCGGGCCGGGGTCGGGGCTGTCGATAGCGGGGAATGGGCCGGCCAGCGTTAGTCGCCCATCCTGCTGCAAGACATCCAGCCGGGCGAGGTGTGCAGGGCGGACGGCCAGGCGTTTTTCCAGGCTGTCCGGCGCGTCATCGCCGATAATGGCGTACAGCATCACTGGGCGTCCTTGTTTTCTTCAATTTCAACGACGTATTTTGCCAGCAACATGCCCTGTCCGAGGATGAATACCAGCATCAGGCCAAGGATGCCGAACAGCTTGAAGTTGACCCAGATGTCGGTGGAAAAATTGAAGGCCACGTACAGGTTGATGAATCCAACCACGGTGAAAAAGCTGGCCCAGCCCAGATTCAGCCTGTGCCAGATGTTTTCCGGCAGGGCCATCTGCTTTCCCATCATGGCTTTAATCAGGTTTTTCCTGAAGGCGATCTGGCTGATCAGCAGCACGCTGGCGAACAGCCAGTAGAGTACGGTCGGTTTCCACTTGATGAAGGTTTCATCGTGCAGGAGCAGTGTCGCGCCGCCGAACACCGTGATGATCGCCAAGCTGATCCACAGCATCTTGTCCACCTGGCGGTGGCGGAACCAGACCCAGCCGATCTGGACAAATGTCGCGGCTATGGCTACCGCAGTGGCGGTGAAAATGCCATAGAACTTGTAGGCGGCAAAAAACAGGATGATGGGAAACAGGTCGAAAAGGAATTTCATCAGGGCTGGTCAAATTACGCATCATTTCATCGAGACCCGTATTTTGCTATGATTCGGGTTGTTTTAACAAGCC
>CAYGNO010000252.1:0-2890 GCA_964351305.1 uncultured Sulfuricella sp.
CCTTGATGCTGACGAACAGCTTGTCTGGCGGCAGACCGAAAGTGCCGACGATCGCTTCGTGGATGACGCGCAGGTTGTTGTCGTTCTCAGCCGGTCCGGAACCGGCTGGCGTTGTAGTCCGGATCAATTTTTTGGTCATAGGCGAAAGATGCTAGGCCTGAATTGTGACAGGAGTATGACGATCCGGGTGATGAGGCAAAGGGAAATGAGTGCAGATTTCACCCCTCACCCATTACTCTTCACCCCTTCAGCGGCTGCGCCAGCTCCTGCATGAGCTGCGCCTGGGCACAGACGCTTTTGCTGCCGCTGCGTAAATGTTTGCGTCGGTAATTGCCCTCCGCGTCCATTTCCCAAGCCTGGCAGTTGTCCTTGAGGTAGGGCTCCAGCCCTTCCTTGATGACGCGCTTCTTCAGTTTCGCATCCAGCACCGGAAAACAGACTTCGACCCGGCGAAAGAAGTTGCGCTGCATCCAGTCGGCGCTGGACAGATAGATGTCGTGTGCGCCGCCGTTGCAGAAATGAAAAATGCGTGAGTGTTCGAGGAAGCGACCGATGACGGAACGCACCCGGATGTTTTCCGAAACGCCCGGAATCCCCGGTCGCAGGGCGCACACCCCGCGCACGATCAAATCGATCTTGACCCCGGCTTTGGACGCGTCATACAGCGCGCTGATGATCTGCGGCTCGAGCAGGGAATTCATTTTGGCAACGATGAACGCCTTTTTGCCGGCGCGCGCATGAGCTGCCTCGGCACGGACCGACCCCATCATTTTGCTGTGCAGGGTGAATGGCGACTGGAGCAAATGATTCAGGCTGCTGGCCTTGCCCAGGCCGGTCAGCTGCATGAAGATGTCGTTGACGTCGCGGCCGATCTGTTTGTTGCAGGTAAACAGGCCGAAATCGGTGTACAGCTTGGCGGTGCGCGGATGGTAATTGCCCGTGCCGAGGTGGGTATAGCGGCGCAGGCCGTCTTCCTCGCGCCGCACCACCAGCAGCATTTTGGCATGGGTCTTGTAGCCGACAACGCCGTACACCACGTGGGCTCCCGCATCCTCCAGACGTCCCGCCCAGTTGATGTTGGCCTCCTCATCGAAGCGCGCCAGCAGTTCCACCACCACGGTGACCTCCTTGCCGCTATGCACCGCCTTGATCAGCGCTTCCATCAGCGCGGAATCGGTGCCGGTGCGGTAGATGGTCTGCTTGATCGCCAGCACGTTGGGGTCGGCAGCCGCCTGCTGGATGAAATCGACCACCGGCGCAAACGACTGGAAAGGGTGATGCAGCAGGATATCGCCGCTTCTGATCGCCTGGAACATGTCGGGCTGCTTCGCCACCGCCGGCGGGGTGCTCGGTATGAAGGAAGAATATTTGAGATCGGGCCGCTCGACCCGGTCCGGAATCTGCATCAGCCGCACCAGGTTGACCGGGCCGTTGACCTGGTAAAAGTCTTCCTGGCTCAAGCCGAATTGCCCGAGCAGAAAGGTGGCCATTTCCGGCGAACAGTTGTCCGCCACCTCCAGGCGCACGGCATTGCCGAAATTGCGCTGCGGCAGCTCGCCTTGCAGCGCTTCGCGCAGGTTTTTGACCTCTTCCTCGTCGACGAACAGATTTGAGTTGCGGGTGACGCGGAACTGGTAGCAGCCCTTGATCTCCATGCCGGTAAAAAGCTCGCCGACATGGGCGTGGATGATCGAGGAAAGAAAGACGAAGCCGTGCTCGCAGCCGGCCACTTCCGGCGGCAGCTTGATCACCCGCGGCAATGAGCGCGGCGCCTGCACGATGGCGGCGCCGGAGGCACGGCCGAAGGCGTCCTTGCCTTCCAGCTCGACGGCAAAATTCAGGCTCTTGTTGAGCACGCGCGGGAAAGGATGGGCGGGGTCGAGGCCGATCGGGGAAAGCACCGGCATCAGCTCGCGAAAGAAGAAATCCTTGATCCATTCGCCCTGCCCATCGTGCCAGTGGGTGCGGCGCAGAAAGCGGATATCGTGGCGCGCCAATTCGGGCAGTATCCCCTCGTTCAACAGCCGGTATTGCTGCTCCACCAGCTCGTGCGCCTGTTCGGTCACCTGTTTGAACACCTGGCGCGCCGACAGGCCGTCCGGCCCCGTCGCGGTGGCATGGAGGGCGATCTGCTCCTTCAGTCCGGCGACGCGGACTTCAAAGAACTCGTCCAGGTTGCTGCTGACGATGCACAGGAATTTCAGCCGCTCCAGCAGGGGATTGCGATGGTCCTCGGCCTGCGCCAGCACGCGCCGGTTAAAGGCAAGCTGGCCAAGTTCGCGGTTGAGATAGTATTCCTGGGCATGAGGTGCGGTCATGGAAGCGGTTATCCTGAAGCCGGGTGAACTGAACAGCAATGGGGGATGGGGGATGAAAACCCCCGATCACCCCCCATTGCTCATTACCTGCTTCTAATGCTTCGGCGGCACGAAACCCGACACCGCATCCGCCCCGGAGCCGAAGAAGTAGTTCTCCACCTGCTCCGCCAGGTACTTGCGCGCTGCGGGGTCGGCCATATTCAGGCGATTTTCGTTGATCAGCATGGTCTGGTGCTTGAGCCATGCCGCCCAGGCTTCCTTGGAAACATTTTCCCAAATCCGCTTGCCGAGTTCGCCGGGATAGGGCGGAAAGTCCAGCCCCTCCGCTTCGCGGCCGAGCTTCACGCATTTCACTGTTCTTGCCATTTCATCACTCCGTTCAAAATAGTGTTAGTTGATCCTCAAAATCTTTTAACCACGAATTACACGAATGAACCTGAAAAAAGCAGTTCAGCCACGGATTAACACAGATATACACAGATTATCAATGAGTTACCACTCTCATTCCAATCACCTTTTGGGTGAGGTGAAGATTGTCTGCAACACATTGTTTTGTCTGTGTTAATCCGTGT
>CAYGNO010000253.1:0-2888 GCA_964351305.1 uncultured Sulfuricella sp.
CCTAAAAGGAATGCTTTCATTATGGCCTAACTGGTTGTTAGCAGTTGTTCAAAATGGCAACGTCAAATCCGGCGCCGATGCCAGCAACACGGCCCGAAATTCTTCCTGTATCCGCTTCAGCGCCACTTCGTTATCCGCTTCGAAGCGCAGCACGATCACCGGCGTGGTGTTGGACGGCCGCATCAGGCCGAAGCCGTCGGCGTATTCCACGCGCAGGCCATCGAGGGTGATGACTTCCTGGGCGTTGGGGAATTTGGCGGTTTTTTGCAGCCTGTCGATCAGGGCGTAGTGCGCGCCTTCCTCCATCCTGATCTGGAGTTCCGGCGTGTTCACGGTGTCCGGCAGGCCATGCAGGGTGGCGTTGATGTCGGCCTGATTGCTGAGGAATTCGAGCATCCGCGCGCCGGCGTAGAGGCCATCGTCGAAGCCGTACCAGCGCTCCTTGAAGAAGATGTGGCCGCTCATTTCGCCCGCCAGCAGGGCGCCGGTTTCCTTCATCTTGGCCTTGATGAAGGAGTGGCCGGTTTTCCACAGCAGCGGTTTGCCGCCGCGTTCGCGGATCCAGGAAAACAGGTTGCGGGTGGATTTGACATCGAAGATGATTTCCGCGCCGGGATTGCGCGACAGCACGTCCTGCGCGAACAGCATCAGCTGGCGGTCGGGGAAGATGATCCGGCCATCCTTGGTGACCACGCCTAACCGATCCCCGTCGCCGTCGAAGGCGAAGCCGATTTCGGCATCGCTGGTCTTGAGGCGGGCGATCAGGTCGCGCAGGTTTTCCGGCACCGAGGGGTCGGGGTGGTGGTTGGGGAAATTGCCGTCCACTTCGCAGAACATTTCCTCCACTTCGCAGCCCATGTCGCGGTAGAGTTTGGGTGCGAATGCGCCGGGCACTCCGTTGCCGCAGTCGACGATGATCTTCATCTTTCTCGCCACCTTCACGTCGGACGTGATGCGGTTGAGATATTCGTCGGCGATGTCGTGGGTGCCATAGCTACCTCTGCCGCTGCCGTTGATCAGGTCGCCCTGTTCCAGCCGAATCCGCAGCGCCTGGATCGTGTCGCCGGACAGGGTGTCGCCGCCCAGCACCATTTTCAGGCCGTTGTAGTCGGGCGGGTTGTGGCTGCCGGTGACCATCACCGCGGAGTCGGTCTTGAGCTGGTAGGCGGCGAAGTAGGTCATCGGGGTGGCGACCATGCCGAGGTCGATCACGTCGATGCCGGCTTTCTGGATGCCGCGCGCCAGCGCTGCGGCCAAGTCCGGCCCGGACAGGCGACCGTCGCGACCGATGACGATGGCGGTCTGCTTGCGCGCTACGGCTTCCGAGCCGATGGCGTGGCCGATGGCCTCGACGATTTCCGGGGTCAGGGTTTTGCCGACAATTCCGCGGATGTCGTAGGCTTTGAAGATTTCCTTGGGCAGATTCATGGCGGAGCTCCGTAGATTGATGGTGTTTGGCTTGATTATGCGGGTTTTCGACCGATTTTTCCACCTGCCACCAAGCCAGAGTATAATCCTTGCCTCACCTATTCTGAAAAGCACGTCACCATGCAACTCGCCGCATCTCTACTGGAAAAATACAGCAAGGCCGGACCGCGCTACACTTCTTATCCGACCGCACCCTATTTCACCGAGGCCTTCGGCGAGAAGGAATGGCTGGAAGAAATCAAACAGACCCAGGACAAGGGGCGCGACCTGTCGCTGTATGTGCACATCCCGTTCTGCGACACGCTGTGCTACTACTGCGGCTGCAACATGGTGGCGACCAAGAAATATGGCCGCGCCACGGAATACCTGGACACCCTGTTCCAGGAGATCGACCGGGTCGCGGCGCTGACCAACCCCACCCGCGTGGCGCGCCAGTTGCACTGGGGCGGCGGCACGCCGACCTATCTGCATCCTGACGACATCCGCCGCCTGTTTGCCCATATCGCCAGCCGCTTTACCATCGCCGCCGATGCGGAAACAGGCTGCGAGGTCGATCCGCGCGAGCTTTCCCGCGAGCATGTCAAAGCCCTGAAAGAATCGGGTTTCAACCGCATCAGCCTGGGCGTTCAGGACCTCGACGATACCGTGCAGCGGGCGGTCAACCGGGTGCAGCCGGAAAGCCTGATCCGTGAAGTCTACGGCTGGATGCGCGAGGAAGGTTTCGACAGCGTCAACATGGATCTGATGGTGGGCCTGCCGCACCAGACCGTGGAAACCTATCGCGAAACGCTGGACAGGATTATCGACATGGGGCCGGACCGGCTGGCGGTGTTCAATTACGCCCATGTGCCATGGATGAAAAAGCACCAGAAGCTGATCGTCGAATCCGATTTGCCCAGCCTGCAAACCCGCCTCGCGTTACAGCAGCTGATATTGGACAAGCTCGGCGCGGCGGGCTACGTCTACATCGGCATGGACCATTTCGCCAAACCCGACGACGAAATCGTCAGGGCGCAGCAGAGCAAGACCCTGTACCGCAACTTCCAGGGCTACACCACCCACAAGAACTGCGATATTTATGCTTTCGGCGCTTCCTCCATCAGCCAGACCGAGGATGTGTTCGTGCAGAACGTGAAAAAGCTGTCGGATTACTACCGGCTGGTTGGTGAGGGACGGCTGCCGACGGAGCGCGGCTTGCGCGTCACGAATGAGGACAAGCTGCGGCGCGATGCCATCACCCGCATCATGTGCGATCTGGAGCTCGACAAGGCATCGTTCGGGCGTGCCTGGGGGATCGATTTCGACAGCTATTTCACCGATGCCCTGGCGGAGCTGAAGGAAATGGAAGCGGACGGACTGGTTGCCCTGTCTCCGGAAAAGGTCACGGTCACCCAACCCGGACGCTTTTTCCTGCGCAACATCGCGATGCCTTTCGACGCCTACCTCAAGCAGCAATCGGC
>CAYGNO010000254.1:0-2856 GCA_964351305.1 uncultured Sulfuricella sp.
CGAGAAGCCGGTCATCAGGTCGAAGTTGAGGCGGATCAGGCTGTACAGCGAGTATTTCGATTCGCCTTCGGCGCGCTCTTCGTGCTCAACCACCACTTCGGCGGGGCGCTGGGCGAAGGTGTAGGCCAGCGCCGGGATGAAGGTGTTGACCTCGCGGCAGGAGTTGATGGCGTCGATGATGTCGCGGCTGTAGGCGCGCAGCATGCAGCCCTGGTCGGTTATTTTGATGCGGGTGATGCGTTCGCGCAGCCGGTTCATGGCGCGCGAGGCGACGTGGCGCCACCAACTGTCGCTGCGCTGTTTGCGGATGCTGCCGATGTAGTCGTGTCCTTCGTCCATCTTGGCGAGCAGCTTGCCGATCTCTTCCGGCGGATTTTGCAGGTCGGCGTCCAGGGTGACGATGCGCTGGCCGCGGCAGTTTTCGAAGCCGGCCATGATCGCCATGTGCTGGCCGAAGTTGCCGTTGAACAGTACCACCCGGGTGACGTCCGGGCGCTTCTGGAACTGCCCGCGCAGGATCGCGGCGGAGCTGTCGCGGCTGCCGTCGTTGATGAAGACGATCTCGTACGCAATGCCGAGCTTGTCGAGCGCGGGGTAGAGCCGGTCGAACAGGGTGTGCAGGCCTTGTTCCTCGTTGTATACCGGGACGATGACTGAGAGTTCGATAGGGGTCATTTTTTGGCGCTCTCGATGATTTCCCTGGCTGCGGCGCATACCCGTTCCACGTCGGCGAGCTCCATTGCCGGGAATAAGGGCAGGGTGACGGTTTCGCGACCGATGCGTTCGGCGTTGGGGAAGTCGCCTTCTTGGTATCCCAAGCTACGGTACAGGCTGAACAAGTGTAGCGCCGGGTAATGGATGCCGACACCCAGGCCGCGCTGGTGCATGGCGTCGATGAACTGTTTGCGGCTGATGTTGAGCCGATCCAGCGGCAGCAGCGGCGCGAACATGTGCCAGCTGTGGCTTTCGTCACCGCGCTCAGGCAGCAGGCAGGCCGGGTCGGTGGCGAAGCATTTGAAATAATGGCCCACCCGTTCGCGGCGTTTGGCGTTGAACCCATCGAGAAGTGGCAGTTGGCCGACACCGACACGCGCCGCCACATCGGACAGATTGTATTTGCCGCCGGCGACGGAGACATCCATGTTGCCATCAGCATCGCGCGAAATGCCGTGGAAGCGCAACAGGTCGAATTTCTTCACCTCTTCGGTATCGGCGAAGGACAGAGCGCCGCCCTCGATGGTGGTCATGTTCTTGTTGGGGTGAAAACTGAATGAAACGATGTCGCCGAAACTGCCGATGCGCTTGCCTTGCCAGCTCGACCCGATGGCGTGGGCGGCGTCCTCGATCACGCGCAGCTTGTGGCGCTGGGCCACGTCGTAAAGCGCGTCCATGTCCACCGGCAGGCCGGCGAAATGCACCGGCATGATGGCTTTGGTCCTCGGCGTGATTGCGGCTTCAACCTGGTTGAGATCGATATTGCGGCTGGCAAGGTTTACATCCACGAACACCGGCTTTGCACCGACCCGCATGATGACATTCGGCGTGGCGGCGAAGCTCATCGCCGGCGTGATCACCTCGTCGCCCGGCCCGATGCCGCACACCTGCAACGCCACTTCCAGTCCGCCGGTGGCGGAGGTGAGGGTACGTACGGTGCGCCCGCCCAAGTAGTCCGATAGCGCCTTTTCCAGCACCTGCACGTTGGGGCCGGTGGCCAGCCAGCCGGAACGCAGTACCTCGACCACGCCCTGAATGGTAGCTTCGTCGAGAGTGGGTTTGGTGAAAGGTAAATAGTCCAAGGTACTGAGTCCTGGTAAGTTGCTAAAAAAGGCGTTAACCACGAATGGCACGAATGTTCACGAATAAACACGAATAGTTAGAAACAATCACCGCGTTGTCTAGCAGGTGAATCAGCCCGGAAATTATAAGTGACTGGTTATTCGTGAACATTCGTGTTTTATTCGTGTAAATTCGTGGTTAAAAGCTTTTTCTTCGGGTTAAACACTAGCTGCGCGCAACGACATAAACGCCGATAATTATAATGCCGATACCGGCCATGCGGGTGACCGAAACGGCCTCGCCGAACAGCCACAGGGCGGCGAGGGCGTTCACCACGTAGCCAATGGACAGCATCGGATAGGCGATGCTGACTTCGACCCGCGACAGCGCCATGATCCACACTATCACGCTGATCACGTAGCAGGTGAGACCGCCCATGATGTGCGGCTCGGTGGCGAGCTGCCAGCCCACCGGCAGGATGTTGTCACGGCTGAAGGCGAAGTGGCCGACGGCATTGGTGCCTGCCTTGAGCAGCAACTGGGCGGCGGCATTGAGCAGCACGCCGAGCAGAATCAGGGAAAAACTGAGCAGGTTCATGGTGTTTAGGGAGTCCTTACCGCCGTCTTGTCGACACTGCGGGCGATAACCCGCATCGGCAGTCCTTGCTGGGAGAGTTGTTGAAAGGTTGAGTGCGGCATGATCGCCAGTGCGTAGGGTTGCTGAACCCATGCCTGTTTGAAGGACTCGATGGTCGGCAGCCATTTGTGCGGCTCCTGGGCGAGGCCGAATGCCATCTCGTCCTGAAAGGCGACCAGGGTCACGGTGCGCTTGAGATAGAAGGTCAGTGTCTGGTCATAGCCTTCCAGGCTGAAGAAAGGTGCGCCGGGCCGCAGATGGGGCTTGATCTGCTCGGCGATGGCATGGTCCGAGCGCGTTGCCGAAAGGCTGTCGTGACCGGTCAGCAGAACCTGGGCGGCGATCAGGCTGGTGCCAGCGAGGACGATGATCGCGGCGCGTACTTTGTTGCGGTAACTCAGCAACAGGGCGGCTACCGTTCCGACCAGCCAGATGGCGGACGCG
>CAYGNO010000255.1:0-2810 GCA_964351305.1 uncultured Sulfuricella sp.
CAGGGTCACCGCGTAGCGGCTGAACAGCATGCGGCGGGTCGCCATTTCCAGGATCAGTCCGTTCAGCCAATCCACCAGCAGCAGTTCGTCATCCGGCGCCTCGCAGGCGATTTTCACGGATTCGCCCGGCGCCACCAGCGCCGGGTCGGTCGTCACGGCAGTCATCGCCAGCGCCGCCTGCTCGAAGGCTGCCGCCAGAGTCGGCCCGACGCCGCGCACGCCGATGTCGGCCTGGTGCGGAAAATGTTCCCAGTATGCGTTAGCCATTTCGCCCGCCGATTAAACCAAAAAAAGCGGTTGAACCGCAGAGGACGCGGAGGACGCGGAGGACGCGAAGGAATTCAAAAACTTAAGGACATATAACGCACTCCCTTGGTGGGCCACCTGCTACAACGCACCAAGCCCTTGCTTTTCCTCTGCGTCCTCCGCGTCCTCTGCGGTGAAATGCAGTTTTCAGAATCAATCCGCTTCAAATAAAGGATAGCTGAAGCGTCGGGTTTTACCACGCCCTTTTACCGGCAGGCTGGCCAGCATATGCACGGTGCCGCTGCCGTACTTGCCGTTGATCGCGTCCATCGTTTCCAGCAGCGCGCCCTGCCGGCCATCCTGTTCCATGACGCCGAACAGATCGGGGGTCACGCTGGCGGCGAAGCGGATCTCCGACGCGACCACGCCGCAGCCGCGGTACCGCTGGCCGGGCTGGTAAAGCCGCTCCAGCGCAGCCTGCACCGCCCTGGACAGGACGAAATAACTGGCAGTCGGGTAGTCGAGCCGGATTTCCAGGCTGGCGCTGTCGAATGATTTCAGGCGCAGGAACACCGCCAGTTTCGCCGCCAGGTAGCGCTTTCTCACCAGTTCCGTCGCCACGCGGGTGGCGTGATGGGTCAAGTGGGCGGCCAGCGTTTCACGGCTGGCAATGACCTCCCCCAAAGAGGCGGTGCGGGCGATGCTTTTCGGCAAACGGGGTTCAAGTTCAAGCGCAAACACCGGCTCGCCGCGCAGTTCGCTCCGCAGGTCGGTTCCCGACCGGCCCATCAGCTTGCGAACCAAGGCTTCGTCGGCCTCGATGAATTGCAGGGCGGTGGCGATCCCGAACTTGCCGAGCAGGGCTTCGCGGTTGGCGCCGATACCGGGAATATCCCGGGCTTTGACGCGACCGAGGAATTCGGCGATGCGCCGCCCCGGCACGATGGTCGTGCCGTCCGGCTTGTTGAATTCGGAAGCGATCTTGGCCAGGGTCTTGGTGACGGACACGCCGACCGAAACGGTGATGCCGGTTTCCCGCCTGACCGCCTCCCGCATGGTATTGGCAATCTCGCCGTAGCCCTTGCGCCACAGGCTGCGCAGGCCGCGCAGGTCAATGAAACCCTCGTCGATGGAACAAGCTTCGATATCCGGCGAAAAGCGGGCGAGGATGGCGAACAACTTGTCCGACATCTGGCCGTAATAGCCGAAATCGGCGGGGAGGTACTCGGCGTCGGGAAGCAGTTTCTTCGCCTCCCACACCGGCATCCCGGTGCTGATCCCGGCCGCCTTGGCATCGTAGGTCTTGGCCACCACGCAGGCATCCTGGCTCGACAGAACGCACACCGGGCGACCTCTCAGGCCGGGGCGGCGCGCCAGCTCGCAGGAAGCATAAAAACAGTCGGCGTCGACGTGGGCGATGGCGTGCGGCCAGTCGGAAACGAGCATGGTATTTGCGGGTGCGCGGTGAGGCGATAAGGCGTAAAGGCAGTGACGGCGCGGATGTGGAGTTTTCCCCTCACCCCTCCCCTTATTTGTATTTCCTGACCAAGCCGACCACCACGCCGAAAATTTCCAGCGATCCGGTCGGGCGGATGATCGGATAAGCCGGGTTGGCCGGGCGCAGAACGAACCGGCCCTTTTCCCGTTCCAGATATTTGAGGGTAAATTCGTTGTCGACGATGGCGACGACGATATCGCCGACATTCGCGACCGGCTTCTTCTCCACCGCGACAATATCACCGGGGTGAATGCCCGCATCGATCATGGAATCGCCCTTGACCGTCACCAGCACGGTTTGCGAGGGACGTTCGACCAGGTATTCGTCGATGGTCAGCATATCGTGCCGGGTGTCGTTGGCCGGGCTGGGGAAACCCGCCCGCACACTGTCCGCGAGCAGCCGTTCGAAGAACCGGCCGCCCGGCTTAAGCCGCTTGTCCGGCGTGACTTCGAGAAAATCCTGCAACTTCAGGCGTGCGACCAGCGCCGCCACCGAGGATTTCGACTTGAGTCCGAGCAACCCGGCCATGGTGGCATAGGAAGGCAAGACCCGATGCTGGGCATAGTAGTCCTGGAGCTGGTCCAGATGAGAACGATCGTTCGGCATGGGTTGAAGTGTAGGGAACGATTGTTCGCCAGTCAAGTCCTGTCTAGTCTAGCCCTGCCCCCTACGTTATTTCCACAACCGTGCGGCGCCGCGCACACCCCAAAGGCAAGAGAACCTCAAATATCCGGACCAGGAAAGCTTGCGGCAAACATTTAAAGAACTCCGGCATGCCGGGGGTTTTATGCTCTCCCAATGCGCTCCCGTTCTCACTAGCACATTATCGTTTTGGGCATTACACTGGAGCCCATTCAACCTTTGCATTTCAGCAACCCATGACCATAGACACTCAAAATAATTATCTGGTGATCACCGCTTCAGGCGAAGACAAAGTCGGTCTCGTCGATCGGCTTTCGAGCAAGATCGCCGAGAGCGGATGCAATATCGAAGAAAGCCGCATGGCCGTATTGGGCGGACAGTTCGCCCTGATCATGCTGCTTTCCGGCCCATGGAACGCGCTTTC
>CAYGNO010000256.1:0-2763 GCA_964351305.1 uncultured Sulfuricella sp.
CCGGCAAACTCGGAAAACAGGCCCATTAGCAACTGTCGCCTGCTCGCTCCCAGGGTGCGCAATATCGCCGTCTCATAAACCCGCTCGTCGCGGGTGGCGGCAATCGCGGCATACAGTACCGTGAAGCCCATCAGCCAGGTAAACAGGAAAACGAACTCGACCGCGCCGGCGACCCGATCCATGATGGTGCGCACTTCATTCATTACCGCGGCCACGTCGATCACCGTCAGATTTGGAAACGCCTTGACCATTTCGTCGAGCAGGCCGCCCTGCGCATCGGGCAAATGGAAGCTGGTGATATAGCTGGCGGGAAATTTCTCCAGCGCGCCGGGTGAGGCGATCACGAAGAAATTGACGCGAAACGAATCCCAGCCGACCTTGCGCAGACTCGCCACCCGCGCGCTGAAAGTCGCGCCGCCGACACTGTAGGTCAACTCATCGCCCAGCTTGATGCCGAGTGTGCTGGCGATACCCTCCTCGACCGATAGTTGAGCACTGTCATGCCCACTCGGTATCCACCATTTTCCGGCGACCAGCTGATTTTCATCCGGCAAACGATCCGACCAGGAAAGGTTGAATTCCCGCTCAAGCAGCCGTTGCGCGCGCTGATCGGGATATTCCACGGTAGCTACCGACTTGCCGTTGATCGCCAGCAACCGACCGCGCACCATCGGATAAAGTGCCGGCGCAGGGATGTGGCGGTCATGAAAAAACCCCCGCAGCGACTGAACCTGATCGGGTTGAATGTTGATCACGAAACGGTTGGGCGCCTCGGCAGGCAGAGTGGATTGCCAGCTTTGCATCAGATCGCCGCGCACCACGGTCAGCAGCAGCAACATCAGCATGCCCAAGCTGAAAGCGCTCACCTGCGCCACGCTTCCGCCCGCCCGCCGTGCAATGTTGGCCAGCCCGTAACGCCATGATGCGGCAGCCTGGCGACGCATCCCGGACAATACACGGATCAGCAGCAGCGCCAGCAGTGCGGCTACCAAGATGGCCGCGCCCAAGCCTGCCAGAACATAGCCGCCCAGCTTGGCATCCCCCGCCTGCCACAGCACCAGCCCAGCAATACCGGCAAGCCCCAGGGCAAAACCGAGCAAGCCGAAGCGTCCGGGAGTGCCGAGCTCGCGGCGCAGCACGCGCAGAGCGGGAACATGCTTCAACTGTTGCAGAAAAGGCAGAGAAAACCCCAACAGCGTCACCATGCCGGTCAGAATTCCCTGTACGGCCGGCAGCATAGATGGCAAGGGAAGCTCTACAGCAACCATGCTTCCCAACCGCTGTGCCAGCACCATCTGCCCGATATAACCAAGCAGACAGCCGATCAGGCTGGCCAGCATGCCGAGCACGAGAAACTGGGTCAGGTAAAGACGGAAAATCAGCCGCTGCCGGGCGCCCAGGCAGCGCAGCACGGCGCAGTTGTCGAGATGGCGGGCCATGAATCTGCGTGTCGCCATGACCACCGCCACCGCTGCCAGAATAATGCTGGTGAGCGCAGCCAGGCCGAGGAAACTCTCTGCCCGCGCCAGCGCCGCGCGGATTTCCGGGCGAGCGTCCGATACGCCTTCCAGACGCTCGCCACGCTTCAGCCGTGCCGCAGCCCAGGCGCGGAAAAGCTCAACCGTGCCGACCTCTCCCGCGACCAGCAGACGATAGCTGATGCGGCTGCCTTCCTGGATCAGCCCGGTCGCCGGGATATCCTGAATATTCATCAGCAGACGCGGCGCAAGATTAAACAGGACGCCGGCACGATCCGGCTCCTGGGTCAGAACGGCAGACACGGCCAGATGCCTTGTCCCTACTTCCAGGCCTGCGCCGGCACCCGCATCCAGCTGGTTGAACAGGCGTTCGTCCAGCCATGCCGTGCCCGCATCCGGAATCTCGCTGCTGGCGCGATCCGGGGCGTAGGGCTGTTGCGCCACCCGCAGTTGCCCGCGTAGCGGATAGCTGCGGCTGACCGCCTTTATTTCCGCCAGTTGTGCGCGCTCCCCATGCAGCACCATGCTGGGAAAACTCAGGGTGTGAGCCGTCCGCAGACCACGCCGCAGCGCCTCGCGCTCAAAACCGGTATCCGGCGGATGGTCCGAGATCAGCGCCAGATCGGCACCTAACAGCATATTCGCCTGCTGCGCCAGTGCACGTCCGACGCGGTCGGTAAAAAAACCGACCGAAGTGACGCTGGCCACTGCAATCACCAATGCAGCAGCCAGCACGCGCAGTTCCCCGGCACGCCACTCGCGGCGCAGCATACGCAGAGAAAGGGCAAAACTATTCATCTTGAAAAAAAAGATTGAACCGCAGAGGACGCGGAGGACGCGGAGGAATTCAAAAGCTTAGGCTGCATTGCACGCTCACCAGAATGAAAATTCAATGTTCAGTGTAAATTGATAATGCATTGTTTTTCCTCTGCGTCCTCCGCGTCCTCTGCGGTTAATGCCGTTCTAGATTCACGCCTGATCAGGAACCAGTACGCCCGCCTGAAGGTGCAAACGCCGCTGGCAGCGTTGCGCCAGATGCTCGTCGTGGGTCACCAGGATCAGCGTGGTGCCATGTTCCTCGTTCAACCGAAAAAGCAGGTCGATGATGCGGGCGCCAGTCGCGCTGTCGAGGTTGCCGGTCGGCTCATCGGCCAACAACAGGCGCGGGTTGACGGAAAAAGCACGGGCAATTGCCACGCGCTGTTGCTCGCCGCCCGAGAGCTGGCGCGGATAGTGGGTAGCCCTCTGCACCAGCCCTACCCGCTCCAGCGCAGCACCCGCTTCG
>CAYGNO010000257.1:0-2760 GCA_964351305.1 uncultured Sulfuricella sp.
GCGCCCGACGCCTTGCTGGAGGAAATGTGGCAACACGGCCAGTGCGTCCGTGTCGAAATGGCACAGGAACAACGCATCGCACTGCTCAAGGAGGAATACGTCCATTTCCTCGAAAATCCGGAAGCGCTTTGCCACAAACTTGATCACCTGACCGGGATACACGGCAAGGGCGTGATCCAGAAATGGCAGGCGCTCTCCACTGGACGAGCCTGGGACGAACTGGTCGGGGAACTACTGGTAAAACACTACGACCCCGCCTACAACAAATCCACCGCGAAACATTATGCCCAGTTCAGCGAGGCCCTCATTCTTCACCCCGCAGATATCAGTATGGAAGGCTTCCGCGAGGCCGCAAGGAAAGCCATGCTTGAGTAAAATCAAGGCATAGCCTTGACTCAATGGGATAAGGTGGTACGCTTAAAATTGGTTTTGTTCATCCACTCAAAGAGGGCAATATGACTACCACCTGGATACTTGTCGCAAACGCCAGCGAAGCAAAACTCTACTCCAACACCGGAATCAGCAAGGGGCTGGAAAAGGTCGCCGCCTTCGACCACCCCGACAGCAGGAAAAAGAACTCGGACCTGGTGGCCGACCGCTCCGGCCACATGCAAAGCGCCGGCAATGGCCACGGCGCCCGCCAGCCGGCAACCGACCCGAAGCAGCACGAGCACGAGATTTTCGCCCGTGAAATCGCGCACCACATCGAGCATGGCCGCACCGGCAACCAGTACCAACGCCTCATCGTGGCCGCCGAACCCCACTTCCGCGGCCTGCTCAACAACACGTTCAGCACCCAGGTGCGTAGCCTGATCAGCGAAAGCCTGGACAAGGATTACACCAAGGCCACCCCAAAGGAACTGGCAGGCCACCTGGAAAAATACATCTACCTATAAAATGGCCAGCGAACTCTTATAATCCCAGATTGTTCATTGGAATGCTCGTGCCTGTAGGAGCGCCGCCCCCGGCGCGAATGCGGTCGCAAATCGCGCCGGGGGCGACGCTCCTACAGTGGTTCTGGCGCTAATGGATAATCCCGGATAATAACGGCCAGCGGGCTCTTATAATAACGGCCAGCGGCCTAGCACCTCGTAGGCCGCCCCGCCCTCGCCCGGCACCGACCTGACCAGAACAAAGTCTTCGGCACGCCACTCTACTTCCCCTACCGGGAGCGGGTTTTTCCTGCAATCGGCCTTACGCAGCAGAGTAATGTGAGGCACGAAGGGCTTGGTATCAAAATGGAATCCGGCATTACGCAGTTTTTCCCGCAACGCATCGACCAACAGTATCAATTCCGCTGGCGTCTCATCGGGCGCCGCCCAGACGATCCGGTTATGAGCCCACCAGCCGAATCGCGTCAGATTGAGGCCGAATACGGGAGCCCGAATTTCCCCGGCCAGCCTGAGCAGATCGCCGATCCGCTCAGGCTCGACCTCGCCGAGGAACGCCAGCGTCAAGTGGATCGTTTCCGCGCGCATACGCCGCCCGCCGCAAACCTCGTGCAGGCATTTCCCCGCCTCAGACAGCCCGGCAGAGGCCGCAGCACTGGGCCAGAGAGCGAAAAACAGGCGTGCTGGGGCGGGTCTGGGCTGATTTTCCATTATTCAGAGACTATCCAGAGGGCTTGCCACCCCCCTGCCGCCGCGATTGAGCACATGCGTATAAATCATCGTCGTGCTCACGTCCGAATGGCCGAGCAGCTCCTGCACGGTGCGGATGTCGTAGCCGGACTGCAGCAGATGGGTGGCGAAGGAATGGCGCAGGGTGTGGGGCGTGGCAGGCTTGACAAAACCTGCATCCCGCACCGCCTGCTTCACCGCCCGCTGCACGGACTGATCCTGCACATGATGCCGCCGCACCACCCCGGAGCGCGGGTCCACCGTTCGATTCCCCGAAGGGAACACATATTGCCAACCCCACTCCCGTGCCGCGCTCGGATATTTCTTGTCCAACGCATGCGGCAAATACACTTCGCCAAACCCTTCCGCAATATCCTGGTCGTGCAGCGCCTTCACTTTCAACAAGTGCGCCTTCAAAGGATTCATCAACGCAGCCGGCAACATCGTCACCCTATCCTTCGCGCCCTTGCCATCCCGGATCAGAATCTCCTTGCGCGACAACTCCACATCCTTCACCCGCAAGCGCAACGCCTCCATCAGGCGCATTCCCGCCCCATAGAGCAAACTCGCCACCAACCAATGCGTCCCGGAAAGACCCGACAACAGCGCCTGCACCTCTGCCTGAGTCAAAACCACCGGCAAGCGCTTCGGCGTTTTTGCCTGCTCTACATTCTCAAGCCAGGGCAAATCCGCCCCCAACACCTCGCGATAAAGGAATAGCAAAGCGCTTTTCGCCTGATTTTGCGTGGAAGCCGCCACCCTTCCTTCAACGGCCAGCCATGTCAGGAACGTCTCCACCTCGCGAGCACCCATCTCATTCGGATGACGCTTGCCAAAATGACAAATAAATCGTTTAATCCAATCCAGGTATGCCTGTTCAGTGCGGATACTGTAGTGCTTTAAACGAATTTTCCCGCGCACCTGATCCAACAAGCGCGGCGAAGCAGACAAGACGGTAGCATCAGTCATTTTTAGGATGCCCTAAAAAATAGGAACAAAATGATTTTACAATATTTTATTAATTTAGTGCGGCCCATATTGCCTAAAATGACGGTTTGTAAACCGTCATTTTAGGAGGCGCACTTCACTACAAGGGCTTCCCCGTCAGCGCAACTAACCTGACGATTATTTTTTCAGTTTG
>CAYGNO010000258.1:0-2742 GCA_964351305.1 uncultured Sulfuricella sp.
TGAGGCCGGTCACAAAGCTGGGCCACGGGCCGCTTTCCAGCTGGTCGAGCATAGGCGTGTCGTGTTGTTTCTTAGCCATAGTTTTTTAATCTCCAAAAAAATTGAAACGGACGCAAGTTTCAGTCCTGCACGGCAAAGTTGCCAGCATCCTGAATTAATAAAACCTCATTAAAGCCGGCGGCCAATGCCCGCCCGCTCCGCGCGCCCTTCAGAAATATATTTAGTTTCTTTACTCAAGAACCAAAAGGAATCGCGTCACCAACTTTAAATATTAGGCCAACAAGGAATGACTTTACTATCGTCCTTCACGGGTGGCGCATACTACCCATCTGGGCTATTCGCCACCCCCCCTGCTTGGGATATAACCTGGCCGCCTCTTGATTCCCGGCCACCCTATCCCCATATAATACGGCAACGCAATGTTGACGAACCATACAGACGCAGAATCTTGAAAGCTGTTGCTTCCGCATCGAGACCCGGCAGTTTGCTAAATATTCGCGGCGAGGTCAAGCTGAGGATTGCTTGGCAACTTTCGTCAATGTTTTGATCGGGGTCTACATTTCAAGGATTAATTTACGCAATGGCAATGGAAGAAACCACAAAAATCGACAAATTTACTGCCTCGCCCTTTCGGCAGGAAATTGAACTGCACCACGTAGACCACGAAGCGGGCTTCTCCACGCTACGCATCAGGATCCGCGAACTGAAACGTTTCACCGTCTTTGATATCGACGAGCATACTGCCGAGCATTGGGGACGCGCCTTGCTGGAATGGGCGGAAACCCGCAAGAACGGTCATGGCGAGCCGCAGGAACAGCCGCTCGCCATGACCGTTTCCCTCTCTCCTAACTCTCTCCCAGAGGGATGCCCTCACCTCAATCCTCTCCCGCAAGCGGGAGAGGAAGCAAACGTGAAAGGCGCTTGTTTAGACCTGAGGGACGAGGTGCCGCTTCGCGAGTTGCACGTTAAAGAAGGAGCGCCAAAATAGGCTGGCCAATCGAAAGCGGCATGGTCAACCCCGAATTTGACGATGCCGCGGTAACCGAAGTTCACTTCGAGCTGCAAGGCTCTCTGCTACCCAGGGATCACGGCTACCCGCTGTTCCTCGAACTATCACGCCTGCTACCCTGGCTGCCCGACGAGACCCTGGCTGCCGTTCACCACATCCATGGCGCGGAAACAGGCAAGGACGACCTGCTTATATTGAACCGGCGGGCCAAGCTGGTGATACGCATCCCCCTGCATCGAGAGGCCGACCTGGCGATTCTGTCTGGCCAGACCGTAACGATCGGCGGCTTCAAGCTGACCATCGGCAAGGGCAAGACCAAACCACTGGCGCGCCACTCTCCGCTGTATGCCCACTGCGTCACCACCGGCAGCATGGACGAGGAAGGCTTTGCCAGCGACATCATCCGCATATTGGATGAACTAAGGATCACCTGCCGCTTCATCTGTGGCCGGCGCCAGACCATCACTACCGCCGACGGCGTGGCCTATGGCTATAGCCTGCTGCTACACGAACTGCCGGTGGAACAATCCATTCTGGTGCAGCAACGCGGCATGGGCGGCAATCGCAAAATCGGCTGCGGTATCTTCATCCCGCACAAATCCGCCAACGCTCTGGTGTAGAATAACCCCACATTTTTTTATCACCCGCAAACTTTCACAGGAGGAATCACAATGGCATACGAAGTAAACGGCGTTGAAATCGAAACCGACGAAGAAGGCTACCTGCTTGAGCCGGATTACAGCGTAGATATCGTCCCTGTTATCGCCGCAGCCGAAGGCATCAAGCTGACCGACGATCACCTCGCCATCGTCAGCTACATGCGTGACCAATTCAAGGAGCACGGCCACACCCCGAATTTCCGCGCCATGCTGAAAGACTGGGAAAAGATTCGCCCCGGTACCGACAGCAAATACCTGTACACCCTGTTTCCCGAAATGCCGGCGAAACAGGCTGCCAAAGTAGCTGGCCTGCCCAAGCCTTACGGCAAGGGCGGATACTAACGTCTGGCAATGGGCGATGGGTGTAATAACCCGCGCCCTTGCCCTGCTCCTCCCGCATCACCCATTACTCATCACTCATTACCCCATGAAGTTCACCACTCTAGTTTCTACCGAGGAACTGGCTCAGCATCTCGATGACCCGAACTGGATCGTCTTTGACTGCCGCTTCACGCTCACCGATCCGGAAGCGGGGCGTCGCGCTTACCTGCACGGCCACATCCCGGGTACGCGCTATGCCCACCTGGACGATGACCTCTCGTCTCCGATTACGGCCACCAGCGGCCGTCACCCGCTGCCCGGTCCGCAGCTTCTGAGCGAAAAACTGGGACTCTGGGGAGTGGACAACACCAAACAGGTCGTTGTCTACGATGACAGTTTCGGCTCCATGGCAGTGAGGATGTGGTGGCTGCTGCGCTGGCTGGGCCACGATACCGTAGCCCTGCTCGATGGCGGCATACCCATGTGGATGCGGCAGAAGCGGCCTGTCACCACCGATCTGCCCGAAATCATTCCGACCCAATTCATTCCCCGTCCGCAGAACGCGATGTACGCGGACGTCGCTGAAGTGGACCAGGCCCGGCAGGATCGCAGCCGGATCATCATCGATGCCCGGCCGGAAGATCGCTTCAGCGGTGAACGCGAACCGCTGGACAAGGTGGCTGGCCACATCCCCGGCTCCATCAACTGGACTTTCGAGGAAAACATCGATTTCGACGGCACCTACCTGCCCGC
>CAYGNO010000259.1:0-2729 GCA_964351305.1 uncultured Sulfuricella sp.
AATGCCTCCAGCCGGATTTCCTCTTCAGCGTCAGAGACCTGGAACAGCTCCAGAGTTTCCAGGACATCGTGCATGACCCGCTCCATCGGCCGGGTTTTTTCTAGGAAGCGGGTAATTTCCGCACGCAACGCTTCCTCTGCCTGCTCAATTTCGGTCCGGCGTTCCTTGGGCAAGGCCAGCGCTTCGTTTTCGGTCAAGGCATGGCCTTTTTCGTCCCGCAAAGTAAACACCAGGCGGCCAGCAGACTCGCGGTAGAGGGTGAAACTGCGGGCTTCCGCAAAGGCATCGAGCTCGGCATAGGCCTTGGCTTCCTCGGCCTTGTAGGTTTTTTCAATGCGCTCGCTTTCCGCCCTGAAATCCTGCCCGGCCAGACGCTGCGGAATTTCCGCTTGCAGGGATTTTGTCAGTTGCGCCATGAGTTGGCGCAGCAGGCGCCCCTGTCCGGCAGGCATACCCAGGGCGCGCGGACGTTCAGGCGCATCGAAATTGTGCAGATAACATAAATCAGGCGGCACCGCCCTGCTGGCAGCGACCGTCTGCATCGCCTGGCGCAGCAGCGAAGAGCGTCCGCTGCCCACTTCCCCCAGAACAAACCGGTTGTAATCAGGCTGCTCCATCCCCAGACCAAAGCGGGCAGCCATTTCCGCGCGCTCCTGCCCGATCCAGGGCAAGGGATGCTGCAGCAATTCAGACGTATCGGAAAACCCCAGCGCAGCGGGATCGATGGTGACGCGGAGATCGTCGGGACTGAGGTTTTCGATTGGCATTTTTAGACGGATCATCCCATGGTAAATGATGACACGGCACAAGTCTTGTGCCCATGATACCGCCTTAGCCGCGCTGCTCGAACTCCCGGTCCCTGGCCCCGAGCACCCCGGCGGCAAGATCCGCCAGCTCTCGCGTCAGCAATTCGAGGATGTCCTCCATCGTGACGATGCCTGTCAGCCGGCCCGCTTCGTCCACGATCACCAGGCGGCGCAGCCTGTGCGCCCGCATCAACGCCACCGCGTCCATCGCATCCATCTCGGGGGTGGCCAATACCAGCTCGACGGACATGATGTCCCCGGCGGTGAACACCTCGGGGTCCAGCCCTTCGGCCATCAGTCCGAGCACCAGGTCCCGATCAGTCAGGATACCGACCGGGCGGCTCTTTTCCACGGCATCCACGACGATGAGGGCGCCGACGTGGTGCTTTCGCATGAGTTGGGCCGCAACCCGCGCTGATGTCTCGGGCTCGACCACGGCAACCACGGCGGTTGAAAAATCTTTCAGGCGAGTAGGCATCTGAATGCTCCTTTGTGGCAATCATGCAGCTTATGCCCCCATGCTCCGGGCTCTGTTGATCCAGCGCAAATTCCGGGAACCTGTCCGAGCGCTGCCACGGCGCTTGCCGGCATGGCCCTACGGGGCCGGTCAACCAGGCGCCCTCGGCGTCCGTTAAGCGTAGGGCTTCCTGCTGCGCAGGAGGGATCACCTGTTTGAATTCAAACCCAACTTTGAGGAGCTTTCTGATGTTCAAGAAACTGCTGGCCTTCGTCGCCGCCCTGTATGTCACCGTGGCTTTTGCTGCGGTTGAGGTCAACACCGCCACCTCTGCCGAACTCGACAGCATCAAGGGCATAGGCCCGGTCAAGTCCGCGCTGATTATTTCCGAGCGCAAAAAAGCACCGTTCAAGGACTGGAATGATTTTGTGAGCCGGGTCAAAGGCGTGGGCGCCGACAGTGCCGCCAAATTCTCGGCAGAAGGCATGACGGTCAACGGAACGACTTACAAAGCCAGCGCCAAAGCGGACGCAAAGGCCGGTGCCAAGGCAGACAAGAAAGCCGACAAACCCGTGGTCGAAAAAGCCAAGGACGCGGCTGTGGCGACCAAAGACGCCGTCAAAGGTGCCGCAGTCGCCACCAAGGATGCTGCCAAGGATGCGGCCAAAGACGTCAAGGCCGCAGTGACGCCCAAGACCGATGCCAAAGCGGATGCCGCCAAACCAGCCGCCAGCGCTGCCAAGAAATAATCGCCAATAATCGTTCAAGGCTCGCCTGACAACCCGCCATCCGGCGGGTTTCCCATGCCCTTTATTCTTGCGTCATTTTTCCGGAGAGCATGAAGCCTGTTGCCCGCCTGTTGCGTCCGAGGGCCCCCCGAAGAGGGCGTCAAGATTTTCGGGGTATGTCCGGGGAAGCTGGCGCAGTATTTGCGTCTATCCTAAGCTTCTCGAACTTATCACCCCTTCCTGCTTTGTTGTCCGGGCGCATTCCATGAAATTCAAACCTGCATTGATCGCCGCCGTATTCAGCGTCTGCACAGACAGCAGTGTGATCGTGCGCGCCGCCATTCCGTTTTTTATCCGCAGATCGTCACCCGCCGGCCGGATCTGGTGATGGGCAAGAAAAAGTAGACAGGCGCTCCTTATGTGGTCGGTTCTAGCCATCTGCATCGGCGCCTGCGTGGGCGCACTGGCCCGCTGGGGTCTGGGCCTCTGGCTCAATCCCGGCGGTCTGATCCCCTGGGGAACGCTGGCCGCCAACCTGCTGGGCGGCTACCTCATCGGCGTATGCGTGGCGACGTTTCAGTCCATGCCGCAGATAGACCCGGCCTGGCGGCTGCTGCTGGTCACCGGCTTTCTGGGCGCCCTCACCACCTTCTCCACCTTCTCCGCCGAAATCATAGGCCTGCTGCAGCAGGCGCGTTATGCGCTGGCCCTGGGCACCGCCGCGCTGCACCTGTTCGG
>CAYGNO010000260.1:0-2728 GCA_964351305.1 uncultured Sulfuricella sp.
TCCAGGCGCAGGGTGTAGGCGCTGTAGTGCGAGCGCATCAGCGCTTCGGCGGTGGGGGCGGGGGCGTTGCCGCCGGTGTAGCGACCGCAGCAATCCGCGTAACTGTGCGGCAGGCCGCAGGGGCAGGGCAGTGGCGTATTCACCTGACCAGTTTGTGGAAAGTGCCCAGTCGCCGTCTGTCGATTTTGCCCGCCGTAGCGGCTTCCAGCACGGCGCAGCCCGGTTCCACCAGATGGCGGCAATTGCTGAAGCGGCAATGGCCGAGGTAGGGGCGGAATTCGATGAAGGCGTGGGCGATGTCCATTTCGTTGACGTGGCTCAAACCGAATTCCTGCAAGCCCGGCGAGTCGATGATATGGCTGCGCTCGTCGAGGTGGTAGAGGCGCGCATGGGTGGTGGTGTGCTTGCCGGAATTCAGCGCCTGGGAAATCTCGCGCGTGTGTGCCTGCGCCGCCGGCAGCAGCGCGTTGATGATGCTCGATTTGCCCATGCCGGATTGTCCCACCAGCACGCTGGTTTCGCCCTGTAAATAGGGCCGCAGCGGGCCGATATCCTGCCTGGCTGAAAGGGTGATGAGGGGGTAGCCCAGGTCGCGGTAGAGCTGCAATTGCGCCAGCGCCGCGCGGGTAGCCTGTTCCAGGTCGCACTTGTTGAGCACGATGACGATCTTGAGCGAGGCCGCTTCGGCTGCGATCAGGCAGCGGCTGACCAGATCCTCGTAGAAGGCCGGCTCTGCCGCCACCACCACGATGATCTGGGTGACGTTGGCGGCAATGATCTTTTCCTTGAATTCATCGGAGCGGAACAGCAGCGAGGTGCGCGGGTCGATAGCCTTGATCACGCCCTGGGCGGTGCCGGTCATCTCGATCTGGAGCCAATCACCGCAGGCAATGCCGCCTTTCTTGCCGCGTGTGACGCAGGAAACGATACCATCCGGCGTTTCGACATCGAAGTGCCTGCCGAAGGCAGCGACAACCTGGCCGTGCGTGACTTTACTCATCCAGGAAAACGGCGGGCTTGAACCTCAGAGGCACAGAGGCGCAGAGAGATGGGGTACGCAGGGATGGGCGGGGCTTTATCGCCCAACTCGCAAAACCAGGGGATGGTTTTAACAACAGGGGTCTTGCCGGAGGAATAGGTCTCTCTTTTTCTGGTTTTCAACTCTGTGCCTCTGTGTCTCTGTGGTGAAATGTTTTTTCGGGCTTATCAAGACCCGAGCAGGGTGTCTATCTCCGCCGCGCAGATGAAGTCGTTTTCGGACAGACCGTTGATGTCGTGAGTGTGATAACGCACCCGGCACCGGTTGTAGCCTACTTCAAGATCGGGGTGGTGATCCTTGCGATGGGAAACCCAGGCGGTGGCATTGACGAAGGCCATGGTCTGGTAATAGTCATTGAAGCGGTAGGTCTTGCTGATTTTGCCGTCGGCGTACTCCCAGCCGTCTCCCAGCGTGCCCAGTCGCTGCGCGATTTGCCCGGTGCTTAACGGATTCATGGGGTTATTTGAAATGGTAGTAGGCGTTGTTGAGGTGGGCTGCAACGTGGTTCTCCTCATCGGGAAACCAGTTCGCGCCGACATTGGCATTGCAATTGCGGATGCGGGCCTGGAGTTGCTGCGGTGTTTTTACCTTGCGTTCGAGGCGGGAGTAAATGGCCGAACCGTCGCCACCCACCATGGAAACGTGGCAGCTGATGCAGGATTTTTCGTGCAGGGTTTTGCCGATCTTGGCATCGCCCTTGGGGAACGGGTTGGCAAAGGCGGGCATGGCGGCAAGCAGCAGGGTCAGGAACAGGGCTAACATTCGCATTTGGTTCTCCTTGAAGTTTTGACGCAATTGCCAAACTATATATTAGCATTGCCTTGCCGCACTGCGGTGAAATGCGATTTTAACCGGATTGGACTGAGTCAGGACAGGCCGCCTGATAGGGTGTATTTTTTGGAAAGCGTTTGTTGCAGCATCCGTGTCATGGCGTCGGTCGGAACCGGACGGCTGAACAAATAGCCCTGGGCGTCGCAGCACTGGTGGTCGCGCAGGAAAGTAAGCTGGTCTGCTGTCTCGACGCCCTCTGCGGTGACTTTCAGATTCAGGCTGGCGGCCAGGGCGATGATGGCCTGGGAGATGGCGGCGTCGTCAGGGTTGTTGCACACGCCTTGGACAAAGGACTGGTCGATTTTTACCCTGTCGATGGGGAAGCGCTTGAGATAGCTCAGGCTGGAGTAGCCGGTGCCGAAGTCGTCGATGGCTAGCCCGATGCCCAGGGCTTTGATGTCGTTCAACTGCTGAACCGAGTCTTCGGCATTTTGCATGATAACGCTCTCGGTCAACTCCAGCTCCAGCCACCGCGGCTCAAGGCCCGTTTCCGCCAGGATTTCCGTTATTTTTGCCACCAGGTTCTTTTGCTTGAGCTGGCGCATGGAGAGGTTGACCGCGATGCGTACCGGCGGTATTCCGGCATCCTGCCATTCCTTGTTCTGGATGCAGGCGCTGAGCAAGACCCATTCGCCGATGGGAATGATCAGTCCGGTTTCCTCTGCCAGCGGGATGAATTCGTTGGGCGGGATCATCCCGCGTTCGGGGTGCTGCCAGCGCAGCAGCGCTTCCATGCCGGTAATGCCCCCGGTTTCGATATCGATCTGGGGCTGGTAGTGCAGGGACAGCTCGTTGCGTTCCAACGCCCGGCGCAGGCTGTGCTCCAGGGCGAACAGGGCGCTGGTTTCATCGCTCGCG
>CAYGNO010000261.1:0-2648 GCA_964351305.1 uncultured Sulfuricella sp.
GTCCGAGGACGTGGTGCGCCACCCGCTGGTGCAGAAGATCGTCAATGCCTATGAAAAGCGTGAAAAGCAATGCTGAACAAACCATGACCCGAAAAACCACAACCTCAGCACTCAGCCTTTCAGTGCAATACGCAGCGAAGCCGGAAGATGTGCCGACCCGCGCCCAGTTTCGTCGTTGGGTGAAAGCGGCGTTGAGCCAGGATGCCGAGATTGCGCTGCGCATCGTCGACGAGGAGGAGGGCCGGGCGCTCAATCGCGATTACCGCGGCAAGGACTACGCGACCAATGTGCTAACCTTTGTTTACAATGACGATTTTCCGGGCGCGGAGCTGCCGCTGGCCGGCGATATCGTGTTGTGCGCCCCGGTGGTGGCCCGCGAAGCTTTGCAGCAGGAGAAGCCCGTCGAAGCGCGCTATGCGCACTTGACCGTCCACGGCGTCCTGCACCTGCAGGGCTACGACCACGAAAGCGACGAACAGGCGCGGCAGATGGAAGCCCTGGAAATCCAGATTGTCACAAAGCTGGGCTATTCTGACCCTTATGGGGGCGATGAGTGATGAGCAATGGGTGATGGGTATAATGCGTACTCATCACCCATTACCCATTACCGTTTACTAGATTATGAATGATGAACTTGCGAAACCGAACTGGTTTGAACGATTAAGCACGCTCCTGTTGCGGGAGCCGGAAGACCGCGAACAACTGGTTGAATTGCTGTATTCCGCCTTCGAGCGCAACCTGCTGGATGCGGATGCGCTGGCCATGATCGAAGGAGTGCTCCAGGTTTCCGAGATGCAGGTGCGCGACGTCATGATTCCGCGCGCCCAGATGGATGTGGTGGATATCGCCGATTTACCGGAAAAATTCATCCCCTTTGTCATCGAAACCGCTCACTCGCGCTTCCCGGTGATCGACAAGGACAAGGACGACGTTATCGGCATTCTGCTGGCGAAAGACCTGCTGCGCTATTATGCCGGCGAGGAATTCAACGTCCGCGACATGCTGCGCCCGGCAGTGTTTATCCCCGAATCGAAGCGGCTCAACGTGCTGCTCAAGGAATTCCGCAGCAACCGCAACCACATCGCCATCGTGGTGGACGAGTACGGCGGCGTGTCCGGCATCGTCACCATCGAGGATGTGCTGGAGCAGATCGTCGGCGAGATCGAGGACGAATACGACTACGACGAACAGGAAGACAACATCATCCGCGTGCCGGACGGTCGCTTCCGCGTCAAGGCGCAGGCCGAGATCGCGGATTTCAATGAGGTCATGGGAACGGAATTCAGCGACGAGGATTACGATACCGTGGGCGGGCTGGTGGTCAGCAAATTCGGCCATATGCCCAAGCGCGGCGAACACGTTGTTTTCGACGGCCTCAGGTTCAGCGTGCTGCGCGCCGACAGCCGCCGCCTTTACTCCCTGCTGGTGGAAAAAACGGCAGCAGAGGAAACCGCAGCCGAGTAGTCGTAGGTGCTGGCGCACCTACGATACTGACCCCCTAAGCGCCTGCCAGCGCCTTTTTTACCGACTCAAGCAAGTCTGCGGGCCAGAGCGGGGCGAGCGTAAGCGCTGTCTCGTGACCGCGTTCCGACATCTTCTTCCAGGTCTTCTGCACGATGCTGATCAGCTTCGGCTCGGTGTAATGCGGCGCGAAGGGAACGAAATAGAATTCCAGAAACACCAGGCAGATCACATCTTCCAGAATCTGGCCATCGGGGTCGCCCAGCTTGATGCGATCCTTCAGCAGCAGTGTTTTGACCTTCTCGCACATCGCATCGTCGTAGCCCGCCTGCTTCATGATTTCGGCCGTGGTGTCGCCGTGGAACTTGGCCAGGGTGGTGCGCCAGTCGTTGTAACCCTTGCGGTTCATCGGATAGCCGCTGCGCGGTATCTTCCAGCGGCAGATGTGCTGGGCGCGTGCGGCAAGCTGCAATGCCTCGGATGCGTCGGGCTCGAACTTGTGCAGCCAGGCGGTCATGCGCTCTGAATACAACAGTTCCTTGGAGTACTCCTTGCCCTCGAATATTTCCTTGTTGGGGTCTTCCCCGTTGGCGGCGTCGATGCGGGAAATTGCGTCCTTGAAACGGTCGGATATGGCGGTCATGGTGTCTCGCTAGAAAATGAATCAGGCCGCTATGGTAAACAAGGCGCAGCGCTTTGTTAACAAGTAGTTTTTATACTGCAAATATTGGGGGCGATGCCCTGCTGCCAGGGTGCCGGTGTGGCCCGGCGCTGGTTGCTTACAGCACCACCTTCAGCTTGCGGCCACCGGTAATCGCAAACCCCTCCCGCTCGTAGAAAGCCAATGTTTTGTCAAACAGGGGTAGCGGCGGGGTGGTGACCTCCAGGCGCTTCCACCCGCGCGACTGGCCGAAAGACTTGGCTTGCTCCAGAAGGCGAAGCCCAATACCCTGCGAGCGGTATGCGGGACGAACATAGAGTTCGGGTATGGTTCCGAAGGCGCCCTCGGCATATAGTGCATGGCTCTCGTAAAGCGCCACGAAGCCAATAGCGCTTGCATCCTCATCGCGGGCAACGAACACGAAATATTTTTCGCGGCCGATGAAATCATTGAGCCTCTGTACGGTTTCATCAAGACTGAAATTGAATGCCTGGATGCCAATGGCGCTCATGATCTCGTCAAGCAA
>CAYGNO010000262.1:0-2619 GCA_964351305.1 uncultured Sulfuricella sp.
CGATTATCCCATATTCTACATTAGGGCCACAACACCGCCGTGGGAGCGGCTCCAGCCCTACCCCCAACCTCTCCCGCAAGCGGGAGAAGGTTGGGATGGGGGTTGGCCGCGAATGCGGTCGCAAATCGCGCCGGGGGCGGCGCTCCTTCATGCACGAGCATTGCTATGGGCATCTGGGTTTAAAATGCCGGATTTCCGCTCTGTGGCCGCTATCGGGTTTTACTTGCTAACTAACATCTGGAAATGAAATGAAAATTGACCGTTCAGGATTCCTGCAGGGCGCGCACTTCATCGCCTCGCCCAACTGCGACGATCGACCGCCCGAAGTGGAGTTCGATATTCCGCTGCTGGTGATCCACAACATCAGCCTGCCGCCGCGCAGCTATGGCGGCAGCGGCGTGATCGACTTTTTCACCAACCGGCTCGATATCTGGCAGCATCCTTATTACGAGATGATCGCCGATCTCAAGGTTTCCGCCCATTTTTTCATCCGCCGCGAAGGCGAGGTGATCCAGTTCGTGTCGTGCAACAAGCGCGCCTGGCATGCCGGGGTTTCCGTCTGGAACGACCGCATTCGCTGCAACGACTTTTCCATCGGTATCGAGCTGGAAGGCAGCGACGATGACCCGTTTGCCGATGTCCAGTACGAGAAGCTGGCGGAGCTGACGCGTGCCATTCAGGAGGCTTACCCGATCAAGGAGATCGTCGGCCATTCGGACATCGCCCCGGTGCGCAAGACCGATCCGGGCCCCTGCTTCGACTGGCAAAAATACCGGAACCTGGTGGCTGATGCGGGGTCTGAAGAGGGTAACGATATTTCTTCCTGAAGCAAGGGTCAGGCGCTAAGATGACGATTCTTGAAAACCAATTGCGATTTCTCATGGACAAAGCGTTCGCCAAGGGCGAAGTCAACTGCGCCGATTGCAGCATCCGCAAGTCGGTCCTGTTCGCCGGGCTGGAAATCAGCGATTGCGAGAGCATACACCGCCCGATCGACGACATCGCGCTTGCCCCGCATGAGGTGCTTTACCGGGCGGGCGATCCGGCGCAGGCGGTGTTCACCATCCGCAGCGGCCTGCTCAAGCTGGTGCAGTACCTGCCCGACGGGCGTCAGCGCATCGTCCGCCTGCTCCGCGCCACCGATGTCACCGGCCTGGAAGCATTGCTCGATCAGCCTTACCAGCATGACGCCATTGTTTTGCAGCAGTCGGAAGTTTGCCGCATTCCGCTGGAAGTGATCCAGCGGCTGGACCGGGATAATCCCAAGCTGCGCAAGGAGTTGATGGTGCGCTGGCAGCGCGCTCTAGACGAGGCGGATGCCTGGCTGACCCAGCTCGCCACCGGCGGCGCCAGGGCGCGCATGGCGCGCCTGCTGCAGCGCCTGGTCAGCGGCAGGGAAGACGGCAGCTGCGAGCTGTTCGGGCGCGAGGATATGGGATCGATGCTCGGCATCACCACCGAAACCGCCAGCCGCATCATCGCCGAATTCAAACGCAGCGGGGCCTTGCAGGAGATTCCCGGCAGCGTTTCGCTGCGCTGCGACAACACCGCACTCAACAAGATTGCCGCCGATTGAGAATTGTCAATGACGGCGATTTCCCTTCTCGACTAGCATAACCCTATCGCGTTCGCTCCCAAGGCGGCGCGCCAGTGCCCTTTGTTGGGTTGTTCCTCCGGGCCGCCCGCAAGCGGTTCTTTGACCCGCTTGTCCCCCCTGACAGGCGGGCTTTTTTCTGCCTGAAATAAAGCTGTTGGATTAGTCGAAAATCACCGTCTTGTTGGCGTACAGCAGGATGCGGTTTTCGATGTGCCAGCGCACCCCGCGCGACAGCACCATCTTCTCCAGGTCGCGGCCTTTCTGGATCAGGTCGTCGATCGCGTCGCGGTGCGAGATGCGGGCGACATCCTGCTCGATGATCGGGCCGTCGTCGAGCGCCTCGGTGACGTAGTGGCTGGTTGCGCCGATCAGCTTGACGCCGCGCTCGAAGGCGCGGTGATAGGGCTTGGCGCCGAGGAAGGCGGGCAGGAAGGAATGGTGGATGTTGATGATGCGGCTCGGGTAATGCCGGATGAAGTCCGCCGACAGCACCTGCATGTAGCGCGCCAGCACGATCAGGTCGATATGGTGGTGGCGCAGCAGGGCGAGCTGGTCCTTTTCCGCCTCCGCCTTGGCGTCCTTGAGTACCTCGATGTGCTGGAACGGGATGCGGTAGGAATCGGCGATCCAGCGGGTGTCGTCGTGGTTGCCGATGATCAGCGGGATATCGCAGTGCAATTCGCCGGCCTGATGGCGGTAGAGCAGATCGACCAGGCAGTGGTCGTAGCGCGACACAAAGATCGCCACCCGCGGGCGGGCGGCTGATTGCGCCAGATGCCACTGCATCTGGAATTTCTCGGCGATCGGCGCGAAGTGCTGCTCGAACTGGCCGATTTCCAGGTCGAAATCGTGCAGGTCCCATTCCACGCGCATCAGGAACAGGCCCAGTTCGCTGTCCTGATGCTGGTCGGCGTGGAGAATATTGGCGTTGTGGCGGTAGAGGAAGTCGGCGATGCCCGCGACCAGGCCTTTGCGGTCGGGACAGGAAATCAGCAGGATGGCAGTGTTTTTAGTCATTGTAG
>CAYGNO010000263.1:0-2610 GCA_964351305.1 uncultured Sulfuricella sp.
GCCGATTGAATATTGACCCAGGGCGGGTAGCTGCTTTTTGAATTGGCAACTGTGGATAAGTGTACTCAATGGTTGGTTTTGATCTCTCCCCTGTCTTGGTAGTTTTGAATCGGAAGACTGCGAGGGGAAAGGAGCGTAGGGCGTAGCCCGTAGCGGATTTCCCCCTCGCAGCCCCTCAGAACGGTTCGTCCGTCGCTGCCGCGTTGAGGCCCTTGCGCTTTTGCTCACGCGCTTTGATGCGCGACTTGGCCGCCATGGTGCTGTGCTGGAAACGGTATGACTCGTTTCCAGTCTCCACAATGTGGCAGTGATGGGTCAGCCGGTCCAGCAACGCTGTCGTCATCTTGGGGTCAACAAACACGGCTGACCACTCGGAGAAACTCAGGTTGGTGGTGATGACCACACTGGTGTTCTCGTAGAGTTTTGACAGCAAGTGGAACAACAAGGCGCCGCCGGCCTGGCTGAATGGCAGGTATCCCAGCTCATCCAGAATGACGACGTCCATGCGCATCAACGACAGCGCAATCCGACCCGCCTTGCCCTGCGCTTTTTCCTGTTCCAGCAGGTTGACCAAGTCGACCGTGGAATAGAACCGCACGCGCTTTCCCCGAGACGCGATGCCCGACACAGCCATGGCTGTGGCCAGGTGCGTTTTTCCTGTGCCCGGACCACCGATAAGCACCACGTTCTGTGCGGTGTCGCTGAACTCCAGCGTGGCGAGTCGCCCGACCAGGTCTTCATCAACCTTGGACGATGCAAAGTCAAACCCGGCCAGATCCCGGTGCAAGGGGAACTTGGCCGCCTTCATCTGATGGCTCACCGACGCCATCGCACGGTAGGTGTGTTCGGCCCGCAGCAGGTGCTCGATCAGCCACTTTGAGGACGCGATTCCCGTGTCCCCCTGGGCCGTCAAATCCTCCCAGGCACCCACCATGCCGCGCAGGCGCAGTTCCTTGAGTTCGGTGATGACATCACTGCGCATGGCTGACCTCCACGGCGTTGCTGGCCACATCCATCGCACCGCGCAGGCTGTCGTAGCGGCTGGTGTTGGCCAGCGGCGCCTCCTTGAGTTGCAGGGTGGTTTCCACGGATTGCGGCGTTGGCGTGGCGTTGAGCCTGGCCAGCACGTTGAGGACGTGTTCCGCGCTGAGCGCGCCGGACTCGATGACCAATTCCACCGCGACAAGAACGGCGTCCAGCCCCGCCGTGGGCACGGCGGCGAGCACCTGGGCCATGACCCTGTCTCCGCCCGCGTGGCGCAGCAGGCCCTGCCTCAATCGCTGCAGCGGCGCCGGCATGTCGGCAAAGGGCGCGCCGTTGCGCAGCGCACCAGGCTTGCGCTGCACCAGGTCGATGTAGTGCTGCCAGTCGTAGCCGATACGGCCACGACAGATCAGTCGCTCATGGCTGGCGACGATGGCGTCATTGGCCACGATGCTGACCCGATTCGGGTACAGCCGGGTGCTGACCTTGTGACCCGCCAACTCACATGGCACCGAGTAGCGGTTGCGCGCCACCGTGACCAGGCAAGTGCTGCTGACGCGTGCCGGATTCTCGACATAGCCGTCAAACGGGGTGGGCATGGGCATCAGCTCGGCGCGCTCTTGCTCCAGCATTTCCAGCACGCTGAACTCCCGGTACTCGGGGTGGCGCAACTCGCTCCACAATGCACGGCAGCGCTCGCCCAACCAGGCGTTGAGCTCGGCAAACGATCCCCACTGAATCTTCTGCGCGTCCAGCCAGATACGCCGGCGGCTGTCCTGCACGTTCTTCTCCACCACACCCTTCTCCCAGCCGGAGGCGACGTTGCAAAAGTCGGGGTCGAACAGGTAGTGCGCGCACATCACCGCAAAGCGCGCGTTGACCACGCGACCCTTGCCTTTCTTGACCTTGTCCACGGCCGTTTTCATGTTGTCGTAGATGCCCCGGCGGGCGACCCCGCCCAGCGCCGCAAAAGACCGGGTGTGGGCGTCAAACAGCATTTCGTGCCCCTGGCTGGGGTAGGCCACCAGCCAGAAGGCGCGACTCGCGCACAGCTTCATGTGCGAGACCTGCAGCTTGTAGTAAATGCCGCCCACCACCAAACCTTCATCGCTCCAGTCGAACTGAAAAGCCTCACCCTGCTCGAACGTCAACGGGACAAAAGCATGTGGCGGCTTGCCCTCGCTCACCCTCCATTCGCGGATGAAATCGGTGACGCGGCTGTAGCAGCCGGTGTAGCCGTCGGCCTTGATCTGCGCAAACATCGCCTTGGTCGTGCGCCGGTTTTGCTTGCTGCGGTGGGCATCGGCCTTGAGCGCTAGAACCAGCACCGCATGAAACGCGCTCAGCTTGCCCGTTCCGGGGGTACGCTGGTATGTCGGCACCGCAGCCTCATCCGGCTCCCTGAGCCACCTCCTGAGCGTGTTACGCGACAAGCCGGTCTGCTTGGCAATCGCATGCAGCGACATCTTGTCGCGCAGGTGCATTCGTCTAATTTTTCCCAACATTTCCATGGTGATCACCTTTGTTGCTCCTGCCTAAAAATAAGGCAGAGCCAGTAAAACACCTGGGTCAATTTTGGATCGGCATAACCTCTATAAGTGGGTCAGTTTTCGGTCGGCGCCAACA
>CAYGNO010000264.1:0-2600 GCA_964351305.1 uncultured Sulfuricella sp.
CACCTCAATCCTCTCCCGCAAGCGGGAGAGGAAGCAAACGTGAAGGGCGCTTGTTTCGATTTGAGGGACGAAGTCTCGCTTCGCGAGTTTCAAATTAGCCAGCAAGGAGGCGAAAATTTTGGAGCAATCCCCGGAAAACCTGGTCGAGATCAGCGATCTCCATTTCGCATATGGCAACCGACCGATACTTAAAGGCATCAACCTCACCATCCCACGCGGGAAAATTGTCGCCATTCTGGGGGTAAGCGGGTGCGGCAAGTCCACGCTGCTACGCCATGTCGGCGGGCAGCTCAGGCCGTCGCGCGGCAGCGTCAAGGTTGAAGGCAAGGTCATCCACGAACTCGACAATGACGGCCTGTACGCCATGCGCCGGGAAATGGGCATGATGTTCCAGGTGAGCGGGCTATTCAGCGATCTGTCGGTTTTCGACAATATTGCGTTCCCGATGCGCGAACACACCGACCTGCCGGAAAGCGTGATCCGCGATCTGGTGCTGCTAAAACTCCACGCCGTCGGCCTGCGCGGCGCCCACGCCTTGATGCCGAGCGAGCTGTCGGGCGGCATGGAGCGGCGCGTGGCTCTGGCGCGCGCAATCGCGCTGGACCCGACGCTGATCATCTACGACGAACCCTTCGCCGGTCTCGATCCGATCTCGCTCAACACCATCGCAAACCTGATCCGGCGCCTGAACGATGCGCTGGGCGTAACCTCGGTGGTGGTAACCTACGATATGTCGGAATCCCTGAAAATCGTCGACTACGCTTACTTCATCCATGACGGCGTGGTGGTGGCCGAGGGGGAGGCGGCAGAATTGCTCGACTCCACCGACCCGTTCGTCCACCAGTTCGTCCATGCCGAACCGGACGGACCCGTCGGTTTCCAGTACCCCAGCAGCCCCTATACGAAAGATCTGGGGCTCACCGGCTGACGACACACATTTCAGCCGTTATGCATTCCCTTACGCAATACTCACGTCTTTCGCCAGATACACGTCCTGGATCGCATTGAGCAGGATAATGCCGTCCTGCATCGGCTTCTGGAATGCCTTGCGCCCCGAAATCAGCCCCATGCCGCCGGCGCGCTTGTTGATCACCGCGGTGCGCACAGCCTGACCCAGGTCGTTCTCGCCCGAGGCGCCGCCGGAGTTGATCATGCCCGCCCGCCCCATGTAGCAGTTGGCAACCTGGTAGCGCACCAGGTCGATGGGGTGATCGCTGGTCAGTTCGGAATATACCTTGGGATGGGTCTTGCCGAACTTGATGGCGGTGTAGCCGCCGTTGTTCTCGGCCTGCTTCTGCTTGACGATATCCGCCTCGATGGTGGCGGCGAGGTGGTTGGCCTGGCCGGTCAGGTCGGCGCTGGTGTGGTAGTCTACGCCGTCCTTCTTGAAGCCGGGGTTGCGCAGGTAGGCCCACAGCACCGTCGCCATGCCGAGTTCGTGCGCATGGGCGAAGGCTTCGCTGATCTCGATGATCTGGCGGCGAGATTCCGGCGAGCCGTAATACACCGTTGCGCCCACCGCCACCGCGCCCATGTCGAACGCCTGATCGACGCTGGCGAACAGGGTCTGGTCGTAGATTTCCGGGTAGGTGAGGATTTCGTTATGGTTGATTTTGACGATGAACGGGATCTTGTGCGCATAGCGGCGCGCCACCGACCCGAGCACGCCCAGGGTCGAGGCCACCGCGTTGCAGCCGCCCTCGATGGCGAGTTTGACGATGTTTTCCGGGTCGAAGTAGATCGGGTTGGGCGCGAAGGAAGCGCCAGCCGAATGTTCGATGCCCTGGTCCACCGGCAGGACGGACAGATAGCCGGTTCCGCCCAGACGCCCGTGGTCGAACAGGGTTTGCAGCGCGCGCAGCACGCCGGGCCTGACGTCCTTCTGCGCCACCACGCGGTCGACAAAGTCCGGCCCGGGCAGGTGCAGCATTGCTTTGGGAATCCCCTTGCATTGGTAAGCAAGCAGATTTTCCGCGTCGTTTCCCAACAGCTTGGCAATATCGGTCATTTTCGTTTCCCTTGCTGATCAAAGTGAATAAGGCGCATCGCTTCTAAATATAGCAGCCACACTCAAACTATCCAAGAATACCCGCTTAAACTGGCGAATCGGAATTTCGGCAAAATGCATGGATACCCATTCAACCTGAAAACGACGATTAACCGCCGATACATGCCTATAAGCGCCGGACTCGCTCAAAAATCACACCGCTAGCGCCGCCAAACGGGCTTGTTGAACAACGGCGCCGGATCGCGCAGGATCATGTCCGGCGGGGAAAAAGGCGCCAGCCGTTCGAGAAAATCCAGCAGCTCCAGCACCGGCGAATTGCGGAAAAACCGCGCCTGGGGAATTTCCATCCAGATCCGGTCGGCAAAGATATGCATCTCGTGGGGGGTGTCGCCGATCCCGTCGTGATTGCGGTCGAAGCCCTCGTAATCGTCCCAGTAGTTGCCGCGCCAGTCGTTTTTGCCCGCATCGCCGCTGCCGAACATCATCGCGACATGAATGAGATTGTTCTCGAAACTGTTGCCGTGGAGGGCATGGCCGCCCCGCTCGCCGGAAAACTGGATGCCGGTGGCGTTATGGGCGATCCGGTTGCCGC
>CAYGNO010000265.1:0-2592 GCA_964351305.1 uncultured Sulfuricella sp.
AAACTGGCGGTGGTGATTGGAACCGCGCCCCTGTCGGAAATTGAACTGAGCGAATACTGCCGCCGCAAGGGGCTTTATCCCCAGCAGGTCAAAGCCTGGCGAGCAGCCTGCTTGGCTGGCCAGCAGAGCGCGCAGGTGCAACGCCAGGCGGACCGTGAGCAGGCCCGGGCGGACCAGAAGCGCATCCGCCAATTGGAACGGGAGCTCCATCGCAAGGAGAAAGCCCTGGCTGAGACCGCCGCACTGCTGGTGCTGCGAAAAAAGCTGAATGCCTACTGGGGCGACGACAGCGAGGACAATTGACCTCGCTGCCAGTGCGGCACTGTTACGTCGAATGGGTTACCGAAGCCGTGGCCTCGGGTGCGCGTAGGCAGCCTGCCTGCGACGAGCTGGGTATTACGCTACGCACCCTGCAGCGCTGGACACAGGAAGACACGATGAAAGCGGATGGCCGCACGACCACCCTCCGGCCCAAGCCGGTGAACGCCCTGAGTGACGCAGAGCGCCAGGCCATTCTGGCCCTGTGCAACAGCGTGGAGTACGCCCATCTGCCGCCCAGCCAGATGGTGCCCCGCCTGGCGGATGAGGGCCGCTATCTGGCCTCGGAGCGGACGCTGTATCGCGTCCTGCATGCCGCCGACCAGCAATATCGCCGCGGCCGCAGTCAGCGTCCTCAGAACCATCCGGCGCCGACGACCCATAGCGCAGAAAAGCCCCTCCAGGTGTGGTCCTGGGACATCACCTATTTGCCGTCGCCGGTGCGGGGGCAGTATTACTACCTGTACCTGATCGAGGATATCTACAGCCGCAAAGGGGTCGGTTGGGAGGTTCATAGTGAGGAATCTGGTGCCAACGCGGCAGCACTGCTGCAACGCAGCGTCCTGAGTGAGCAGTGCCTGCATCAACCGCTGGTGCTGCACTCCGACAATGGAGCGCCCATGAAGTCCGCCACGCTGCTCAGCAAGATGTACGACCTGGGTATTACGCCATCCCGTGGCAGACCCCGGGTCAGCAATGACAATCCGTTCTCGGAGTCCTTGTTCAGAACCTTGAAGTATTGCCCCCAGTGGCCAGCCAACGGATTTGCCCGTCTTGAGGCGGCCAGAAGCTGGGTGCGAGACTTTATGGGCTGGTATAACAATGAGCACCGGCATAGCCGGATCGGCTTCGTCACGCCATCGGAGCGGCATCGCGGCCTGGACACCGCGATACTGGCGAAGCGACACGAACTGTATCAACGGGAGCGCTCAGCGCGGCCAGAGCGCTGGTCAGGCAATACCCGGAACTGGCAGCCGGCTGGGGTAGTTACGCTCAATCCGGAGAAGCAAGAAATGCCGCCGCAAGAGGCAGCATAAAAATACGGTCTACGCGACAACTACGTTGACAAACACCGACGGCAGTTCGACCAGGCAGAGAAAAACACAATGAAGAACAAAATTCTCGCGGCAGCGTTTATTTCCTCGGCCAGAAGTTTGGTACGCAGGAAATTCAGGAAATTATGGGGTCAGGTCTCTCATCGTAGCATTCCGTCATTGCCGGCACTGTCGGGCAAGTGACGGGCTTGAGCCAGGCTGCATTGCCCCCGGGTTGTCGCGAAAGGGCTTTCCAAGGGGAGTTTCTGGCAGGGTCCGCGGCAGTGGATTCAATCTGGCGATAGAAATTTGTAGCGCGCATCCAAAGTAAAGCCAGAGTGCAGGGCGACGAGCTCGGTATGCCGTGAGCATGGCGCAGGGAACCTGCGCCGTCACTGGCAGGGTAGTGCGGGTGGCCGCTCGGGTCGGCCGTGCCAGGTCGCCTTGGGTTTCGCTTTCCCTGGCGTAAAATAGCCGCTGGTTTTCCGGGCACGGGCCAGATGAGCGAGACCCTGTACATCGATGCGCGCTACAACGGCCCCGTGGGTCGCGGTAACGGCGGCTATATCGCCGGCGCCCTTGCGGCGTTCGTCGAGGGCGATGCCGAGGTGCGCATCCTGCGGGGCTTCCCGGTCGCCACGCTGCTGGCGATCAGACGCCACCCGGATGGGTCGGTGAGCTGCCATCTGGACGATCAGGAACTGGGCCGTGCGCGCCCGCTCCAACTGGTGCTCGACATTCCGCCGCCGCCGACCCTGAGTGCCGCCCGTGCCGCCGGCGAGCGCTTTCACTTCCTGCATGCGAGCGATGTGCGCGGCTGCTATGTGTGCAGTCCGCGGCGTGCGTCGGGCGAAGGTTTGCGCCTGTTTTGCGGGCCGTTGCCGGCGGGTGGCGACACCATCGTCGCTGGCGTCTGGGAGCCGGGATCCGAGCTGCTGGATGCCAGCGGCCGGATCGCGCCGGAGCAGGTCTGGGCCGCGCTGGACTGTCCCGGCGGCTACGCGATTGCGGCGCTCGCGCCGGACGTCGGGGTCCAGTTGCTCGGCACCTGCGCGGCTTCATTGAAGCAGCCGCTGCGGGCCGGCGAATCCTATATCGTCAGCAGTTGGCAGCTTGCGCCGCCCGATGGACGCAAGCGCTTCATGGGCGTGGCGATACACGCGGTGACGGGCGAACTCATGGCCTGCGCGCGCCAGATCTGGATCGATGCCGGTGCGCGCGTACCGGCATCGATCCAGAT
>CAYGNO010000266.1:0-2590 GCA_964351305.1 uncultured Sulfuricella sp.
GCGGCCGGGCGCAAGGTGAGGTACACCTTCTCGCCGGTATGCAGCCCCACCCCGGTGGCGCGTATGATATTTTTCAGTGTCCGCTGTCTAATCACGAATTTTCCCATGAGCATCATGGTGTTGTCAGAGGCCGGCAGTTTAGCACAGTTCATGTAGGGTGCAATAAGCGTAGCGCATTGCACCGTATTCGAACCGGGTTCAACACGGATCAGTCAGCTTGCTTGCGCAGGAATGCCGGAATATCGAGCAATTCCACGCCGGACTGTTTCATCGCCTCGACCTGGGCATCACGCCGGCGCCGCATCACTGCTGGCTGCTCCAGTTCGGTGTAATCCACCATCATCGGCTCATTGTCGGTACCGGTCTTCGAAATCACGATGCTTAACGGCTTGCTCTGCTGGCGGTTGACCGGCGAACCCAGCCCGGTTGCCACCACCGTCACGCGCAATTCGTCGCGTAGAGTGCTGTCGAACACCGTGCCGAAGATGACCGTTGCGTCCTCGGCGGTGAAGCTGCGGATAGTGTTCATCACTTCGTAAACCTCTTCGAGATGCATGTCTTCGCTGGCGGTGATATTGACCAGCACGCCGCGCGCGCCGGACAGGTTGACATCCTCCAGCAGCGGACTGGCCACCGCCTGTTCCGCAGCCACGCGGGCGCGGTCTGGGCCGGTTGCCTGGGCCGAACCCATCATTGCCATCCCCATCTCCGACATCACCGTGCGCACGTCGGCGAAATCGACGTTGATCATGCCGGTACACTTGATCAGCTCGGCAATGCCCGCCACCGCGCCATGCAGCACGCCATCCGCCGCCTTGAAGGCATCGCGGAAGCCAATCTTGCCGCCCAGCACTTCCATCAGCTTGTCGTTGGGTATCACGATCAGGGAATCGACGTGCTGCGTCAGCGCCTCGATGCCTTCGAGCGCCACTTTCATGCGCTTGCCTTCGAAACCGAACGGCTTGGTCACCACCGCCACGGTCAGGATGCCCAGCTCCTTGGCCACTTCGGCCACCACCGGCGCGGCGCCGGTGCCGGTGCCGCCACCCATGCCGGCGGTGATGAACAGCATATCGGCACCGTCGATCAGCTCGGCGATGCGCTCCCTATCTTCCAGCGCGGCTTCGCGTCCGACCCCGGGATTGGCGCCCGCGCCCAGACCCTTGGTGATGGCCGAGCCCAGCTGCACGGTGATGCCGGCCTGATTGCGCTTGAGTGCCTGCGCATCGGTGTTGGCGCAGATAAACTCGACGCCATCCAGTCCGCTGGCGATCATGTGATCCACTGCATTGCCGCCGCAGCCGCCCACGCCGATCACCTTGATTACCGCTTCCTGAGTTTGTGTGTCCATGATTTCAAACATGCCCGTCTCCTTTGTTATTGCGCCCAAAGTTCAAAAAACCAAAAAATTAAAAATTCCCCTGACAACACGCCCGCAGGGCTTGTTGCGGCGCAGACTTTCCTGCGAAGCAGGTTAGTCGTAGCCAAACCAACGCTCAAAAATTCCCTTGAAACCAACTCTTCATCCGATTGAAAATCTGGGTCATCGAGCCGTTCTGCATCGTCGCCAGGTGATGCCGCTGATGTTGATCCATGCCCGCGAGCAACAGCCCTACGCCGGTGGCGAAGCGCGGATTGCGCACCACCTCGGCCAACCCGCCGACGTACTGCGGCATCCCCAGCCGCACCGGCATGTGGAACACCTCCTCGCCCAGCTCCGCCATGCCCTCCATGGCGCTGCTGCCGCCGGTGATGACGATGCCGGAAGAGAGCAGCTCCTCGAAACCGCTGCGGCGCAATTCCGCCTGCACCAGAGAGTAAAGCTCCTCGACCCGCGGCTCGATCACCTCGGCCAGAGTCTGGCGTGACAGCTGGCGCGCGGGACGGTCGCCAACGCCGAGCACCTCGATCATTTCCTTCGCGTCGGCCAACTGGCGCAGCGCGCAGCCGTATTTAACCTTCAGGTCCTCGGCGTCCGCCGTCGGCGTCCTGAGCGCCATGGCCACATCGTTGGTGATCTGATCGCCGGCGATCGGAATCACCGAGGTGTGGCGGATCGCGCCGCCGGTGAACACCGCGATGTCGGTGGTGCCGCCGCCGATGTCCACCAGGCACACGCCCAGGTCTTTTTCGTCCTCCGACAATACCGCCATGCTGGATGCCAGCGGCTGCAGAACCAGGTCGCGCACTTCCAGTCCGCAGCGGCGCACGCACTTGATGATATTCTGGGCCGCGCTGATCGCTCCGGTGACGATATGCACCTTGACCTCCAGCTTCACCCCGCTCATGCCGAGCGGCTCGCGCACGTCTTCCTGCCCGTCGATGATGAATTCCTGGGTAAGGATGTGCAGTACCTGCTGGTCGGTTGGAATGATCACCGCGCGCGCCGTTTCGATCACCCGGTCAACGTCGGACTGACCCACTTCCTTGTCCTTGATCGCCACCATGCCATGCGAGTTGATGCTCCTGATATGGCTGCCGGCGATGCCGGTGTAGACCTCGCGTATCTTGCAGTCGGCCATCAGCTCGGCCTCCTCCAGCGCGCGCTGGATGGCATTGACGGTGGACTCGATATTCACCACCACGCCCT
>CAYGNO010000267.1:0-2562 GCA_964351305.1 uncultured Sulfuricella sp.
GCTTTTTTGCTGCCATCGGCAGGCTTGATAGTATTAAGTTGCATTTAGCCCTCGCACTTCAGCAGATAGTAAACGGTGTTGATCATGCCACGAACCGATGGCGTATCTTCAACTTCAACCGTATGACCAATGCGCTTCAAACCCAGACCGCGCACACAAGCACGATGAGACTCAATGGTACCGATTACACTTTTGATCTGAGTAACCTTTACCGTGGTAGATTTTTTTGCCTTTACCATCACTTACCCCATGATCTCTTCGACAGTCTTGCCGCGCTTAGCCGCAATCTCGGACGGCGTATTCATTTGCTTCAAGCCGTTGAGGGTGGCGCGCACAATATTGTACGGGTTGGTCGAGCCGATGCACTTGGCGAGAACGTTATGCACGCCCATCACCTCGAAAATCGCACGCATTGGGCCACCGGCAATAATACCGGTACCCTCGGAAGCCGGCTGCATGTAAACCTTGGCAGCGCCATGTCGTCCTATTACCGCGTGGTGCAAAGTACCCTTCTTCAGATTAACTTTGATCATGTTGCGGCGCGCATCTTCCATTGCTTTTGTCACTGCAACAGGGACTTCACGAGACTTGCCCTTGCCCATGCCGACGCTACCGCTACCATCACCAACGACAGTCAAAGCTGCGAATGCCATGATCCGACCGCCCTTGACCACTTTGGTCACACGATTGACGCCTATCATTTTTTCCTGAAGGCCGTCACCGCGATCTTCTTGCTGGTTTTTCTCAAATTTAGCCATCATCAACCCCGCTTAGAATTTCAGACCGTTTTCGCGCGCAGCTTCAGCCAGCGCTTTAACACGACCATGGTAGTGGAAGCCTGAGCGGTCAAACGCTACGGTTTCTACGCCAGCGACTTTTGCTTTTTCAGCGATTCGCTTGCCAACCAGAGCGGCCGCATCCTTGTTACCACCTTTCGGCAGATCCTTGCGCACTTCTGGCTCGACGGTAGATGCACTGGCCAAAACCTTGCCGCCGCTCGCATCAATGATCTGGGCATAAATATGGCAATTGGTTCTATGTACCAACAAACGCACCACCTTCAGTTCTGCGATTTTGGCACGGGTTTTGCGTGACCGACGCAGGCGTGACTGTTTCTTATCCATGACTATTGCCCCTATTTCTTCTTGGTCTCTTTCAGGATCACCACCTCATCGGAGTAACGCACACCCTTGCCCTTGTAAGGCTCTGGACTGCGATACGCACGAATTTCAGCGGCAACCTGACCAACGCGCTGCTTGTCAGCGCCCTTCAAAACGATTTCAGTCTGGGTCGGCGTAGTAACTACGACGCCTTCAGGCATTTTGTGGTCGACCGGATGGGAAAACCCCAACGAAAGACCCAGAACATCGCCCTTGGCATTCGCGCGGTAACCCACGCCAACCAGGGTCAACTTCCGCTCGAAACCTTTCGACACGCCAACAACCATATTTGAAAGCAACGCGCGCATGGTGCCGGACATGGCATTGGACTGCATCGAATCGTTAGCTGCCTTGCACTGCAACTGGTCGCCAGTTTTTACCACCGACACGTCGCCGTTCTGGCGCTGCTTCAGTGTGCCGAGAGGCCCCTTGACTGTGATTTCATCGGCGCTTAGTGTCACTTCCACGCCGGCCGGCACGATCACCGGATTTTTAGCTATTCTGGACATTGTTTACCTCGCTCAGACTATTCCACTAGGCCACTACGCACAGCACTTCGCCGCCGATACCGGCTGCACGCGCACTGCGGTCAGTCATCACGCCCCTGGAGGTGGAAACAATCGCCACACCCAGACCGTTCATGACTTTTGGAATTTCGCCATTGCCTTTATAAATACGCAGTCCAGGGCGGCTTACACGATCGATTTTTTCGATCACAGGACGGCCTGCGTAGTATTTCAGGCGCACTTCCAGCGAAGGCTTGCCGGATTCGTCGCGAACTGCGAAATCATCAACATAACCCTCTTCCTTCAGCACTTTGGCAATTGCTATCTTGAGCTTGGAGGAAGGCATGCTGACGCTTACTTTTGTGGCACTTTGACCATTGCGGATACGCGTCAGCATATCGGCGATCGGATCACTCATACTCATACTATTCTCCCGCTACCAACTGGCTTTAACTACGCCGGGAATTTCACCGCGCATTGCATATTCACGCACCTTGGTACGCGCCATGCCGAACTTTCTGAACACACCACGCGGCCGTCCAGTCAGAGCGCAACGGTTACGCAAGCGCACCGGGCTGGAGTCGCGTGGCAACTGCTGAAACTTGAGGCGGGCCGCATAGCGATCTTCATCGCTTAGCTTCACATTGTTCATCGCCGCAGTCAGTTCCGCACGTTTCGCGGCGTATTTCTTCACTATCTCGCGGCGCTTCTTGTCACGATTAATCAAGGATAACTTAGCCATGCCAACCTCAGTTCTTGAAGGGGAATTTAAACGCGGCGAGAAGCGCACGCGCCTCTTCGTCGGTCTTGGCGGTCGTCGTGATCGAGATATTCATGCCACGCAACGCGTCAATTTTGTCGTAATCAATTTCCGGGAAAATGATCTGCTCTTTGAT
>CAYGNO010000268.1:0-2551 GCA_964351305.1 uncultured Sulfuricella sp.
GCGAGGGCTAAATGCAACTTAATACTATCAAGCCTGCCGATGGCAGCAAAAAAGCGGGGAAGCGCGTTGGTCGCGGCATTGGCTCTGGCAGTGGAAAGACCTGCGGTCGCGGCCATAAGGGTCAGAAATCGCGTTCCGGTGGTTTCCATAAAGTGGGTTTTGAGGGCGGTCAAATGCCTTTGCAGCGTCGCCTGCCAAAGCGGGGTTTCGTTTCCCTGGCAAAGGTCCGTGGCGAAACTGCCGAGGTCAGACTGTCGGAAATCAACAATCTGCCTGTGGACACGATTGATCTGTTGGTGCTGAAACAAGCCAACGTGATTTCAGGTAACGCGCTGAGCGTTAAGGTGTTTCTGTCCGGCGAAATTACGCGTGCTGTGACGCTGCAGGGCCTGCTCGTCACCAAGGGCGCACGTGCAGCGATTGAAGCCGCTGGCGGCAAGATCGCGGAATAGGACAGATCTTGGCTATTGCAGGTAATTCGCTGCTCAGCGCGGCTGGGGCAGGCAAGTTCGGTGACCTGAAGAAGCGCTTGCTTTTCGTCCTGGCTGCCTTGGTCGTTTATCGCATCGGTACCTTTATTCCCGTGCCCGGGATTGATCCGATGGCACTGGAATCGCTCTTCAAGTCCCAATCGGGCGGCATACTCGGCATGTTCAACATGTTTTCGGGTGGCGCGTTGTCGCGCTTCAGTGTTTTCGCGCTGGGTATCATGCCGTACATTTCGGCCTCGATTATCATGCAGTTGATGACGGTCGTGTCGCCTCAGCTGGAGCAGCTGAAGAAAGAAGGCGAAAGCGGGCGCAAGAAAATTACCCAGTACACCCGTTATGGCACGGTGTTTCTGGCACTGTTTCAGGGTTTGGGTATCTCCATCGCGCTGGAGTCGCAGGCTGGACTGGTGATAGACCCCGGCATGCTGTTCCGTCTCACGGCGGTGGCAACCCTGGTGTCCGGTACGATGTTCCTGATGTGGCTGGGCGAGCAGATCACCGAGCGCGGCATCGGCAACGGCATTTCGCTGATTATTTTTGCGGGTATCGCGGCAGGCTTGCCGAGTGCGATCGGCGGCACGCTGGAGCTGACCCGGACCGGAGCCTTCTCCATACCGCTGGTGATACTGTTGTTTGTCGGTGCGGCTGTTGTAACGGCCTTCGTGGTATTCGTTGAACGCGGCCAGCGCAAGATCTTGGTGAATTACGCCAAGCGCCAAGTGGGTAACAAGATTTATGGCGGCCAGAGCTCGCATCTGCCGTTGAAGCTGAATATGTCAGGCGTGATTCCGCCGATTTTTGCCTCCAGCATCATCCTGTTTCCCGCGACGCTGGCAGGCTGGTTCGGCAGCAGCGAGGGGATGAACTGGCTGAAGGATATCGGCTCCAGCCTGTCGCCCGGCCAGCCGCTGTATGTGATGCTGTATGCGCTTGCGATTGTGTTCTTCTGTTTCTTCTATACGGCGTTGGTGTTCAACCCGAAGGAGACCGCGGAAAACCTGAAAAAGAGCGGCGCATTCGTGCCGGGTATCCGCCCGGGCGATCAGACGGCACGTTATATCGACAAGATCATGTCTCGACTGACCTTGTCGGGCGCGGTGTACATCACGGCAGTGTGTTTGCTGCCCGAGTTTTTGATCGTGAAGTGGAATGTGCCGTTTTACTTCGGTGGCACCTCGCTGTTGATTATCGTGGTGGTGACGATGGATTTTATGGCTCAGGTTCAGTCCTATCTGATGTCGCATCAATACGAGAGTTTGCTCAAAAAAGCGAGCTTCAAGGGCGGGATGGTCGGCCGCTAAGCATGTTGAAAACAGGATAGAAATGTCGAAGGAAGAAACGATTGAAATGCAGGGGGAGATTCTTGAAACCCTCCCCAATGCAACCTTCCGAGTGAAATTGGAAAACGGCCACGTGGTACTTGGCCATATCTCCGGGAAAATGCGTATGCACTATATCCGCATTTTGCCAGGTGATAAGGTGACTGTAGAACTCACCCCTTATGATTTATCCCGGGCACGGATCACTTTCCGCGCCAAGTAACAAAGCTTTATCAGGAGAAAACGATGAGAGTCCGAGCCTCAATTAAACGGCTGTGCCGCCACTGCAAAATGGTTAAACGCCATGGCGTGCTGCGCGTCATTTGTTCAGATCCTCGCCATAAACAACGTCAAGGTTGATTGTGCCGCGCGGAACTGTTAAAATTTCCGACTTTTTCTAAATCAGTCATTTGCTGGGAGTAAGTGCATGGCCCGCATCGCTGGGGTAAATATCCCTAACCATCAACACACCGTTATCGCGTTAACTGCGATTTACGGCATTGGCCGTACCCGCGCGCAGAAAATTTGTGCGACGGCAGGCATAATTACCTCGACCAAGATCAAGGATCTTAGCGACAGCGAGATGGAAAAGCTGCGCGACGAGGTGGGTAAGGTTACGGTTGAAGGTGACTTGCGCCGTGAGGTTTCCATGAACATCAAGCGATTGATGGATCTTGGTTGCTATCGTGGTCTGCGTCATCGTCGCGGTTTGCCGGTTCGCGGTCAGCGCACTCGTACCAA
>CAYGNO010000269.1:0-2547 GCA_964351305.1 uncultured Sulfuricella sp.
GATCTGGTCACGCCCCTCGCCGACGCCCTGGATCAGAATCGCCGACACCTCATGCCGCGGCCTTACCAGCAGCCACCCTTCGCGCAGTTGCGGCTTCTTCCACCCGCTGAACATCGGTCTGGCCATCCACGCCAAGGCGATCGCCAGTGCCAGGCCGGCGGCAAACTGCGCCCACCTCTTGCAGCCCCGCCGCATCACTCTCTCACGAGCGGCTGATACTGCGGATTGCGGCATGCAGACCGCCAAATTGGTTAATCACCGTCGTGTACAGGTTCGGCACCGGAGCCAGCATCACCGCTCCATATCCCCGGAACGTGCTCACCAGCCCCTCCCCCGACACCCAACTCTTGAACAGCCCCTTGGTGGCCTTCTCCACCCGGTACTCCAGCGAACCCGTCCGCGCCACTGCGAACGACCCGTCCACGGTCAGCGTCTGCCCCTGAATCTCAATCCTCTCCACCGGTCCCGGAGACCAGTAAATCACCTTCCCCTGCCCCGACACCTGCGTCTGGAACCAACCCTCGCCGCCCAACATCCCGCGGAACGCCGGGTTGGTCTGCATGTCGATCGCGATGCCCTGATCCGATGCGACATACGCGCCCTTGTCAAGCACCCACGTCTCACCCGGCCGGATCTCCATGATGTTCAATTCGCCAAATGTCGGTTCCAGGTAGATCTCGCCGCTGCCTGAATAGACCGGCCGCACAGCCTTCTCTTTCGTCAGAAACGATTTCGCCAGCCCGCCCAGCGACGGCCCCTCGGCCGTCATCTGGATCTGCCCCAGCATGTAGTGAAGCTGGCCCGCCTCCAGCGTCACGGCGCTGTTGTGGATCGTGATCTTCGCCATCCGGTACGGCTCACGGTAGATGATCTCGAACGTAGTCCCCGGCATCCCCGCGCCGGGCCCGAATGTCCCCGGCGCCGCCCCATACTGCGGCGGCGGAGACATCGGTTGTTGTGGCGGCATGGGCCGTGGTGGAAGCGGTGGCGGCGGCGCTCCCACCGGCTGGATCATCGCCTCGAGCGGCCTCCCGCACGTCCCGCAAAACCTCACCCCGGGTTCGATCGGCGACCCGCATTGAATACAGAACGGATTCATTGCTTCTCTCCCGTCAGTCCAACACCTTCCACCGAATGCTGATCACGATGTTCTGGCTCTTCTTCGACCGCAGCGAGACCTTCTTCCACCCATTCGACGGGCTCGGCATCTCGGCGAACCCGATATTGGTCAGATCCGTCTCCAGCGTCACCGGTACACCCGGCAACGCCCCGGTCAGAGTGCCCGCCGACGCCTTGTTGCCTTCGATCGTCACCACGCCGTTCTTATCCAGCTTGCCCAACCACATCAACATCCCTGAAGACGGCCCCGTGTAACGCGCGGCCGTCGTGGCCGGAGGCGCACTGCTTTGCGGTGGAGTCGCTGTCACTGGCGCCGCTGGATAGCTTCGCTCCGGCCTCAGAATCGGCTGCCGCTCTTCGACAGGCGGCGCCGGAGCCCGCGTGGGTGGCGGCGGTACGCTCGGCGCTTCCCGTGTCGGCGTGGTAACAGGTGTGCTCTGCTGGCTCTGCTGTTGCGGCGGCGTATAGGCCGGCGGCGTTGTCTGTTGCGTGGACCTCGGCTGTGTCCCATACGACGCGCCAGCCCCGCTCTGCACCGCCGGAGGCGTCTGCGAACCGGGAGACAGGGTCGCCGGAGCCGTTCCCGCCCCAGCCCCCGAATCCACTGGCCGCGACTCGCTGGGAGTGACTGCTCCCGCCGCGCCCGCATCCGGCTGCGCCGCGCCTTGATCGGCTGGTTGGGCCGTCTGCTGGTTCTGTGCAACCTCCTGGCCCGGCTCTTTCGGACCGAAGTACTTCGTGTATCCGAAGTACCCGCCCGCGCCAAGCACAATCGCCCCAACCACGATCCCCGCGATCAACCCAATGCTCCCACCCTTTCGTTGAACCGCCGGAGGCGTCCCGCCCATCGATACGGCATAGGGAGATGGCCCGCCCACCGCCGGAGCCGGCATACCCATCGGCGCGGGTGGAGGCGCCACCGGCAACGGTGCGGCGATCGGCCTCTGCGGAGCCGGAGGCGCCATCGGCGACGCAGCAACCGCCGCCCCCAACGCTTGACCGCACGAATTGCAGAACTTCAACCCCGCCGGCGTCGCCGCTCCACACTTCGGGCACTTTGCTCCACCCGCTGCCATTGGCGGCGGTGGCGTGGGCGGAGCTGCCACCGGCACTACTCCAATCGCCCCGCCGCACCCCGTACAGAACTTCAACCCCGGCGCCACGCTCGTCCCGCACTTCGGGCACTTCCCCCCTGCCGCAGGCGGAGACGCCACCGGCAACGGTGCGGCGACCGCCGCTGCCCCGCCTTGCATCACGAGCCCGCACGAATTGCAGTACATCTGCCCAGGCTGGGTCTCTCTCCCACAAATGCTGCAGCTTGCCATATCTCCTCCTCTACCCTCGTTCCGCGCTATGCATCGAGTAAAAGTCCGGAACCCCTGTTATATTCCATGGTGTGCGCAAACCCCACCGGCGAGTGATCTGACC
>CAYGNO010000270.1:0-2513 GCA_964351305.1 uncultured Sulfuricella sp.
TGGCAGCGCATCGCGCCGATGCGCACGCACAGGCCGTCGATCGGGATCTGGCTGTCGGAACGCCCCAGTATCTTGTTGCACTCCACCTGCGCTTTCCACTCTTCCTTGCTCTGGCCGGATTCGAGCGCCACGTCGATCCACGGAATCAGCGAACCGGCCAGCGGCACCGGCCAGGCATCCACCGGATAGCGGTCGGAGCGGATGAATTCCGCCACTTTGCGGTCGATTTCCAGAATCGCCGAAGCCGGGTCGTTCACCAGCGCCTTCACTTCATTGTCGATCGCGCCCATCTGCTGGATCAGCTCGCGCATGTTGCGCGCACCGGCTCCTGAAGCAGCCTGGTAGGTCATCGGGCTGATCCACTCGATCAGGCCCTTGTCGAACAACCCGCCGATCGCCATCAGCATCAGGGACACGGTGCAATTGCCGCCGACGTAAGTCTTCACTCCCTTGGCCAAGCCGTCCTTGATGACGTTCCTGTTGACCGGGTCGAGGATGATGATGGCGTCGTTCTTCATGCGCAGGGTGGAGGCAGCGTCGATCCAGTAGCCCTGCCAGCCGGCTGCGCGCAAGTCGCCGTAAACTTCCTTGGTGTAGTCGCCGCCCTGGCAGGAGATAATCGCGTCCATCGCCTTGAGTTCGGCGATATCCATGGCGTCTTTCAGCGGCGGCACGTCCTTGCCGATGTCCGGCCCCTTGCCGCCCGCGTTGGAGGTGGTAAAGAACACCGGGTCGATCACGTCGAAATCGCGCTCCTCGCGCATCCGCTGCATCAGCACCGAACCCACCATGCCGCGCCAGCCTATCAAACCTGCTTTCATCATGACTATTTTCCTCAATACAAAAACTTAATTCTCACCGCAAAGGACGCTAAGGTACGCAAAGAAATTCTTTTGTTTTACCTTGCGATCCTTAGCGTCCTTTGCGGTAAATTATTCTATAGCGCAGCCACTACCGCATCGCCCATCTCGCTGCACGACACCTTGCGTGACCCTTCGGTCCAGATGTCGGAGGTGCGCAAACCGTTAGCCAGCACCTTCTTCACCGCGCCTTCAATACGCTGCGCCGTTTCCTCACGGCTGAAGGTGTAGCGCATCATCATCGCCGCCGACAGGATGGTGGCGAGGGGGTTGGCGATATTCTGGCCGGCGATGTCCGGCGCCGAGCCGTGGCTCGGCTCGTACATGCCCTTGTTGTTGCTGTCCAGGGATGCGGAGGGCAACATGCCGATGGAACCGGTCAGCATCGACGCCTCGTCGGACAGGATGTCGCCGAAAATATTGCCGGTGACGATCACATCGAACTGCTTGGGCGCGCGCACCAACTGCATGGCGGCGTTGTCCACATACATGTGGGACAGCTCGACGTCCGGGTAATCCTTTGCCACTTCGATCATGACTTGGCGCCACAGTTCGGTGGTTTCCAGCACGTTCGCCTTGTCCACCGAGCAAACCTTGCGGTTGCGCTTGCTTGCAATGCCGAAAGCGACATGCCCGATGCGACGGATTTCAGACTCCGAATAGCGCATGGTGTTGAAGCCCTCGCGCTCGCCGTTTTCATTGACATGGATGCCGCGCGGCTGGCCGAAGTAGATATCGCCGGTGAGTTCGCGCACGATCATGATGTCCAGCCCGGACACCACTTCCGGCTTCAAGGTCGAAGCGTCGGCCAGTTCCGGGTAGAGCAGCGCCGGACGCAGGTTGGCGAACAGGTTGAGCCCCTTGCGGATGCGCAGCAGCCCTTGCTCCGGGCGCATCGGCCGCGGCAGGGTGTCGTAATTCCAGCCGCCGACCGCGCCGAGCAGCACCGCATCGGCGTCCTGCGCCAGCCTGAGGGTTGCTTCCGGCAGCGGATCGCCCGCCGCGTCGTAGCCCGCGCCGCCGATCGGCGCCTCTTCCATCTCGATTTTTACGCCGTCGCTGGCCAGCGCCTTGAGCACCTTCACCGCTTGCGCCACGATTTCCGGACCAATGCCGTCACCCGGCAAAACTGCAATTTCCATTTAATTATTCCCCAGTTCAAAACCTTCTTGAACCGCAGAGGCGCTGAGACGCGGAGATTTTTGGTTTTCTCTGCGCCTCAGCGCCTCTGCGGTGAAATCAATCCCTAACTAAACAGCCACGGTGCCTCGACCTTGCGCCGCACTTCATATGCCCTGATCTTGTCCGCGTTCTGCAGCGTCAGGCCGATGTCGTCCAGGCCGTTGAGCAGGCAATACTTGCGAAAAGCGTCCACCGCGAAGCTGATCCCGTGCCCGCCCGGCGTGGTGACCAACTGTTGCTCCAGATCCACCGTCAGGCGGTAGCCCTCGACCGCCACCGTTTCATTGAACAGGCGATCGATTTCTTCGGCATCCATGACGATCGGCAGAATGCCGTTCTTGAAGCAGTTGTTGAAGAAGATATCGGCGAAGCTGGGCGCGATAACAGCAAGGAAACCGTAGTCCAGCAGCGCCCACGGCGCATGCTCGCGGCTTGAGCCGCAACCGAAGTTCTCGCGCGCCAGCAGGATTT
>CAYGNO010000271.1:0-2492 GCA_964351305.1 uncultured Sulfuricella sp.
CTATTGCGCTGCCTGATGGCGGATGCCGAGGCGTGGGAATTCGTCAGTTTCGAGCGCCAGGAAGATGCGCCGGCTGCATTGCAGCGGTTGAGCAGCCTGATTGTTTGATCTAAAAACGGCGTTTCACCGCAGAGGACGCTGAGGAATTCACAAGCGCTGACAAGCGCACTCACCCAGCGGGGGGGCTCAGTACAAATGCCAAGGCCTTGTCGCCTGGAGTCACTTACTTTTGGTCTTCCTCTGCGCCCTCTGCGTCCTCTGCGGTTCAATCGTTTTTCCCGGGTTTAATCTTTTGCCGCGTCTGAATGTCGCCGGATCAGGGCATGAAGGGCGTTTTTCAGCGGCGAATCCGCCAGTCCTTGTTCCAGTTTCCCCAGACTGCTCAACGCGTTATGGCTCACTGTAAGGTCTTTCGGTTTTTTTTTCGGAGGCAATGCCTCGACTTGCACGTCCACCCGAATTGCAGTAACCTCAACTCCCTGCTTTTGAATTTTTTCCAGCAGGCTCGGCACGAGCTGCCGAAGTTTGCCGGCAACCGCGCCATTGTTCGCATAGACGATCAGCGTTTGCTGGCGGACCGCGCCGACCCTGGATGCTGCGGCCAGCGGTTTGGGCGCGACGTCATCCCAGGCCTGCTGCAACGCCAGCAGTTTTTGCGCTTGCTGAAGGAGCGACTGCAGGTTGGGCGCGGTGCTCAGGAATGAATGTGCTGGATGGGCGGGCATAAGGAACGAATAAATTAAATAGGGAGAACTATGAATATTATTCTAGTTTCCAGTCGGTTGGCAAAGGGAAAGACCGTGGCGTTGAGTCATGCTCAGGTAATGACCCTGGGTATGGCGCTTCTGGTTTTTCCGTTGTTGCTGGCGATGGTCTTCACCTATCTGCTGTTGTTTCATGCCGCGGACATTCCCCACCCCTACCTGCAATCCCTGGTATTAAGCTCGCAGCGCACCGAGGCGGCGAAGAACCAGGTGTACTTGCGGGAAAATCTCAACGCCATGGCGGTGAAGCTTGGCCAGATGCAGGCGCATGTGCTGCGTCTCGACTCCCTGGGCGAGCGATTGGCGACGCTGACGGGCATGGGCAAACAGGAATTCAATTTTGACAAAAAGCCGGGCCAGGGCGGCGCGGAATCCAGCCGTCCGGCGCGCGACATGACCATGGGCGAGTTTGGCCAGCAGCTAGACGGTTTGATGAAAAAGCTCGATGACCGATCCGACCAGCTCGGGTTGACGGAGGCGATGCTGGTTCAGCGGCAGGCGAAGAAAGTCGCCATACCGTCCACGCGACCGGTGACCACGGGCTGGTATTCCTCCAACTACGGCTACCGCATCGACCCTTTCACCGGCCAGAAAGCTTTCCACGAAGGCGTGGATTTCATGGCTGATTCAGGTACGGCTATCCATGCCGCAGGGGGCGGCATCGTGGTTTATGCCGATACTTATGCCGGCTATGGTAATATGATAGAGATTGATCACGGCAACGGATTGATCAGCCGCTACGCGCATGCTTCGAAAGTGCTGGCCAAGGTCGGTGACGTGGTGATGAAAGGGCAAAAAATCGGAGAGGTCGGCAACACGGGTCGTTCCACCGGGCCGCACCTGCACTTTGAGGTGCGCTACCGTGGCGCGCCGCAGAATCCGGAGCATTACCTGCATCCGGGCTGACTTAAGTGCCTTAATGGGGGCCTCCGGGGTCAGAGTTTGACAAGAGGCACCCTTGAAATTGACGGCCATCGCCCGGCTCGGCGCTGGCTTTTTGTTTATTACAGGGCTCGTTAATGGGTAAGTTGGGCATACGTTGCTGCGTATTCGGGATGGATGCAAGGCGCGAGGCGCGGCGAATGGTCGTTCCATTCGCAAGCCTCGCAACGCCGCAGACGCCCGAATACGCAGCAACCCTTCGGGCTGGGGCTGATTGGGGTGCATTCCGGTGTTGCGATCCGCTTGTTGTGAATGACACAACGGCGCGTCTCGCGCCTAGGACTGCACCCCAATCAGCCCCAGCGTATGCCCAACTTACCCATTAACGAGCCCTCACTTCCTGAAAACTCATGATATCCGGTCTGGTCAGAAAAATCTTTGGTAGCCGCAACGATCGGCTAATCAAGCAATACGCGCAAACGGTACTAGCCATCAACGCGCTGGAGCCGAAAATCTCGCCTCTGTCCGATGCGGAGTTGCGCGCCAGAACTGATGAATTCAGGCAGCGCTACCAGAACGGGGAATCCCTGGATGCGCTACTGCCGGAGGCTTTCGCCGTTGTGCGCGAGGCCGGCAAGCGTGTGCTCGAGATGCGCCATTTCGACATGCAGCTGATCGGCGGCATGGTGCTGCATTACGGCAAGATCGCCGAAATGCGCACCGGCGAGGGCAAGACCCTGGTGGCCACCCTGCCCGCGTATCTCAACGCATTGTCCGGCAAGGGCGTGCACGTGATTACGGTGAACGACTACCTGGCCAAGCGCGATGCCGAGTGGATGGGCCGCA
>CAYGNO010000272.1:0-2485 GCA_964351305.1 uncultured Sulfuricella sp.
GCCGATGAAGCCATTCACGCCCAGGATCAGGACTTTTTTCATCGTTTTTTTCCTAGTCAAAAAATACAAATTATCTATTTTTCTCCCTCCCCTTCAAGAGGAGGGCCGGGTTGGGGATGGGGTCAACTCATTCACCCATCACCACTCCCATCCCGGTTACATGTAGGTTGGGTATCGCGATGAGACCGCTCAACCCAACCTACATGTAACTCTATGAGGTGCTTTCTGCTCCGACCCGAGTAGTTGCAAATTAACTGCTATATACCCAGCGGCAAGGTGTTGGTGCCGTGGATGACAATCCATTCATCGGCGGTCATCATTCTGCCGCCGAATTCGAACGCCAGAATCCGCAGCACTTTCCCATCACCGCATTCCGCGTAGCAGCGGCCATCCTCGCAATAAAAAACCGGCACTCCCGCGCGTCTTTGACGCTGCGGCTCGAGCAGGGTTTTCAGCACCCTTACCGGCTTGCCGGCAAGCAGCGTGTAGGCGCCAGGGTAAGGCGGCGCTACGGCCCGCACCAGATTGTGGATGGTCTGCGCACTTTGCAACCAGTCGATTTTACCATCTTCCGGGCGTCTTCCGCCGAAATATCCGCCCTGGCTCAAGTCCTGCGGCCTGAGCTGGGCCGTGCCGGCCAGCAGCGCAGGCAGGCAGCGGTCCAGCGCAACCTCGGCGGCGCAGGTGACCTTATGGAGCACTTCCAGCGCGGTGTCGTCGGGCAGGATAGGCACGGCCTGCTGGTCAACGATGGCGCCGTTGTCGGGCTTCTCGTTCATCACATGCAGTGTCGAACCGGTTTCGCGCTCGCCCTTGATGATCGCCCAGTTCACCGGCACCCGACCGCGGTATTGGGGCAGCAGCGATCCGTGCATGTTGTAGGCGCCGCGCGGCGGAATGTCGAGCAGCGCCTTCTTGAGCATATTGCGGTAGTAGAAGGAAAACAGAAAATCCGGCTTGAGCGCCTGGATTTGCGCGACCACTTCGGGCGCATTGGGGTCGTCCGGCGTAATCACCGGGATGTCATGCAGCGCCGCCAACTCTGCCACGCTGTTGAACCAGATATTTTCGTCCGGGTTGTCGGTGTGCGTCACCACCAGCGGGATTTTTACGCCGTGGGCGAGCAGAACGGACAGGCAGCGCACGCCGACGTTGTGGTATGCGAAGACGATGGCGCGGGGGGAAGGGCTCATATGTGTGAGTGACGTCTGATATAACCAGCCTGGTAGGGTGGGCACGCCTTTGTGCCCACGCGGTCAGCGAAATTGTTTCCGCGTGGGCACAAAGGCGTGCCCACCCTACTTGCTGCTGTAAGCCAGTCCGTGTTGATGGATTGGTTAGTTGCGTAGTTTATGGGAAATGTCTTCAACGCTCGGGTTGTCAAAAACGGTAGGGCGTAGATGCATTGTGTGGCCGTTTACGTGTTGTCGGAATGTGGCTAACAAAGGAACAACGCGTGTAAGTCGCAATCTGTGTAGGGCGACAATAAGCGTAGCGCATTGCGCCGCACGTCTGAATCATCACGCTGCCCGTGCCATGGGCACGATATCTTGCTCGATTTTGTCACCGTTTCCAGCCAGGGTGGTCTTCAGGTCGAAGTCGGCTTGCAAGCCCAGCCAGAATTCTGCGCTCGTGCCGAAGTAGCGCGCCAGTCTCAGAGCCGTATCGGCGCTGATTGCCCGGCGTTCGCGCGCGATGTCGTTGATGCGCGGCGCGGGAACGCGCAGAGCGATAGCCAGCGCATTGGCGGATAGCCTCAGGGGAACCAGGAATTCCTCGCGCAGGATTTCGCCCGGGTGGATAGCGCGCATGCCATTAACTGTAGCCATAATAACCTCCATTCAGTGGTAGTCCACGATCTCTACATCAAAGGCGTTACCATTCTCGAAACGGAAACATAGGCGCCATTGCTCGTTGATGCGGATGCTCCATTGCTCCTTGCGGTCGCCTTTAAGTTTCTCCAGCCGGTTTTGTGGCGGCGCGCGCAAATCTTCTATGCGCGTTGCCCGATGCAGCATTTGCAGTTTGCGTTCAGCCACCGAGCGGATATTGACGAAGCGTGGAATTGTCTGGCCCGCGAACAGGGCTTGCGTGTTGCCGCATTTGAACGACTGAATCACGGTTTATGATATAACGCAATACGTTAAATGGCAAGCGTTACTCTGCGGGTGTTTTCTGCTCCAGCACCGCCTGCACCAGATACCGCGGCCTATGCCGCACCTGCTGGTAGATGCGGCCGATGTATTCACCCAGCAGGCCGATGCCGAACAGGGTGATGCCGATCAGGAAGAAGGCGATGGCGAACAGGGTGAATACGCCTTCCGCCTCGGGGCCGACGATCAGGCGGCGGACGAGCAGATAGACGACGAACAGCGCCGACAGGAAGGAAACCGCGATGCCGACCAGCGAGAACATCTGCAGCGGCACCACCGAGAAGCCGGTCATCAGGTCGAAGTTGAGGCGGATCAGGCTGTACAGCGAGTAT
>CAYGNO010000273.1:0-2468 GCA_964351305.1 uncultured Sulfuricella sp.
CTTCACGAATGAACACGAATAGTGAGAGACAATAATCTTGTCACCAAACTGGTGAATCAGGCCGTCCATGATGACTGACTGATTATTCGTGAACATTCGTGTTTCATTCGTGTAAATTCGTGGTTAAAAGATTTTTCAGGTTACAGGCTACGCGTCACCCGCTTGATGGCGGCATCTTCCTCGCTGGTGGCGATGGCGAAGCCGAGGGTCGCAACCAGCTTGAGCATGCTGGTATTTTTTGCCAGCACTTCGCCTTCCATGGTTTTCAGGCCCCTGGCGCGCGCCGCGTCCATCAGGCTGCCCATCAGCTTGTGGCCGATCGCCTTGTGCTGCCACTGGTCGCTGACCACCAGGGCGAATTCGCAACTCTCGCCATCCGGGTTGATGGCATAGCGGCACACCCCGATCTCGACTTCCTTGCCGCCCTCCTCGGTCACGGCCATGAGCGCCATTTCACGGTCATAATCGATCTGCGTGAAGCGTACCAGCATGGTCTGGGACAGCTCATGCATGGTGTTCATGAAGCGGAAATACTTGGCTTCGTCCGACAGGCCGCGCACGAACTCCTGCACCATCTCGGCGTCTTCAGGGCGAATCGGCCTGATTGTGATGTCGGTGCCGTCCGGCAGTTGCCACTCGGTGACCAGGTGGGAAGGGTAGGGGTAGATCGCCATATGGGCATAACGGTCGCCGGAGACTGGGGCGAAGTCCACCATCACGCGCGCGTCGGCTGCGAGGGCGCCGTGCTCGTCGACGATCAGCGGGTTGATGTCCATTTCCCTGAGCCAGGGCAGCTCGCATACCATCTCTGAAACGCGCAGCAGCAGGCTTTCCAGCGCCTCCATCTGGATCGGCGGCATGTGGCGGAAGGCGCCGAGCAGTTTCGAAATGCGTGTGCCGGCAATGAGTTCGCGCACCAGGAAACTGTTCAGGGGCGGCAGGGCGACGGCGCGGTCGCCCAGCACTTCGACCGCGGTGCCGCCGGCGCCGAAGGTGATCACCGGGCCGAACACCGGGTCGGAAGTCACGCCCAGCATCAGTTCCCGGCCATTGGGCTTGACCACCATCGGCTGGATGGCGATGCCGTCGATATGCGCCTCTGGACGGTTTTTCTTCACTTCGCTGATGATGTCCTGGTAGGCGGCGCGCACTGCGGAAGCGTTCATCAGATTGAGCTTGACGCCGCCGGCATCGGATTTGTGCGTGATGTCGGGCGAGTTGACCTTCATCGCCACCGGGAAGCCGAGTTGCTGGGCCAGGAGCAGTGCCTCGCCGGGAGAGCGGGCGATGACAGTGCTTGCCACCGGGATGCGGAATGCGGCCAGCAAGGCCTTGGACTCCATCTCGGAAAGCACTTTGCGCCGTTCGGACAGCACGGTTTCGATCAGCATGCGCGCGCCTTCCACGTCCGGTTCGTCGCGGTGCGATAGCGGGCCGGGAGTCTGCGCCAGCAGGCGCTGGTTGCGGTAGAAGGCGGTGATGTAGGAGAAGGCCTCGACCGCGGATTCCGGAGTGCTGAAGGTGGGGATGCGTGCCTGGGCAAACGCGGCCCGCCCGGCCTTGATCTGGATGTCGCCCATCCAGCAGGTCAGCAGTGGCTTCTTGAAGCGGCTGGCGATTTCGATCAGCGTGTTTGCCACTTCGAGAGGGTTGGTCATCGCCTGGGGGGTCAGGATAACCAGCGCGCCATCCACGTCTGAATCTTCCATGCAGATGGTGACTGCGTCGCGATAGCGTTCCGGCGTAGCGTCGCCGATGATGTCCACCGGGTTGTTGTGCGACCAGGTGGCGGGAAGCACTTTGTTCAGCTGCTCTATGGTCTGATCGGACAGGCTGGCGACGGTGACGCCCAGGTCGACCGCATGGTCGATCGCCATCACGCCCGGTCCGCCGCCGTTGGTGATGATCGCCAGCCGGTTGCCGCTGGAGCGGTGGGGCGAGGCCAGAGCCTTGGCGGCGGAAAACAGTTCGCCTATCGACATCACGCGCACCACGCCGGCGCGGCGTATTGCGGCGTCGAACACATCGTCGGAGCCGACCAGCGCTCCGGTGTGCGACATCACCGCCTTCGAGCCGGCGGCATGGCGCCCGACCTTGACCACGAACACCGGCTTGGAGCGGGCGGCGGCACGCAGGGCGCTCATGAAGCCGCGCGCCTTGTGGATGCCCTCGATGTAGATCAGGATGCTCTCGGTTTGCGGGTCTGACGCCAGGTAATCGAGAATTTCGCCGAAATCCACGTCGGCCGAAGTGCCCATCGAAACCACGCTGGAAAAGCCGATGTCGTTGGCGGGCGCCCAGTCCAGAATGGCGGTGCAGAGCGCGCCCGATTGCGATACCAGTGCGAGCTTGCCGGACTTGACGTTGCCCTTGAAGAAAGTGGCGTTGAGGCCGATGCCGGTGCGCATGATGCCCAGGCAGTTAGGGCCGATGATGCGCACGCCGTAAGTCTTGGCGTTGGCCAGCAT
>CAYGNO010000274.1:0-2464 GCA_964351305.1 uncultured Sulfuricella sp.
GCGTCGCGATCAACGACACCCAGTCGATGGAAATCGAAAATCACAGCTGCGTGCGCTGCATGCACTGCATCAACGTCATGACCGGCGCGCTGGCTCCGGGCAAGGACAAGGGCGTGACCGTCCTGGTGGGCGGCAAGAGCGTGCTGAAGATCGGCGCCCAAATGGGCACCGTGGTGGTTCCATTCATGAAGCTGGAATCCGATGAGGACTTTGATGCTTTGAACCAGCTTGCTCAGGACCACATCGATTTCTTTGCCGAGAATGCGCTGGAGCATGAGCGTAGCGGCGAGATGATCGACCGCATCGGCTTGGTCAACTATCTCGAAGGCATCGGCGTGGATATCGACGCGAACATGATTCTTGAGCCGCGTTCCAATCCGTATGCACGCATGGATGGCTGGGAAGAGGAAGTCGAGAAGGCCAACCAGCGCAAAGCGAACGCGGCCTGATGCCAGGCGCGACCCGCGCAGGCCGGTGTTTCATGGCCGGTAGCGGGTCGGAGTCCCCTTGTGGGGCATTCGGCCTCAGAAACTTTAGATAAAAGTGTTTGGAGAGAATAATGACTGAAATGCGTGAACCGATTGAGAGCGGCGTACCTGATCATGTGCAGTACCTGCACCCGCTGATGAAGAAAAACTACGGCAACTGGAAATACCATGACCGTCCCCGTCCGGGCGTGCTGCACCATGTCGCCCACAACGGCGATCAAATCTGGACGGTACGTGCCGGCACCCAGCGCCAGATGGACGTTTACACCATTCGTACCCTGTGCGACATCGCCGACAAGTTCGCCGATGGTTATGTCCGTTTCACCACGCGCAGCAATATCGAGTACATGGTTGCCGACGAGTCGAAAGTGGCCCCGCTGATTGCCGAACTGGGCAAGCACGGCTTCCCGATCGGCGGTACCGGCAACTCGGTGTCCATGATTTCCCACACTCAGGGCTGGCTGCACTGCGACATCCCCGGCACCGACGCTTCCGGCGTGGTGAAGTCCCTGATGGACGAGCTCTACGAAGAGTTCATCCACGAAGAGATGCCTAACCGCGTCAAGCTGTCCACTTCCTGCTGCGAAATCAACTGCGGCGGCCAGGCCGACATCGCGATCGTGATGCAACACACCAAGCCGCCCAAGATCAACCATGACCTGGTGGCCAATGCGTGCGAGCGTCCGACCGTGGTTGCGCGTTGCCCGGTTGCGGCAATCCGTCCCGCCCTGGTGAACGGCAAGCCCTCCCTGGAAGTGGACGAAGCCAAGTGCATCTGCTGCGGCGCCTGCTTCCCGCCCTGCCCGCCGATGCAGATCAACGATCCGGAGCATTCGAAGATCGCTATCTGGGTTGGCGGCAAGAACTCCAACGCCCGCATCCGCCCGACTTTCCACAAACTGGTTGCCTCCGGCCTGCCCAACAATGCGCCGCGCTGGCCCGAAGTGGCTGCGGTGGTGAAGAACCTCCTGCGCGTGTACAAGGCGGATGCCAAGCCTTGGGAGCGGATGTCCGACTGGGTGGATCGCATCGGTTGGCCGCAATTCTTCGAGAAAACCGGCCTGCCTTTCACCAAGTATCATATTGATGATTGGCGTGGTGCTCGTGCGACGCTGAATGCTTCCACGCACATCCGGTTCTAATGCAGGGGCGCCAATTCCCGCCGGAACTTCCGGCAGTGAATTGGCAATCGTCTAAACTTTCTATTAACAGGATATTCAGGGATGAAATTCGGAATATTGGTGAATGAAGGCCCATACAACCACCAGGCGGCGGATACTGCGTATCAGTTTGCCAAGGCGGCGATTGATAAGGGCCACGAAATCCATCGTGTGTTTTTCTATCACGACGGCGTGAATAATGCGACCAAGCTGACCCAACCGCCTCAGGACGACCGCAATATCGTCAACCGCTGGAGCAAACTGGCGGAAGATCATGGCGTGGATCTGGTGGTGTGCGTGGCTGCCGGCCTGCGGCGCGGTATCGTGGATGAAAATTTGGCGTCGGGGTTCCGGATTTCCGGTCTGGGTCAGCTGGTGGAAACTGGCATCCAGGCGGATCGCACGGTAACCTTTGGCGATTGATGGGAGACAATATGAATGAAAGCACAGGGGGTATCGATATGGACGAAGAATCCTCGGGTACCGTAAAAAAATTCGCATTCATCAACCGTAAAGCACCGTATGGCACCATCTACGCGCTGGAATCCCTCGAGGTTGTGCTGATCAGCGCCGCTTTCGATCAGGATGTCAGCCTGGTGTTCATGGACGATGGCGTGTACCAGCTTAAAAAGGGTCAAGGCACCAAGGCCGTGGGCATGAAGAACTTCTCGCCCACCTACCGTGCGCTGGATGGCTATGACATCGAGAAGCTTTACGTCGAGAAAGAGTCGCTGGAGTCTCGCGGCCTGACCGAGGAAGATCTGATAGTCGACGTGGAAGTGCTGACTTCCGAAGAAATGGCGACGCTCATGGACG
>CAYGNO010000275.1:0-2427 GCA_964351305.1 uncultured Sulfuricella sp.
GAGTGTCACGTCAACCCCAAGACCAACAGCGTGGCCAGCAGCAAGGAAGACTTCTGCATGGGCTGCCACAGCTATGCCGCCGTCAAGCTGGATTGCTTCGAGTGTCATTCAAGCAAACCGAAAGCCCCCGCCGCGGGAATGCATCCGATCGTCACGCCGGAGCAAAAGTACGAAGGCAGGGACAAGCAGTCCAGTCTGTCTGGAAAAATGCCCCGGCAGGTGCCGGCGAAACTGGCGGGCTTGAACATGGGCGAGGGCGTTAAATGAGCAATAACGTAGATAACAGCCGCAGGAAATTTATCGCAGCAGGGGTGGCAGGTACTGCCGGATTGGTGCTTGCACCAGGAGTGACGCTGCTGGATATGGCTAATGCGCGTCCTGCCGGCGAGCCGGCTTCCGGCGCCAAGCGCTGGGGCATGCTGATCGACAGCACCAAGTGCGCGACCGGTTGCAACGACTGCGTTTCCGCCTGCGGCAAGGAGAACGGCGTGGCCTCGACCGGTCATCCGGAAACCGACCCGCAGTGGATCCGCAAGATCGAGCTGAAGGAAGTCAAAAGCGGCAAGAGCCATTCCCTGCCGATGATGTGCCAGCACTGCGCCGAGCCACCTTGCGTGGACGTGTGCCCGACTGGAGCGTCGTTCAAGCGCGCCGATGGCATCGTCCTGGTGGACCGCCATATCTGCATCGGCTGCCGTTACTGCATGATGGCCTGTCCGTACAAGGCTCGCTCCTTCGTGCATGAGGCACATGACGACCAGAATCCCGACGTGCCGCGCGGCAAGGGCTGCGTCGAATCCTGCACGCTGTGCGTGCACCGGATCGACAAAGACCTGCAACCCGCCTGCGTTGAAGCATGCTCGGCGGGGAATCACGGTGCGATGTTGTTCGGTGACCTGAACGATCCCGACAGCGAAATATCCAAACGCATTGCCACCTATGCCACCACCCAAGTCCGCGCGGATTTGGCGCTGAACACCGGCGTACGCTATCAGGGGATTTGAACGTGATGAATTTCGAGGCTTTCAGAAAAATTGAACAAAGCGCGTTTTATGCGCTGGTGGCCGCAATTGGCCTGATGGTGCTGATCGGCCTGGGTGCTGCGCACTACATGGAAGAGCACGGCCATGTGGTGACCGGCATGAGCAACCAGATCGTATGGGGAATGCCGCACGTGTTCGCGATCTTCCTGATCGTGGCCGCATCCGGCGTCCTCAACGTCGCATCCATCGGCTCGGTGTTCGGCAAGACCGTGTACAAGGTGCGCGCACCGCTGTCCGGTCTGCTCGCCCTGGCCATGCTGGCTGGCGGTTTGACGGTGCTGATGCTGGATCTGGGTCGTCCTGACCGCTTGATCGTGGCGATGACGCACTATAATTTCAAATCGATCTTCGCCCTGAACGTGTTCTTCTATACCGGTTTCTTCGCCATTGTCGCAATTTATATCTGGACGATGATGGAGCGCCGGATGAATGTCTACTCCAAGTACGCCGGTTTCTCGGCCTTCATCTGGCGTCTTGCGCTGACCACTGCAACCGGCTCCATTTTCGGTTTCCTGGTGGCGCGCCAGGCTTACGCTTCAGCCATGCTGGCGCCGATGTTCATTATCATGTCCTTTGCGTTCGGACTGGCTGTGTTCATTATCGTGCAGCACGTGATGTATCGCTGGAATGGCCGCACGCTGGACGAGGCGATCAAGCGCCGCCTGAAAAATCTTCTCGCAATTTTTGTCGGTGCGGTATTTTACTTCACGCTGGTTTATCATCTGACCAACCTGTATTTCGCCAAACAGGTTGCTTTCGAGCGCTTTATCCTGCTTGAGGGCGGCATTTACACCAACCTGTTCTGGTTTGGCCAGATTCTGCTGGGTACGCTCGCGCCGCTGGCAATTCTGTTCCATCCCAGCTTGGGCAAGAAATGCGGCTGGATCGTGACGGCAGCGATGCTGGTCATACTCGGAGGTTTTGCGCAGCTCTACGTGCTGCTGATCGGTGGTCAGGCATTCCCTCTAAGCATATTCCCCGGCATGTTGGAGAGCAGCAGCTTCTTCGATGGCAGAATCCATACCTACAGCCCCAGCCTGCCTGAGTTCCTGCTTGGCTTCGGCGGCATCGCCATTGCGGCCTTGTTAACCGTGATCGCAGTCAGAGTGCTGCACTTCATGCCGGAAGATGACTTCAGCCAAGTTGGCAAGCAGGCGCTGACTGACTAGTAATCGAAAGCGCCGGGCATGTGGGCTTATCGCCCCCATGCCCGAATCAACCGCGTTCCCGGTATTTCCGGGAGAGCCAGAGCGGGAAATTCACGGAACCCTTTTCTGTCTAAACGATAGCCAATATTTACACGTTATGCGGATTCCGTCACATGTCCCGTCTGCTGATCTCAGCCGCACATAAATCCTCCGGAAAAACCACCGTCTCCATCGGC
>CAYGNO010000276.1:0-2415 GCA_964351305.1 uncultured Sulfuricella sp.
TTGGGGCCGAGGTGCACAGCGTAGACCTACCGCGAGGAGCAAGCCATTTCGAACACCCAGGTTGGAAGCGGGGACTTCTCGTGCGGGGCACTGAGGTTAGGCTACATGAAGGCGATGGGCTTCAGACAGCATTGAAACTACTCGAAGCGAACGCCGGGAAGAGGGCCCTTGTGTTCGTGGATGGGGATCACGCAAAGGAGGTAGTCAAACAGGAGGCAGAGACTCTGTGGGAAAATCATCCAACGCTGCCCATTTTGTTCCACGACACTTATGTAGATCCGATTGCCCCATCGGCCGTGAACGGACCAGGTTTAGCGATTCGGGGAATAGTGAGCCAGCGGCCTCACGATTATGTCGTCGTGGAGACCTCGCTAGGCCGGCCGGGGATGACGCTGGTGATCCCGAAGGGATCGAGTGAGTGAAATGCCGGTATCGGAGTCGAGAGCAGGGTGACCAATTGGCTTGTGGCACAACTGGGCGCCCGGATGCACTACGCCGTGCCACGGATCTTGCACTCTGCAGGACGGCTGGAGTGCTTGTTTACCGACATCTGCGCCGCAAAGAGTTGGCCCAGGTTGCTCGGAGCGGTTCCCAGGAGATGGTTGCCTGCGGGGCTCAGGCGATTGAGCGGCAGAATCCCAGAGGGCGTTCCCACTGAGAGGATTACGGCGTTCACTGAATTCGGCTGGGAGTATGCGAGGCGGAGGCGCTCGGCCCGGAGTGGGGAGGAGATGACTTCGGCTTGCCTGTGGGCTGGTAAGCGCTTCAGCGAACTCGTTCTGGATCGAGGATTCGGAGCCGCGAATGGCGTATACACTTTCAACACCGAGGGGCTAGGGATTCTGCGGGACGCGCGAGCCAAGGGACTGGCTGCAGTGATGGAGCAAACGATTGCGCCGGTGGAAGTTGAGGACAGGCTTCTCCTGGAGGAAGCGGACTGTTTCCGCGGATGGACAGATCGGCCACGGAGAGACGGATTTCGTTCAGATTTGGCCGCACTAGAGCGGGCGGAATGGAACGAGGCCGACACTATCGTCTGCGGCTCGGAGTTTGTCGCCGCGGGAATCCGAAAGGTTGGGGGTCCCTGGGAGAAATGCGCCGTGGTCCCTTATGGGGTAGATTGCCACAGGGGCAGACAACGCGCGCGGGGCGAGGGCCCGCTAAGAGTGCTGTTCGTCGGCGGGATCAGGCTGCGAAAGGGCGTACAGTATTTGGCCGAAGCGGGGGGCATGCTGCCGTCCCATCGTTTTGAGTTCCGTTTGGTCGGGCCGATTGGCTTGATGAATGAAGGGCTCAGGAGACTCCGCGAACACGTTCAGGTGATGGGACCAACCCCGAGGAGCGAAATGGCGGAGCACTGGGAATGGGCGGACGTGTTCGTCTTGCCGAGCCTGTGCGAGGGATCGGCGACGGTGTGCTACGAGGCGATGGGAGCGGGGTTGCCGGTAGTGACGACACCGAATGCGGGGAGCGTGGTGCGGGATGGGGTGGAAGGATTCATCGTGCCGATCCGGGACGCCGAAGCGATCGCGGATCGGCTGGATAGGCTAGCGACTGAGGCGGGATTGCTGGAGGCGATGTCGGAAGCGGCGCTGAAGCGAGCGGAGGAATTCACGGTGGCAGAGTACGGGAAGCGGTTGCTGGCAGAGGTGTGCAGATGATCGTTGCAGTACTGTCAGCATCGATCTCGCGGAATGCCGGAGGGTTGTTTTACTCGGTGCGGCGGTTGACACAGGGGGTGGAGTGGGAGGAGGCGGGGTGGAAGACGTGGGTACTGAGCGTGCAGGACAAGAACTCGACGGAAGACGTAGGGGAGTGGGGCGCGCTGCAGATGGACCTGCGGCCGGTGGTAGGGCCGAGAGAGTTCGGGTACAGCCGGGGGTGGGTGGAGGCACTGGAGGGGTGGAGGCCGGACCTGGTCCATGTTCACGGGATCTGGATGTACCCGTCGGTGGCGAACTTGAGGTACCACAGGAAGTCGGGATGCCCGTACATGATCTCGGCGCACGGGATGCTGGACAAGTGGGCGGTGAAGAACTCGGCATGGAAGAAGAGAATCGCGCACGCGGCGTATGAGGGGCGGCATTTGCATGGGGCGGCGTGTTTGCGGGCGTTGAATCACGAAGAGGCGGAGGCGATGCGGGCGTACGGGTTGAAGAACCCGATTTGCGTGATCCCGAACGGGGTGGATCTGCCGCCTTCGCATGGCTTGGGCCTTCGCCAAGGCTCCGGCCCACGAGACGGCCCACGAGACGGCCCACAAGTCGGCGGCCAAGGCCGAGAGGAAGAGGGACGAGAACGCGGGGAGAAGCGGCTGGTGTTTTTGGGGCGGCTGCATCCGAAGAAGGGGTTGCCGGCGCTGTTGAAGGCGTGGGCGAGGGTGAGGCCGAAGGGGTGGAGGCTGGTGGTGGCGGG
>CAYGNO010000277.1:0-2414 GCA_964351305.1 uncultured Sulfuricella sp.
CGCTGCGTGCTGGAGGATGACACCCTGGCGCGGATTGGCGGTGACGAATTTGCCATTGTTCTGGAAGGGGTGTCGGAGATTGAGGAAATTGCGATAATCGCACAGAAAATCGTGGATATTTTTTCCCTGCCCTTTGCGCCCTCCGGCCAGGAAATTTATGTCACGCCCAGCATGGGAATCACCATCTACCCCATGGACGGCCACGACAGCGATAGCCTGCTCAAGAATGCCGATGCCGCGATGTACAGCGCCAAGGAATACGGACGTAACCATTTCCGTTTTTACACCACGGACATGAATGCGCTCGCGATTGAGCGCTTTGCCATGGAAGGCGCGTTGCGGCGAGCCGTGGAGCGAGAAGAATTCGCCCTCCACTACCAGCCCCAGGTGGACATAAAAAGCGGGCGAGTGGTCGGCGTGGAAGCGCTGTTGCGCTGGAACCACCCCGAGCGGGGCCTGGTTCCGCCGAATGAGTTTATCCCGTTGCTGGAAGAGAATAACCTGATCATTCCCGTCGGCGAGTGGGTGCTGCGCACCGCCTGCGCTCAGTGCCGGGCCTGGTTGGATGCCGGACTGCCCCCCCTGCGGATGGCGGTGAATTTATCCGCTCGCCAGTTCCGCCAGGACAATCTGGTGGAAATGATCGACAGCATTTTGCGGGAAACGGGGATCGGCGCCAAGCTGCTGGAGCTTGAGCTGACCGAGGGTTTGCTGATGGAAAACACCAGCGAGACCAGCACGATACTGGGGCAACTCAAGAGTCGCGGCGTACTGGTGGCCATCGACGACTTCGGCACCGGCTATTCCTCGCTCAGCTACCTGAAGCGTTTTCCGATCGACCGCCTCAAGATCGACCGTTCTTTCGTGCGGGACATCATTACCGATTCGAACGATGCGGCAATCGCCATGGCCGTCATCAGCCTGGGGCGCAGCCTGGGCCTGAGCGTGATCGCCGAAGGCGTGGAAACCGCAGCTCAGCTCGAATTCCTGGGTGTGCAGAAATGCGACGAATACCAGGGGTTCCATTTCAGCCGCCCGGTTCCGCCCGAAGAAATCGTCCGCCTGTTCAAGCCTGAAAAACTCCATTGAGTCTTTGAGCCTGGAAAAAGCGGTTTAACCGCAAAGGACGCAAGGGACGCGAAGGAAACGGGGTAGGCAGGGATGGGCGGTTTTATCGCCCAACTCGCAAAAGCAATCAGGCTGGCATGTCTGAGGGTTCGGCTTCTCCTTTGCGAACCTTCGCGTCCTTTGCGGTGAGGAAGTTCTTGGTTAAATCGCACGGTTCGACCCGCACAGTGTAAAATCCGCCTTTCGTTAAAATCTCCCCGCTATTCAATTATGCCCGTCATCACCCTGGAAAAGCTTTCTCTCGCCTATGGCCACCATCCCTTGCTGGATCAGGCGGATTTACAGCTCGACCTCGGCGAGCGGGTGGGCCTGATCGGTCGCAACGGCGGCGGAAAATCCAGCCTGCTGAAGATCATCGCCGGCGTGGCTCACGCCGACGACGGCAAGGTATGGCGCGCGCCCGGACTGAATCTGGCCTATGTGCCCCAGGAGCCGCAGATCGATCCCGACCACACCGTATTCGAGGCGGTGGCGGAGGGCTTGGTGGGCTTGAGCCAACTGCTGATCGACTACCATGCCGTTTCCCATGCGCTGGGGGAGGAAGGCGCGGATACCGATGCGCTGCTGGAGCGCATGCAGGTGTTGCAGACCGAACTCGAGGCGCGCGACGGCTGGCGCCAGCAGAGCCGTATCGACGCGGTGATGACCCGCCTGGCGCTACCCGAAGATGCGCTGGTTTCATCGCTTTCCGGCGGCTGGAAGAAGCGCGTGGCGCTGGCCCGTGCGCTGGTCGCCGAGCCGGATGTGCTGGTGCTGGACGAGCCCACCAACCACCTCGACCTGGCTGCCATCGAATGGCTGGAAGAGTTGCTCAAGTCCTTTGCCGGCGGCGTGCTGTTCGTCACCCACGACCGGCGCTTTCTCGATAATGTCGCCACCCGCATTATCGAGCTGGACCGGGGGCAACTGGCGAGTTTTCCCGGTAACTTCTCCGCCTTCCAGCGCAGAAAGCAGGAGATGCTCGAAGCCGAAGAGGTGCTGAACGCAAAATTCGACAAGGTACTGGCACAGGAAGAGGTATGGATACGCCAGGGCATCAAGGCTCGGCGTACCCGTAACGAAGGCCGTGTGCGGCGGTTGGAACAGCTGCGCCGCGAGCATACGGCGCGCATCAACCAGACCGGCAAGGCCCGTCTGGCGGTCGACGCAGGCGATCGTTCCGGCAAGCTGGTGGCGGAACTGGAACATGTTTCCAAGTCTTTCGGCGCCAAGCCCATCATCCGCGATTTCACCACGCGCATCATGCGCGGCGACCGCATCGGCCTGATCGGGCCGAACGGCGCAGG
>CAYGNO010000278.1:0-2413 GCA_964351305.1 uncultured Sulfuricella sp.
CTTAACCGCAGAGGCGCGGAGGCGCAGAGAGATAAAGAGGCCACAGCAATTTTTTGCCTCTCCAAATGGGTAAGGCCGCACAATGCTATAACTCATTGTTTTTCCTCCGCGCCTCTGCGGTTAAGGTATTTGCTTTTCAGAGTTTCTCTGGACTGCTGTTGACCCGCTCGCCTTCCTTCAGCTCCGGCGGCGGGTTGGCGATCACGGCCTCGTCGCCCTTCAGGCCGGAAAGGATTTCGGCCTTTTTCTCGCCGATGGTTCCGGTTTTAACCGGCAACCTTCTGGCCCGGCCGTTTTCCGCCACCCACAGCTTGCCGCCGGAAACTGCGGCGGCGGGCACCAGCAGGGCATCGGCTTCCTCGCGCACGATGATGTTGGTCTCGGTGGTCATGCCGATCTTGAGTGGCGTGTCCTCCGGCAGTGAAATACGCACCCGGTAGCTTTTGTTGATCGGGTCGCCCTTGGGAGTGATTTCCGCTACCCGGCCTTCCAGCACCACGCCCGGATAAGCATCGGCTTTGATCAGCACGCGCTGGCCGGGATGCACGCGGGCGATGTCTTCCTCGTCCACTTCGGCGATGACCCGCAACGGCTTGGGCAGCCCCACCCAGAACAGGGTCTGGCTGACTGCCACGGTTTCGCCCTTTTCGCCGTCCTGGCGCAGTACCACGCCATCGATCGGGGCGGTGAGCAGGGTGTCGGCGAGGGGCTTGCTGGCGGCGGCCAGGCTGGCTTCAGCCTGTTTCAGCTCGCTGGCGGCGCGTTCCAGTGCCTGGGTACTGAAGAAACCTTGGCGCTGGAGACGTTGCGCGCGCGCCAGCTCATCCCTGAGAAAATCGCGCCGGGCGGCGAACTGCATGACGTTGGCGCTTTTGTCCTGATCCTCCAGGCGGGCGAGGGCCGTGCCCTTTTTTACCGGGTCGCCGTCGCGGGCAAGGATGGCGGCGATGCGGCCGGTGCCCAGTGGCGCCACCTTGCTCCAGTAAACCGGCTCGACCGTGCCGGTGGCATAGACGGCCTCTACCGCCGGGCCCCGGGTGGGGCGCTCCAGGGTGACGGTGGTGCGTGTTTGGACATAGGCGAACAGCCCGAGCGCAACCGCACCGGCAAAAATTGCGAGAGTTAACACCGTTTTCAGAAAGCGGGCCATGATTACAGCATATGAGATTTGTCGCCGCGTGCAAAGCCGACCAGAGGGGTGTCCACGCTCTTGCCCAGGGCAATCACCTTGAACAGTTCGCCCATTTCCGCCGGGTTGAGCAGCTTCTGCGCCTGGGCGGCGAGCGGCAGGTAAGCGCTCGCTTGCTCGGGCGAGGCCCGTGCCAGCAGGTCGGTGATGCCGCTGTTGATCAGGAAATGGGCCTGGCTGGTATAGCCCAGAAGATTCAGGCCGTGACTGACGCCGGTCTCGGCGATGGCGCTGAAATCCACATGGGAGGTGATGTCCTGCAGGCCCGGCAGATAGAACGGATCGTCGTGGGATTGGTGGCGATAGTGGCACATCAGGGTGCCTGAGCTGCGCTGGGGATGGTAGTACTCACTCTGTCCGAAACCGTAATCCAGCATCAGGATCGCCCCCTTCTCAAGCATCCCGGCGAGAGTGGCGACGAAACCGCGCGCGGCGAGGCCGATTTCGCTGACATAAATTTTCCCCTCCCCCGCAACGCGGGGGAGGGTTAGGGTGGGGGCAAGGCTGGCGGCGATGTCGAATAGCTCTCCCGACGCCAGCTTGCGCTCGCTCCAGGCGAACCGGCCATCCTCCAGGCTCACGCCGCGTTCAAGGATGCTGTCTTCACCCCAGGCGACGAGGTGCACCGGCATTGCATCGAGCACCTCGTTGCCGATGATCAGTCCTGAAAAGGAAGCGGGCAGGGTGTCCAGCCACTCGACTCGCGGCGCAAACTGCTCAAGGAGGTGTTGCTGGCGCTGGCGCAGGTCAGCGCTCACTTCCAGGAGGTAATACCTTTCCGGCAACTGCTCCAGCCGCTCCAGTTCCGAGAGCAGGTCAAAAGCCAGGCGGCCGGAGCCGGGGCCGATTTCCAGAATGTTTCCAGCGGTGAGTCCGAGCACCTGAGCGGCTTGCTGCGCCAGGGCCTGGCCAAACAGGGCGGAGATTTCCGGGGCGGTGACAAAATCGCCTGCGGCGCCGAATTTGTGCATGCCGGCGCTGTAGTAACCGAGGCCGGGGGCATACAGGGCCAGCTCCATGAAGCGGCTGAACGGAATCCAGCCGCCGGCGGATTCAATTTCACGACTGATCAGGGCGGCAGTCTTTGCGCTGTATTCCAGCGCGACCGGGTCGGGTGCGGGTAGTGGGGACATGGCAAGTGTGATAAATTCAGGGCAATTCCAGTGTAATGGAGAAAACATGCAAGGCAAAGTCGTATTGATTACCGGCGGGGCGAAGCGGGTC
>CAYGNO010000279.1:0-2410 GCA_964351305.1 uncultured Sulfuricella sp.
GGGTGGGGCTGAACAACCAACGCCCTTACCCCATCCCCACCCTAACCCTCCCCTTGAAGGGGAGGGGACAAACGGGAAAGGCGATTGTTTCGACATGAGCCTCCTCGCCAGAATACTGTCCCCAGGCAACGTCCTCTGCGGTCTCGACGTAGGCAGCAAGGCACAGCTATTCGAAGAAGCCGGTCGGCTGTTCGAAAACAACCTGCAGCTACCGCGCAAGAAGGTGATCGACAGCCTCGCTACGCGCGAAAAACTCGGCTCCACCGGACTCGGCTATGGGTTCGCCATCCCGCATGGCCGCATCAAGGGCCTGAATGTAGCCACTGGCGCCTTCTTCAAACTGAAAACACCGATTCCCTTCGATGCGCCCGACGGCCAGCCAGTCAGCATGCTGTTCATCCTGCTGGTGCCGGCACAGGCCACCGACCTGCACCTGCAAATCCTCGGCGAACTGGCGCAGATGTTCAGCAATCGCCAACTGCGCGAGCAGTTGCAGGCGAGCAGCGATCCGGCCGAAATTCATCGCCTGCTAACCGAATGGCGATAAAATCAGTGCTGAGGGACGTAGGGCGGAAAAGCGTAGCGCCTTCCGCCGCATAGGTTCTCCAATATGGCGGATAACGCTACGCTCATCCGCCCTACGTACTTAGCACTCAGGACTTTATTTAAATGTCACAGATAAGCGTAAAACAGCTGTTCGACGAAACCCACGACAAACTGGGAATCGACTGGGTCGCCGGCATGGAGGGCGGAGCCCGCCAACTCACCGGCGAAATCGTGCAAAAACCCACCCTGGCGCTGATCGGCCACCTTAATTTAGTCCATCCCAACCGGGTACAGGTGCTCGGCTGCGCGGAAATGGACTACCTGCGCAGCCTGGATCAGGCGGCCCTGGCTCAGGCGATCAGCAACCTGTTCTCCACCGAACTTGCCGCAATCATCGTCGCCAACAAGGAGCCGGTGCCGGAGGTACTGCTCGACGCCGCCAATCGCAGCCAGACGCCGCTGTTCACCTCGCCGCAACCCAGCCCCTACCTGATGAACGTACTCAACCACTACCTCACCCAGGTACTGGCCGAGTCCATCTCCCTGCACGGCGTTTTTCTGGAAGTACAAGGCATGGGCGTGCTGATCACGGGGGAAAGCGGCATCGGCAAAAGCGAGCTGGCACTGGAACTGGTTACCCGCGGCCACCGCCTGATCGCCGACGACGTGGTGGACTTCTACCTGGTTTCGCCGGATACCGTGGAGGGACGCTGCCCGGCGCTGCTGCAGGATTTCATGGAAGTACGCGGCTTGGGCGTGCTGAACATCCGGATGCTGTTCGGCGAGACCTCGGTCAAGCCGAAAAAGAACATCAAACTGATCGTCAACCTGATCAAATTGTCCGAACTGACAATTTCGTCCCAGGACCGGCTGCAAATCGAGGAACTCAGCCAGAACATCCTTGAGGTGGAAATTCCCAAGGTACGCATCCCCGTTGCTTCGGGCCGCAACATTGCGGTGATGGTGGAAGTCGCCGTGCGCAACCACATCCTGCGCAAGCGCGGGATCAACAGCACGCGCGAATTCATCGAACGGCACGAACAAATGATGAAACGGGGGATGAGTGATGGGTAATGAGTGATGAGTAATGGCGGAGGATGCCTCCCCATTGCTCGTCACCCATCACTCATTACCGACAATCATGCAACTCATCCTGATCAGCGGCCTCTCCGGCTCCGGCAAAAGCGTTGCGCTCAACGTGCTGGAAGACAGCGGCTTTTACTGCGTGGACAACCTGCCGGCTCAACTGCTGCCCAGCATCGCCGGCTTCCTCGACCAGACCGGCCACACGCGCATCGCCATCAGCGTGGACGTGCGCAGCGGCGGCCAGTTCAGCCAACTGCCCGATATCATCGAACATCTCAAGGCACAGGGGCTGGACCTGCGCCTGCTGTTCCTGGAAGCGAAAACCGACACCCTGGTCAAACGCTTCAGCGAAACGCGGCGGCGCCACCCGCTGAGCAACGACCAGCGCACCCTGAAAGAATGCATCCAGATCGAGCGCGACCTGCTCGAACTGATCAGCGCCCTCGGCCACCGCATCGACACCAGCGACCTCAACGCCAACTCCCTGCGTGCCTGGATCAAGGATTTCGTGGATTTCGACCGCTCCCGGCTGACCCTGCTGTTCCAGTCCTTCGGCTTCAAGCACGGCATCCCGCTCGATGCCGACTTCGTCTTCGACGTGCGCTGCCTGCCCAATCCCCATTACGACCCTGTGCTGCGCCCGCTCACCGGCAAGGACGCCGCGGTTGCCGCCTTCCTGGAGAGCGATGCCAGCGTGCGGAAAATGCTGGGCGACATCCGCCGCTTCGTGGAAGACTGGCTGCCCTGCTTCATCCGCGACAACCGCAACTATCTGACC
>CAYGNO010000280.1:0-2343 GCA_964351305.1 uncultured Sulfuricella sp.
CGCGCCGAGGACAAGCGCATCATCAACGGCGGCGCCGACGTCAACCAGCTGGTGCCGTTCAAGTACAAATGGGCCTGGGAAAAATACCTGAATGCCTGCGCCAACCACTGGATGCCGCAGGAAGTGAACATGAACCGCGACATCGCGCTGTGGAAAGACCCCAACGGCCTGACCGACGACGAGCGCCGCATCGTCCTGCGCAACCTCGGCTTCTTCACCACCGCCGACAGCCTGGCCGCCAACAACATCGTGCTCGGCACCTACCGCCACATCACCGCGCCGGAATGCCGCCAATACCTGCTGCGCCAGGCGTTCGAAGAGGCCATCCACACCCACGCCTACCAGTACATCGTCGAAAGCCTGGGCCTGGACGAGGGCGAAATCTTCAACATGTACCACGAAGTGCCGTCGATCCGCGACAAGGACGAGTTCCTGATCCCGTTCATCGACACCCTGTGCAACCCCAACTTCAAGACCGGCACGCCGGAAGACGACCAGAAGCTGCTGCGCTCCATCATCGTCTTCGCCTGCATCATGGAAGGCATCTTCTTCTATGTCGGCTTCGTGCAGATCCTCGCGCTGGGCCGGATGAACAAGATGGTGGGCGCCGCCGAGCAGTACCAGTACATCCTGCGCGACGAGTCCATGCACCTGAACTTCGGCGTCGACCTGATCAACCAGATCAAGATGGAAAACCCGCACCTGTGGACGCCGGAATTCCGCGTCGAGATCGCCGGCCTGATCAAGAAGGCGGTGGAGCTGGAATACGCCTACGCCGAAGACACCATGCCGCGCGGCGTGCTCGGCATGAACGCCTCGATGTTCAAGGAATACCTGCGCTTCATCGCCAACCGCCGCTGCCAGCAGATCGGGCTGGACCAGCTTTATCCGGGGGCGAGCAACCCGTTCCCGTGGATGAGCGAGATGATGGATTTGAAGAAGGAGAAGAACTTCTTTGAGACGAGGGTGACGGAGTATCAGAGCGGCGGGGCTTTGAGCTGGGATTAACCGGCTGACTGACAAAAAAAGGCGCAGGGGACTGCGCCTTTTTTGTTAAGGCTCTTTTCGCAAATTGTGTTGGTGGCTGATCTAAAGGCCCGCCCTGTGGCGCTTTTCAAGTATATTGATAAGGACATCTCGCGACTGCCTGGGAACATCGATAGTCATTAATGTTGGGGCAGGTCGGTTGCTGATAACAACACAATTTGCGAAAAGAGCCATTTATTAACACGGGACGGATGGTAAGCGAGGAATCAATGAACACCCCAAGCGCATTTGTGCCCAGCGATCCTTTGATCTCGCCAAGATATCGGGTCAGTGCCTGGCAGCGTGCCAAGGCCAATGACGACTGGCCTCTGATGGTTTGCATTTTTAAGGACCGCCTTAATGGTCGCTTTCTTGAACCGATAAAGTTGATAGAACAGGATGCAGTCATTGGTCCGTTTGCCGGGTTCAGTATTCTGGCACTTGACTGTCTTCTCATTGAAACATTGAGCCAGTTCTATCAAGGATTCGATGAAACGCCCCAAGATCATCAAAAACAGTTTTGGCTTTTCTTCAAGGGAAGTGAATATTTCAAGGGACATTTCACACGAAAAGCTGCTGAGACCTTTTACAGCCATGTGCGTTGCGGTCTTTTGCATCAAGCGCAAACAAAAAAACAGACCTTCATTCGGGCTGACCAGCCAACAATGATTCAACCAACCAATGGCAGCCCGTCTAATGGGATAATTGTTGATCGCGCGAGGTTTCATCAGGCATTGGAACAGGAGTTCACTTCCTATGCAGCCAAACTTGAGCGAGGTAGTGAGGCTGACTCCGGCCTACGTGCAAACTTCCTGAGAAAGATGCAGATGATTTGTGGGGAAGTTCAGTGAACAAAATAATAGGGGACGTAGCCCGATTAACGCGCGTAAGGCGTAATTATGTAGGGCGTCAATAAGCGAAGCGCATTGCGCCGGAAGGTTTTGTATGCGCTGCGCGCAGATGCTTAGATGCCGGGGGCTGCCCGGCAGCAGGTTACTTTATTTTGCTTGCCCAAAATACAAGTAACCAAACAAAAGGGCACCCTGCCGCGCCGGCCCTTCGGGCTACCCTCGGTTTTCCTGAAAATCCGGGCGGCTGCGGAACTCGCGCTTTGCGCTCAGACAGTCCTCGCCGACGGCCCCCGGATTTTCAGGAAAACCGAGGCGGTGCAGAAGGGGATTTTGGTCTTGTGGGCGGAGCCCGATTTTTGGGTGCCCTCCCCGCTGGGGAGGGCGGTTTTGAATTGTTTTTTGGTCCCCTTGGTCCACCGCCGAGCAGCACAGCCGGGCCGGGGGATTTCGGCGAGGACTGTTTGAG
>CAYGNO010000281.1:0-2339 GCA_964351305.1 uncultured Sulfuricella sp.
ACCCGCGCACCATCTCCACCTCGCTCGACGTGCTGTTCGCCGCCAAGGCGATCGAACGCATCGGCGACCACGCCAAGAACATGTCCGAGTACGTGGTCTACATGGTCAAGGGCAAGGACGTACGCCACACTTCGCTTGAGGAAATCGAACGCGAAGTCGAATAGCCAGCCGTGCGTGAATATTCCACCGTCGCCGCAGTCGACCTCGGCTCCAACAGCTTCCGGCTGCAGGTCGCCCGGGTGGTGGACGACCAGATCTACCCGCTGGACTCGCTGAAAGATACCGTCCGCCTTGGCGCCGGGCTGGGTGCTGACAAAATCCTCGATCGGGACACCTGCGACCGTGCGCTGGCCAGCCTTGGCCGCTTCGGCGAGCGCCTGCGCGGCTTGCCGCGCGACGCGGTACGCGCTGTCGGCACCAACACCTTCCGCGTCGCCAAAAACGCCCAGGAATTCCTGCGGCAGGCCGAGGCCGCGCTCGGCTTCCCGATCGAGATCATCGCCGGTCGGGAGGAGGCGCGCCTGATCTACCTCGGCGTTTCCCACAGCCTTCCGGCTTCGAACGATAAGCGCCTGGTGGTGGACATCGGCGGCGGCTCGACCGAGTTCATTATCGGCACCGGCTTGAAGCCACAACAGATGGAAAGCCTGTACATGGGCTGCGTCAGCTACAGCCAGCGCTATTTCCCCGACGGCAAGATCAGCAAGGGCGCGCTACGCCAGGCGGACCTCGCAGCCCGTGCCGAAGTGCAGGCGATTGCCGGCGAATTTTCCGCCACCCACTGGCGGCAGGCCGTGGGGTCTTCCGGCACCGCCAAGGCGCTGGCCGAAATTTTGCAAATGAACGGCTACAGCGACAACGGCATCACCCCGGAAGGATTGACGAGATTACGTGACGCCATGCTCAAGGCAGGCGATTGCAGCAAACTGCAGCTGGCCGGCCTGCGCCCGGACCGCGTGCCTGTTCTGGGCGGTGGTTTCGCGATCATGGCGGCGATTTTTGCCGAACTGGATATCGCCAGCATGAGCGTGGCTGACAGTGCGTTGCGGGAAGGCGTGCTGTATGACCTGCTGGGCCGCTTCCATCGCCACGACATGCGCGAAACCACGGTACGGCAATTCATGCGACGCTATCACGTCGACCCGGTGCAGGCCGGGCATGTCGGGCAGCTCGGCATCGACCTGTTGCGCCAGCTTGCCGAAGCGCGGCCACTCGACTTGGAGGCCGCCCTGCAACGCCTGTCCTGGGCTGCGCTCCTGCACGAGATCGGACTTTCCATCGCGCATAGCGGCTTCCACAAACATTCCGCCTACATCATCGAACACGCGGACATGCCCGGATTTTCCAAAAAAGAGCAGGCGCAGCTCTCGCGCCTGGTTCTCGCCCAACGCGGTTCGCTCAGCAAGGCGGCGCAACTTTTGCCGGACAACGAATCCTGGGCACAGATTCTGGCCCTGCGCCTGGCGGTGCTGTTCTACCGCAGCCGCATGGATTTCGAGTTACCGGAGATTCGGCTGGAATGGCATGATTCCAGCTTCGAACTCACCCTGAGCAAAGACTGGCTCAACCGCAACCCCCTCACCGAAACCGCGCTGGAAAACGAAGCCATGGAATGGAAAAATACTGGGCTGAAGCTGACGGTAAGAAGCGATCACTAGCCGCTAAAAGACACAAAAATCACAAAACTACATTGTGAATCTTGTGCCTTTTTGTGGCCATGCCTACGGGGTATTCTCTTCCACGAACCGGGGAAAATACTCTGCGGCGACGATGTAGGTTCCGTCGCAGTTAAACGAGGCCCTCACGATACCCTGGCTCAGGGAAATCGCGGTGTTGCGCAGATAGAAGCCCTCGATGCCGCGCAGGCGGTTGAACGATTGAACGGCCTGCTTGATGTCATTTTTCGCCATCGGCTTCCATTCCTCGCGCTGGCGATCCATCAGCTTGCGCCAGTGAGGCGGCAGATATTCCCGCAACGGACCGGTCTGCACCGTATTGCGCACACGACCGATGATTTTCATTTTTTTCTGATAGGGCACTTGCACGAAGTGGCGCTCCACATAGCCCGGCTGGATCAGGGCGATGGCATCGTGAATCTCGTAATTGAACGGATTGAACACCGACTCGGTACGCACCTCGCTGCTGTTGAAGCCGACGTAGATACTGAAACAGCCGGTTTTCCGCAGCAGCCATTCGCAGGTTTCCAGTACTTTTCCCGCTTCCAGGTCGATCCGGCTTTCCTGGCGGGGGCGCAGCGATGCGGTTTCGCGCAGGGTCGGGTCACCCTTGATGCTGACGAACAGCTTGTCTGGCGGCAGACCGAAAGTGCCGACGATCGC
>CAYGNO010000282.1:0-2336 GCA_964351305.1 uncultured Sulfuricella sp.
CGATGCCCAGGCCGACGGTGGTCTTGCCCATGAAGCGCGCGAGCTGCCGGTAATCGGCCAGGGCATCCTCGACTTCGGCGATATCTTTGAGGCGCACTGGCGCACCGTCGCGGTAGGCAACGATCATTTTTTCCAGATCGCCGAGGCGATGGAATTCCAGGTCGAGCTTGATCAGGTTTTCAGTCTTCTGCCCCACCAGGAAACCACCGGCCAGCTGGACATGTTCATTGGCAAAAGCGGTGTTGATATCCTGCGCGGTAATCTTGAATGCGGTCATTCTCGCCGGCAGCAGGTTGACCCGGATGGTGCGGTCGCGGCGTCCGCCCAGGCGCACTTCGCCTACGCCGTTGATGGTTTCCAGGCGCTTCTTGATGGTGTTGAGAGCGTACTGGTTGAGCTGCTGCTGGGTGCGGTCGCCGCGCAACGCCAGCCACATGATCGGCATGGCGTTGGTCTCGACCTTGGCGACGACGGGCGGGTCGGCATCCTTGGGCAAACGACGCAAGACCTGGTTGACCTTGGCTTGCACCTCATTGAAGGCGACATCGACTTTCTTGTCCAGGCCGAAGGTGATGTTGATCACCGATACGCCGGGCGAGGAGGTGGACTGGATGTGTTCAATGCCGGGCACGCTGTTGATCGACGTTTCGAGTACGTTGGTAACACTGGCGTCGACGATGTCGGGGTTGGCACCCTTCAGCGTGGTGGAGATCGAGACGATAGGGAATTCGATATGGGGGAAACGGTCCATGCCGATGCGCTGGTAACTGATGTAGCCAAACAGCACCAGCACCGCCGACAGCATGAACGCCAGCACATGGCGTTTGATGGAAAATTCGGGCAAGGTCATTTCTGTGCGCTTTCAAATGGAGAGAGGGAACGGACACGGCGAGAAGCGATGCTTATCATTTGGGGCTGCGCTTCTCGCCGTGTCCGTTATTACCATTCATTTCTTTCACGCTGATTGCCGCCTTGTCAGTAAGGAAGCCCGCGCCGTCCACTGCTACCGTTTCGCCCGCCGTAAGCCCTTGCAGAATTTCCACCTGGCCGTTCTGGGTGACGCCGGTGGTGACGATGTGCTGAACCGCCTTGCCATCCTCGATCACGTAGACTACCTTGCCGGCAGGCCTCAGCACCACACTCACCTCCGGCACGCTGACCGCCTCCGCATGTTCCTCGACGATGACAGCACCGTTGACCGAAGCGCCGGGTTTCCAGCCACCCGGGTTCTTGACTTCCACCACGGCATCGAAGGCGCGGTTGGTACTGCCCACCACCGGCCGCACCTGTTCGATCTTGCCTGATACGGTGGCATCCGGCGCGGTCGGCGTGGAAAGTTTGACCACCTGCCCCACCTTGATGCGCTGCGCAGCGGTTTCAGGAAATGGCAGACGAACACGCAAATTTTCGCTGGTGGAAAGCTGGAACACTGGCTTGCCGAGATCGATCCAGTCCCCCACCGAAACCATGCGGTTGTCGACCCGCCCATCCACCGGCGACACAATCCGGGCACGGGAAAGATTCTTGGCGGCACGAGTGTGTTGCTCACGCGCGGCGACATTCTGGGCTTCGTATCCTTCCAGCAGGGAGGGCGAAACAAACCCCTTCCCGGCCAATTCGCGATAGCGCTCTGTCAGCTTGCGCTGGCTGGTTGCCTGGGCGGCCAGACGTTTCTCATCGGCGGAAAAATCGGCGGCATCGATTTCGGCCAGCAGTTGCCCCTTCTTTACCGGGTCGCCGATCTCGACATGAATCTTGATAATGCGTCCCGCCACTTCGGCACCCACCTTGGGCGCAGTGGAGCTGTCCGCCTCGCCGACCGACTGCTCCAGCACTTGCATGGTGCGCGATTGCGCTTGAGTGACGGTGATAATCGCTGCCAACGGCCCTTTCTTCTGCTCTTCGGGCTTTTTTGTGCACCCAGGTAGCAGCAGCGCCGCACCGAGCAGGCAGGGGATCAGGATCGAATGGGTCGTTCGCATGTTATTTAGTCCAGGGGCTCATCAGGGTTTGGGCAGAATGCCGCACAACAGAATATCCACCAGCATCGTGCTGTAACTTTCCGGCTTATCGGTAAAGTGGACGTCGGGAAAATGGCGCAGCACCTCGCGCGACTGGAAAAAGAAAACATCGGCGCCGATCAGCAACGTGGCCAGCATGGCGGGGTCGATGCCTTTGCGCAGCTCCCCTTTTTTTTGGCCGGTGCGCAGGATCGCCACCAGGCTCGCAAAATTCTGGCCAAATACCTGCTCGGCAAATTCCTTGCCACGTTGCGGCCCGTTTTCCAGCAAGTCGCGCTGGATCAGCCGGGAAATTTTTTCATCCTGCAGGATGTT
>CAYGNO010000283.1:0-2265 GCA_964351305.1 uncultured Sulfuricella sp.
GGCCGAAGCGCGACTGGAAGCTGATCCGGTATTGATCCGGTTTCAGTTCCAGCGCCTCTGCCAGCAGCCGGCCGGTTTTCTGGCACTCGCAGTGGTAGGGGTCGCCTTTATCCAGCGTGTAGCGCGGTACGCCGTGGAAACTCATCACCAGCACGTCGGGGCGGCCATTCTGCTGCCAATCCTCGCGCACGCTGGCGGCGAGCGCCGCGATGTAGCCGGGGTGGTCGTGAAAGCTCCTGACGGTGCGGATTTCCGGCATGTTGCGCATCTTGCGCAAGGCGTCGAACGCCGCGTCCATGGCCGAAGCCGTGGAGCTGGCGGCATACTGCGGGTAGAGCGGGAGAATCAGGATGCGCCCGCAATTCTGCTGCTTGAGTTTTTCCAGCGCCGACGCAACCGAAGGGTTGCCGTAGCGCATGGCGTATTCGATCAAAACAGAGCCTGTCCCTCCGTTTTCAGGAGGGATAGTCGCTTGCCCCCTCTCCCCCTCGTGGGAGAGGGTTGGGGAGAGGGGCAGTGCAGACGGCGATTTCAACGATTCGCCGAGATAACCCTGCAGCATCCTGGCCTGGCGCTGGGTATGCACCAGCAGCGGAGAACCTTCCCTGGTCCAGATCTGGGCGTATTTCTCCGCCGATTTTCTAGGCCGGGTGTTGAGGATGACACCGTTCAGAATCAGCCACCACAGCGCGCGGGGAATTTCCACCACGCGCGGGTCGCCGAGGAATTCCCTGAGATAAGGCTTCACCGCAGCGGCAGTGGGCGCGTCCGGCGTGCCGAGGTTGATCAGGAGGATGCCGGTACGGCTTGGTGTGCCGTGATGGTAGGTGGGTTCCATTGTTTTAGCCCTGAGTCCTGAGGTGTGGTGGTTTTACCCATCGCTTTGCGGTGATGATTGATGGGTATCGCTATGCTCCACCCATCCTACCCATAGTGTTTTAATGATACGAAAGCGCGCTGGAAAGCAGCTTGGCGGTGACGTCCACGATCGGGATGATGCGTTCGTAGGCCATCCGGGTCGGGCCGATTACGCCGACGGTGCCGACGACTTGGCCGTTCACCTCGTAGGGCGCGGTCACCAGGCTGCATTCATCTAGCGGCATGCGGCCTGATTCACCACCGATGAATATCTGCACGCCCTGGGCGTGCTGGCTGATGTCCAGAAGCTGCAGCAGGGTGGTTTTCTGATCGAAGGCATCGAACAGCCGGCGCAAGGATGCCATGTTGGAAGACAGGTCCCGCACATGCAGCAGCTTGCGCTCGCCAGACAGCACATAGCTGTCGGCGCCTTCGTTCGATGCAGCGCCGCCGGCCTCCATCGCCAGCGTCATGAGCGTGGTCATGTCATGGTGCAACTGTTTCAGTTCGACCTGCATTCTGCTGCGCACCTCTTCCAGAGTGCAGCCGGCGTAGTGCTGGTTGATGAAGTTGGCTGCCTGGGTCAGTTCCGAGGCGGAATAGGATTTTTCGCTGACGATAATGCGGTTCTGCACGTTGTCGTCGGTAGTGACCAGGATCAAAAGTATGCGTTTTTCGGAAAGATTCACGAATTCGATATGGCGGAAGCCGATGCTTCGGCGTTTCGGCGCCATCACGATGCCGGCGAACTGGGTCAGGTCGGATAGCAGTTGCGAGGCGGAAGCGATCAGTTTCTGCGGATCGCTGGGGTGAAGCTGGTTTTCCAGTTGGTGCACCTCGACCGCGCCGAGCGGTTGCACGGTGAGCAGGGAGTCAACGAAGAAGCGATAGCCGAGCGGAGTGGGTATGCGGCCGGAAGAGGTGTGCGGGCTGACGATATAACCCATTTCTTCCAGATCGGCCATGATGTTACGGATAGTGGCCGGGCTCAGGTCCAGGCCGGAGAACTTCGACAGGGTCCGGGAGCCGATGGGCTGGCCTTCGCTGATATAGCGTTCCACCAGGGTTTTAAGCAGGATTTGCGCGCGTTTGTCGATCATATATTTGGATGTGCATTATGTGTTATGCACTTCGAGTCATCCCGGATGTTTCATGAATTCGCGTGATGATCGCGCAGGATTTTGTTTGATAGGGAAGTTTTGCGAAGGAGCGGTGTAGTTATTCATACACCCGACCGAGTAAAATCTTTCATATCAAACAAAAGACCAGCGAGGACTCGCGTCAATTTATGGAACATCCGGGATAGTACCACCAAAAGTTTTATTATGGTTTAATTCAGGGCATGAGCCAGCTCTTCAAAACCATTGCCCTGATTGGCAAATACAATAGCCCGGAGATCGGCGATTC
>CAYGNO010000284.1:0-2246 GCA_964351305.1 uncultured Sulfuricella sp.
TCGGTTTCATGCTGGTGGCGGCATTCGCGGTGCGCCAGCCGTTCTGCCGCATCTGCCCGATGCTGTCGTTCAACGCGGTGTTCCAGCGCCTGTCGCCGATGCGGCTGGTGAAGAAGCAGAACGACAAGTGCGACAAGTGCGGCATCTGCGTCAAGGCCTGTCCGATGGATATCCACGAGATTGCCCGCGAGCACGGCAGCAAGGCTTTCCACGAGGACTGCACCCTATGCGGGCGCTGCGCCGAGTTCTGCCCGGACGACGGCGTGATCCAGATGAAGTGGGGACCGATCGCGCTGTTCAGCTCCAGCCGCGAGTACTACAAGCAGCGCATGAAGGGCGAGATGCCGGATGGCACGGTCAAGACCGCCGCCGCGCCGCGCAAGCCCGCAGCGGGAGCCGAAGAACATGCTTGATGCCATCATGCCCGGCGCGGCCCTGCCGGAGACGATCAGCCTTTTCTCGGTCTGGCTGCTGGGTGTTTCCATGGGGCTGACCGCCTGCACCGTGACCTGCCTGCCGTTCATGGGTACCTGGGTGCTGGGACGCGGCGGCAGCAACCGCGAGGCGCTGCTCGATACCGGCGTCTTCGTGCTGGGCCGGATAACGGCTTATAGCCTGCTCGGCGGGCTGGCCGGGGCGCTCGGGATGTGGTTGACCCAGGCGCTGAACGGCGGTGTGGGCAATGCCTTCATCGGCGCCGCCAGTTTGGGCGCCGGCATCTGGCTGCTGCTGCCATCGCGGCGCAAGACGGCATGCGGTGCGGCGCAGCGGGGTGCGGGTGCCCCGCCTTTTTTGCTCGGCTTTTCCCTGAGCCTGACGCCGTGCGCGCCGCTGGCCTCGCTCCTGGCAGTGTGCGCGCTGTCCGGCGGCACCTTGTCCGGCGTGGGCTACGGCCTGTCCTTCGGTTTGGGGGCGGCACTCACCCCGCTGCTGGTGATTGTGCCCCTGCTGAGTTTGTTCGGACGCAACCTGCGCGAAGGGCGGGAGTGGCTGGGAAAATGGCTGCGCTGGGGAGCGGCAATCGTATTGATCGCGATCGGGCTACGGCGACTGCTGCTTGTGGCAACCTGACCGGCTTCACGCTGGTGGTGGCTCGACCGGTATTCGATACTCCTCTCCCTGTCTTGCACCCGCAAGGAGTGTCCCCGCCGGGTTCCCGCTGCCTAGCAGCGACCGCAGCGAGACAAGGGTTGAGGGATTTTGCCGCCGGACCGGCCACGATGCTACACTCGCCACCCACGAAATAACCATAATTATTATCCCGACCTTGCCATTTGCCACCATCATGAAACGATTCGCCCTGACTTCACTTTTTTGCCTGACTTTTGCGGCAGCTTGCGCTGCCGATGAAATAACGCTTAAAGAAGTGTTGGTAACCTCCTCCCGCGAGGGCGACATCGGCGAGCGCCTCCAGGCTGCGACGCAGAAAATTATCATCAACCGCCAGGACATTGAAAACATGGGGGCGCTGACGGTCAGCGACGTGATGGGCAAACTGCCGGGCGTGGATGCCGGTACGCCGGGCGCCGACGGTTCCATGGCGCTGCGCTCGCGCGGCATGGTGCGGGACTCGGTGCAGATTCTGGTTGACGGGGAGCGTATGCCCGGAAATGCGCGCATGGCCCAAGGCATCGTCGGCCGCCTGCCGTCGACCGAATTGCTGCGCGTCGAGATCATGCGTGGCTCGTCGGCGGAAGTCGGCGGCAATGCGCCGGTGACCGTGAATCTGGTGCTCAACAGGCCGATGGCGCGCGAGTCCACCGCCTTCAAGGCGGCAGTCGGGTCCCGTGACGGCCAGCCGCTTGTGCAGACCTCCTACACCAAGGGCGGCGGCGACAAGACGTTTTCCTGGCTGCTGCCGGTGACGCTGAACCACCACGAAATGCCATCGGGACGTCAGGCGAACCGTCGCGACAGCCTCGGAACCTGGCAGGAAGACAGCGAGCAGGGCGAGCGCAAGACCGAGGAGTTCGTGATGTCGCCGCGCCTGGCATGGAAATCCGGCAGCGACAGCCTGACTCTCTCGCCGTCGATATTTCGCTCTTTCGGGCGCGGCGATAATGCCTTCGAGCGCAGCGACCTCGCCACCCCGGCCAACAGCGCCACGCGCCGGGATGACGATCGCAGCCGCAATGCCTTTAACCGCCTGCGCGCCGACGGCGAGATGTCGCGCGAGGGCGTCAAGTATTCCGGGCGGCTGGCGTTTTCCGACGGCGAGCGAAACGCCGATACCCTGCGCGACACGA
>CAYGNO010000285.1:0-2230 GCA_964351305.1 uncultured Sulfuricella sp.
CGGCTGGGGAGGCGGTTCCGGCGAATGGGGCGGCGGCGGCGGCAGTGCCGGCGGCGGTGGCGCTTCGGGACGATGGTAATCGATGGTGATCGACTGACATGAATCCGATACGCATGTTCAAGCATCTTCTGGCGCCCCCATGGCTGGCGCAGCGCGCGTTTCCGTCCGCGGCATTGCAGGCGATCGAAGCGGCGGTGAAGGCAGCGGAGCAGCGTCACGCCGGCGAATTGCGTTTCGTCGTCGAAACCGGTTTGTCTTTGAGCGATTTATGGCGCGATATTTCAGCGCGCGCGCGTGCCATGGAGATTTTCTCGAATCTGCGCGTCTGGGACACGCAGCACAACAGCGGCGTGCTGATCTACGTACAGCTGATTGATCGCAGCGTCGAGATCGTGGCCGATCGAGGCATCAGCGCCCGGGTCGGACAAGCGGAATGGGATGCCATCTGCCGCAACATGGAGGCGGCATTCCGTGGCGGGGCCTACTTGCGCGGGGCGCTGGAGGCGGTTGAAATGATCGGACAGATACTTGCGACCAATTTTCCGGGGCCGTCGGTCAGCAGTCGCAATGGTCACAATGCCAATAACCTGAACGAGTTACCCGATCGGCCGGTATTGCTCTAACCGAAAGGGAATTTCTCCGGCTTTGTATGCCGGGGGATATTCAACGCCTGAAGGTCACGACATGGTCCACCGCCAGCCGAATGCCGATCTTCTCACCGATGGCGTGGTTGTGGTGGCTGGGCACCAGGGACAGCACTTTTCGCTCGCTGGGGAGCAGCAGGGTGTAAAGGATGTCCGCGCCACGGAAGGCCTTGTGGCCGACTTCCGCCTGCAGGGCGCTGGCGTCGTCATGGATGATGTCGTCGGGCCGCAGCAGCACGTCCACCGGGCATCCTGCCCGGCAGTCGCGGGGTAGCTCGCCGACGATCTCGCCCAACTCCGTTTCCACCCGTCCTTCGTTTAATACCGTGCCGGGCATCAGGACGCCCTCGCCGACAAAATCGGCAACGAAACGGTTGGCGGGGCGGTGGTAGAGGTTATAGGCACTGTCCCACTGCTGGATTTCGCCGTCGTTCATCACGCCAATTTCGTCGGCGATGGCGAAGGCTTCGTGCTGGTCGTGAGTCACCAGCAGGGCGGTGATGCCTTGCGCCTTGAGAATTTCGCGCACTTCCTGGCCGATGCGCTCGCGCAGCCCCACGTCGAGGCTGGAAAACGGTTCGTCCAGCAGGAGCAGCGACGGGCAGGGCGCCAACGCCCTGGCCAGCGCCACACGTTGCTGCTGGCCGCCGGAAAGCTCGTGGGGAAACTTGCTTCCGGCGTCGGGCAAGCCGACCATTTCCAGCAAAGTCGCCACCCGATCCGCACGCGCGTCGCTGTTCCAGCCCTTGAGCCCGAATGCCACGTTGCGCGCCACGCTCAGGTGGGGAAACAGGGCGTAATCCTGGAATACCATGCCGACGCGGCGCTGCTCCGGCGGCAGCGAATGACCTGCGCGGCTCACGCTTGCGCCGTTCAACACGATGTCTCCCTGCGCGATGCCCTCGAAGCCGGCAATGGCGCGCAATACGGTGGTCTTGCCGCAGCCGGAGGGGCCGAGCAGGCAGCCGATGTCGCCCTGCTTGAGGCGGAAGGATAGGTTGCGCACCACCGGTTGGCCGTTGTAGGCGTGGCAAACACCATTCAGTTCAAGCTGGATAGCACCGGAAACGGGAATCGGGCATTGCGGGGTGGCCATGGTTTATATACTTTCGAAGCGCCAATAAGACTCAGACTCAAACACTCAAACACTCAAACACTCAGTCACTCGGAAAACGAGGCATATTATTTTCGTTGCGGCTGGAATGATCCATCTGGGTGCCCTGGCATCAGGTTTAATCTTTTTCAGTCTGCCTGACCAGCAGGGCGATTGGCAACAGCCCTGCCAGCACCAGGGCCACGGCGGGGAGAGCGGCACGCTCCCATTCCCCTTCCGAGGTCATTTCGAAAATACGCACCGCCAGAGTATCCCAGCCGAAGGGGCGGGTCATCAGGGTGATGGGCATTTCCTTCATCACGTCGACGAACACCAGGGCGGCGGCGGAGAGCAGTCCGCCGCTCAGGATGGGCAGGTGCACACGGCGCAGCATTTGCAGGCCGGCAACGCCAAAGGTGCGGGCGGCCTCGTCGAGATTGCGGGTGATGCGCTGCATGGCGCTTTCCACGGGATTGTAGCCGACCGCGAGGAA
>CAYGNO010000286.1:0-2187 GCA_964351305.1 uncultured Sulfuricella sp.
AAAACTCCCCGCGCAGGGAGCGCATCGCGCTGCGCGCGGCCTCGGCGGTATTGGCGTCGATCAGGTCGGCGACGCTTTCTGCCTGCGCCAGGTCTAACTTGCCGTTCAGGAAGGCGCGCTGCGTGAATTCGCCGGGCTGCGCCAGCCGCGCGCCCAGGTCGAGGCAACGCTGCAGCAACAGTTGCAAGACGGCGGTGCCACCATGCCCCTGCAATTCGAGCACGTCTTCGCCGGTATAGGAATGCGGGGCGGGGAAAAACAGGGCGACACCCTGATCCAGAGTGTCGCTGTTTTGATCCAGAAAGTTGCAACAGGTGGCGTGGCGCGCGACGGGCAATTTACCCAGGATTTCGCGTGCCAGCGTTTCGGTGTGCGACCCGGAGATTCTTACCACTCCGATGCCGCCGCGCCCCTGCGCGGTGGCGACGGCGGCGATGGTATCAGCGTTTGGCAGCGACACCTTTGCTCGCCGCCTCTGCCTCGGCAGCCCGGGTGATGTACCACTGCTGGCCGATGGACAGGACGTTGTTTACGATGGAATACAACACCAGCCCTGCCGGGAAGAAGAAGAAAATGATGCTGAAGGCGATCGGCATGATCTGCATTATTTTGGCCTGCATCGGATCAGGCGGCTTGGGGTTGAGGCGCATCTGGATAATCATGCTGGCACCCATGACCAGCGGCAGGATGTAATACGGATCCGCCGCCGACAAGTCGCTTATCCAGCCGAAGAACGGCGCGTAACGCAGCTCGACGCTGGCCAGAATGGCCCAGTACAGGGCGATAAACACCGGGATTTGCACCAGCACCGGCAGACAACCGCCCAGCGGATTGATTTTCTCGGTCTTGTACAACTCCATCATGGCCTTGTTTAATTTTTCCCGGTCACCGCCGCTTTGCTGCTTGATTTTTTCCAGCTTGGGTGCAACCACGCGCATTTTGGCCATGGAGCGGTAGCTTGCCGCAGACAACGGGAAAAACAGCAGCTTGATCAGGACGGTCAGCAGAATGATCGCGGCGCCCCAATTCTGCGTCCAGTCAAAGAACAGCGCCATGACCCAAAACAGCGGTGCGGAAAGAACCGTCAGCCAGCCGTAATCCACCGTCAGCCCCAAGCCCGGGGCGATCTCGTCCAGATCGGTCTGTGCCGGGCCGGCGTAGAGGGTCGCGCCCATCACCGCCCTCTGGCCGGGATCGACGATCTGCTCCGGCAGGATCACACCCACCGAATAGGCGTCGCCATCCAGTTTGCGCGTGAAGTATTCGCGCTGCGCCTTTTCCTTGGGCAGCCAAGCCGACACGAAGTAATGCTGCAGTAACCCGATCCAGCCGTCTTGCGCCTGCTTGGGGTATTCCGTCTTGCCCTTTTCTATGTCCGCAAAGTCCACCTTCTGGAATTTTTCCTGGTCGGTATAGACAGCGGCACCGACGTAGGTGGGCAACAGCATCGAGCTGCCCGCCAGCGGCATGCTGTCTCGGGTCAGTTGATAGTAACTGCTCGCTGCCACCGGTTGCGCCCCGGTGTTTTCGAGCTCGTAGGCGACATCGACCAGGTAGCTTCCCTTGTGAAAGGTGATGACCTTCACCACCTTCAGCGCCGCATCGCCCTCGGCATTCAGCCGCACCTGCACCTGCTCGGCGCCATCTGCCAACGCGTATTGGTCCCGCTCTGGGGCAAACTGGCTGTTGTGGTTCGGCAAGCCCGCCCCGAGCAAGCCGCTTTGGGCGGCATAGTTGTGGGTGCCCGCACCACGGTGGAAAAGCACCAGCGGCTTGCTCTTGTCTTCGCCGTCTGGATGTTTCAGCAGCGCCAGACGGCTGATTTCTCCTCCGATGGTGTTGATTTCCGCCTCGAGCAGGTCAGTCTTGACGTGGATCGTTTTTCCGGCGGCCTGCTGGACAGGTTGCGGCGCTACCTGGGCTTGTGTCGGCGCGGCTTGAGGCGACGCGGCGGGAATCGAGGTGGCGGATGGTGTTGTCTGCGCTTTCGGCAGGGATTCGCTCGTTACCGGGCTCTGCTGGACATACCGCTCGGGATACTGGTGGCGCTGCCAGCCATCCCAGACCAATCCTAGAGAGAACACAAAAATCAAGAACAGAAAAAGTCTATGCAAATCCATGATCAAGCCTGAAGGTTAGGGTGCGGGATCGTATCCGCCGGGGTTCCAGGGATTGCAGCGCAGCAAA
>CAYGNO010000287.1:0-2185 GCA_964351305.1 uncultured Sulfuricella sp.
GCCCTGAACGCCTCCACCCGGACCTATACCTACGATCCCAACCACAACCGCCTCGATGCGCTCATCGAAGGGATCCCCGAGGCCTACTGACCTTGCCCTCGTAAAACGTATCCCTTGCTGTGTGATTCAATTCACGCAAGGAGAACGACATGACCAAGACAACGCGGGCGCGCTACACGCTCGAATTCAAGCAAGAAGCGGTGCGGCTGGTCGAGAGTGGTCAGCGCCAAGCCACGGTGGCCAGAACGCTGGGACTGGTTGAGCAGACGCTGTTCAACTGGGTCAAGGCCAGTCGGCGGGGCCAGCTCGCGGGTGCCGACAGCAAGCCGGTGAGCGCCGAGCAGATGGAGATTGCCCGGCTGCGCGCGGAGCTAGCGCGGGTGAAGATGGAGCGCGACATTCTGGGAAAAGCGACGGCGTACTTCGCGAAAGGTGCGAAGTGAAGTACGCCTTTATCCAGCGTCATCGCTGCGTGTGGCCGATCACGGTGCAATGCCGGGTACTTGAGGTCAGCGTGAGCGGCTATCACGCCCATATCGCCCGTCAGGCCAGCACCACGCCGTGTCGCTACCTGAGCGACGCGGCGCTGCTGGTACACATCAAGGCCGTCCACAACCGAACCCGCGGCAGTTACGGCCGGCCACGGATCTGGCGCGCGCTGCGCAACGAGGGCGTCCGTGTTGGCAAGCAGCGGCTGCAAACGCTGATGCACCAGCACGGCATCCGCGCCCGCGGCAAGCGACGCTTCAAGGTGACCACCGACAGCAACCATGACCTGCCGATCGCACCCAACGTGCTCAACCGCCGGTTCACCGTGGATGCCCCGGACAAGGTCTGGGTTGGGGACATCACCTACATCCACACCGATGAGGGCTGGTTGTTTCTGGCCGTGGTGATCGACCTGTTCAGCCGTCAGGTGGTGGGCTGGTCGATGCGCGAGGACATGACGCGCGAGATCGTCATCGACGCGCTGCGTATGGCGTGGTTCAAGCGTCATCCGGGCAAGCAAGCCGGTCTGATCTTCCACAGCGACCGTGGTAGCCAGTACGCCAGCGAGGCCTTCCGAGCGGTGCTCAAGGATTACGGCATCAGCGCCTCGATGAGCCGCCGTGGCAACTGCTGGGACAATGCCTGCAGCGAAACGCTGTTTGGCTCATTGAAAGTGGAGCGGCTGCACGGGCAGCGCTTCCGGACCCGCCGCCACGCGAAAGATGAAACCCTGGCCTGGCTGCTGTGGTACAACCAATCCCGATTACACTCCACCTTGAACTACGTCAGTCCGATGCAGTTCGAGCAACACTGGCAGATGGCTCAAGCCGAGCTTGCCAGCCCATGATCACGGTTATGGGATACGAAATTCGAGGGCAAGGTCAGGATACCCACGCGGGGGATACGGGGTCCGGGATACTGAGTCCGTCTTGCAGCAACACATTTTGGTGCTCCGCATCGACAAAGACGTCAACTGGGTCTGGTCTCGTATTGCATTCGACCGGGACGCGCCAAAAGCGGCGCGCTCCTCAACTTTACGTTGGGCGCCCATTCAGGCTGGCCTGAAATTCCCTGAATAATCCACTGGCGTCCTCCCAAATTGGGTGGTATATTTCTCCCAATTCGGGAGATGCCGTCTATGCGGGTAATTGCCAGGAGCACCCTGCGCCGCTTTTGGGAGCAGAAGCGTTACGCTGATGCGCAAGGCCCACTTGCGGCTTGGCACGACGAGGCATGCGCGGCGGCGTGGAAAACGCCTCAAGACATCAAAGACTTGTACGTAAGCGCCAGTATTTGCGGAAGCAACCGGGTTGTTTTCAACATAGGCGGTAACAAGTACCGCCTCGTCGTTGAGGTGCAGTACGCCGCCGGGATTGTGTGGGTCAAGTTTGTGGGCACGCATGCCCAATACGACAAGATTGATGTTGAAACCGTCAGTGATTACTAGCGTTAAACCAAACTTCAGTGGGGTGACTCATGAACATCAAGCCCATCCGTAATGACAACGATCTGCGTCAGGCTTTCAAACGGCTGGAGGAGGTCTTTCAGGCCAAGCTAAACACTCCTGAATATGACGAGATGGAGATTCTGACTACGCTCATTGAGGTCTACGAGAACAAGCACTATCCCATTGGCCCTGCCAGCCCCATCGAGGCAATCAAATTTCGCATGGAGCAGCAGGGTTTGACGCCACGAG
>CAYGNO010000288.1:0-2168 GCA_964351305.1 uncultured Sulfuricella sp.
ATGCTGTTGGGCGGCAAAGGGGCCAATCTGTGCGAGATGACGCAGATCGGGCTGAACGTGCCGCCGGGCTTCACCGCGACTACCGAGGCCTGCCTTGCCTACCTGGACAAGAACCATTTGCCGGAAGGGCTGATGGATGAGATCGGGAGCCACATGGCGGCGCTGGAAAAGAAGACCGGCAAGGGCTTCGGCAGCGGCGACAATCCCCTGCTGGTGTCGGTGCGTTCCGGTTCGGCGATGTCGATGCCGGGCATGATGGACACCATCCTCAACCTCGGCCTCAACGAAATTTCGCTGCCGGGCCTGATCAGGCAGACCGGCAACGAGCGTTTCGCCTACGATGCCTACCGCCGCTTTATCCAGTTGTTTGGCAAGATCGCGCTGGGTATAGGCGACGAGCATTTTGATGAGCGGATGGCGGCGATCAAGCGGAAATATGGCGCACCGCTGGACGTGGACCTGACTGCCGCGCATCTCAAGGAACTGGCCGGAGAGTTTCTCGCCATCGTCGAGCGCCACAGCGGCAAGCCATTCCCACAGGATCCTTACGAGCAGCTGGAAATTTCGGTGGGGGCGGTGTTCCGCTCCTGGTCGGGCAAGCGCGCGGTGGACTACCGCAAGCAGTTCAGGATCACCAAAGAGCAGGCCAATGGCACCGCGGTCAACATCTGCACCATGGTGTTCGGCAACATGGGCAACGATTCCGGCACGGGCGTCGGCTTCACCCGCAACCCCGGCACCGGCGAGAACCTGATCTACGGCGAGTACCTCACCAACGCGCAGGGCGAGGATGTGGTGGCGGGCATCCGCACGCCCAAGCCGATCGCCGAGATGGCCGACGAAATGCCGGATATCTACGACCAGCTGATGGAACTGCGCAACCGGCTGGAATCGCACTACCACGAAGTGCAGGATTTCGAGTTCACCATCGAGAAAGGCACGCTCTACTGCCTGCAAACCCGCAACGGCAAGATGAACGCCCGCGCCATGGTGCGCACCTCGGTGGAAATGTTCCAGGAAGGCTTGATCACGAAGGAGCGTGCGCTGCTACGGTTCGAGCCCCTGATCCTGGAGCAATTGCTGGTGCCGCAACTGTCGCCAGACTTCCACGGCAAGTCGCTGGCTCAGGGGCTGCCGGCATCGCCCGGCGCGGCCTCCGGCAAGATCGTGTTCGACGCCGACACGGCGGAGATACGCGGTCGCGCCGGCGAGAAAATCATCCTGGTGCGCGAGGAAACCAAGCCGGAGGACATCCACGGCTTTTTCCAGGCGCAGGGCATTCTCACCAGCCGCGGCGGCAAGACCTCGCACGCCGCGGTGGTGGCGCGCGGCATGGGCAAGCCCTGCGTTTCCGGCTGCGAGCAGATCGTGATCAACGACCTGGCGCGCAGCGCGATCATCGGGGACACCACCCTGCATGAAGGCGACGTGATCACCATCGACGGCAGTAGCGGCCACGTTTACGCCGGCGAAGTGCCGACCGTGGAGGCGGAGTTTTCTGCGGAAATGGCCACCCTGCTGGCCTGGGCCGACGAGGTCGCGCGCCTCAGGGTGCTGGCCAACGCCGATACGCCGGAGGCGGCCACCAAGGCGCGCGCCTTCGGCGCCATGGGCATCGGCCTGTGCCGCACCGAGCGGATGTTCAACGGCACCGACCGCCTGCCCATCGTGCAGGAAATGATCCTGGCGGAGACATCGGAACAGCGCCAGGCCGCGCTCGACCGCCTGCTGCCGATCCAGCGCTCCGACTTCAAGGCCATCTTCAAGGCGATGAAGGGGCTGCCGGTGACGGTGCGCCTGCTCGATCCGCCGATGCACGAGTTCCTTCCCAGCGCGGCGCAGCTTGAGCTGGAAATCGCCCATTTGCATCATCTGCGCGACACTATCAAGGGCCTGGAAGAGCTGCCGGATACCCTCAAGCTGCTCAATCCCAAGCTCTACCAGCAATACGCCGACGGCTTGCTGAAGCTGATGGACGGTCTGCAAACCTTCAAGGGGTCGCACCTGGAAGAGAACGTGATCGGCAAGAAAGAGACGATCCTGAAAAAGGTGCGGGCCCTTGCGGAGGTCAATCCCATGCTGGGCCACCGCGGCGTGCGCCTGGGTATCACCTACCCGGAAATCTACTCGATGCAGATCCAGGCGATCCTGGAAGCCGCCGCCCTGTG
>CAYGNO010000289.1:0-2161 GCA_964351305.1 uncultured Sulfuricella sp.
CGTGTCATGGTTTAACCGGGATTATAGCGGGTGTGCCGGGGCAGTGGAAAGTCAGCTATTCCGTAACCGATGTTTTGGGACGGCCAAAACATCTGATTCCATTGTTGTTTTGACCTGAGGTCGGCTGCAGGGCATATTCGCATTGTGGGTCGGTCCTTGCTTTGCCGCCATTTCTTGTATAGTATCAATATAAGACATGGCGTCTCGTCTCAGCCGCGCCGAACTGTCCGCCACCGAACGCGGTCTGCGTTCCCGCATCGCGCAAATCGCCTCCGGCCAGCGGTTTCTGCGCGGGACGCTGTCGGAGCGCTCCAGCAAGTGCGGCAAGCCCAACTGCCGTTGCGCCGGCGGCGAGGGGCACACTTCGCTCTATCTGGTGCAGAGCCACGCCGGCCAAGTACGCCAGCTCTGCATTCCGAAGGCGTTGCACGACCCGGTTCGCCAAGCGGTCGGCGAGTTCCAGCAGATGCAACGTCTTCTGCACGAAGTTTCCGAACTGGAGTGGAAACGCTTCCTGGCAAGGACAGGCTGACCATTCTCCGCCGCCTGATCGCCTACGCCGGGGAGATCTTCCAGCTCTCGGGCGCCGTCGTCGCGGGTGTCGCGGACCGGCGCCGGCAACCGCGTATCCCGGCCTCCCGCGTCATCCACAGCGTCGCGGTTTTGTTCTGGGCCCGCATGGGTAGCCTCAACGCTCTGGAACTCGCCGCTCACTCCAGCTTCTTTCGGCGCTGGCTGGGGCAGTCGGTGTGCAGCGCCGGCAGCGTGGGGCGCGTGACCGCCCTGATGGATGCCGAGGGTTTGCGGCGCGGCATTCATCACATCCACGACCGGCTGAAGCGCAACAAGGCCTTGCCGGATCAGGGCGGGCTGGGTGTTGCCGTCCTGGATGGCCACGAAAGCCATGCCAGCTACCGCCGCCACTGTCGGGGGTGCCTGGAGCGCACCATCCGCACCGGCCAGACCAAGCGTACCCAGTATTACCACCGCCAGGTAACACTGCTGCTGCTGCCCGGCGCCCGGCCTGGCTGCGACCCGGTACGTTTCCTGCTGGATCATGAACCCCAGAGAGCCGGCGAGGATGAGGTCGCCACGGCCCTGCGTTTATTGCAGCGGGTCCTGGGCTCTTATCCGCGCGGATTCGATCTGGTCCTGGCTGATGCGCTTTACTCCACCGCGCCCTTGTTCAACTTCCTTCTAGCTCGCGGCAAACACGTGCTGACAGTGCTCAAAGACGACCGCCGCAATCTATATCAGGATGCGACCGCTCTGTTCGCCGCCTTCCCTCCGGCGGAGGGAAGCTTCCGCTCCCGCAAATGTCTGTGGTGGGATTTTCCGGGCCTGCTTTCCTGGCCCCAGGTGAATGCTCCGGTGCGGGTCATCCGTTCCCAGGAAACACGCGCGGTGCGCCGGCAACTCGACGGTAAAGACGAGACGCTGACCAGCGGCTGGATGTGGGTCGCCACGCTTCCCGTGCAATCGGTCTCCACCGGGCGCGCCGTCGCCCTCGGCCACCAACGCTGGGATATCGAGAATCATGGGTTCAACGAACTGGTCAACGGCTGGCATGCCGATCACATCTACAGGCATGACCCCAACGCCATCGAGCGCTTCTTGCTGATTGCCTTCCTGGCCTGCAATATCTTTCAGGCATTTTTCGCGTTGAATCTTAAACCGCGGATCCGCAAGGGCAGAACGCGGGCCTTCTGGTCCAGTCTGATGGCCGCCGAGATTCTCGACGGCGTCAACCCTGCCATCTCGCCGTGAAATCGTAATCCGGAACGCCCGCTCCGTTGGCCGGTTGAGACAGCAAAATCGTAAGTCCGTGGCACCCCCGCCGGAGTTGTATCCGAACCGCGCCCCAACCCCGCCTTCCCCGTCCCTCACGCCCCGCCTCGCCACTGCGATTCTCCTCGCACTCACCCCAACGCGCCAAAAACCGTCAATACCCCGCCCCACCGTAGCATTCGACCCTTCGCCCTTCCATGGTTGCGGAATCGCTGGCTCGCACGACTGTGGCTATCGTAAATGCCGAACTGCATGAGAACATGGGGCTTGTGTGTAGTCCGTCAATCCCATAGCGTCCGGAAACTCGATCCGCTTCAAATCTTGCAGCTTGCAGAGCCCGTTACGGCGGTGTTGGCTGCTATCCTGGCCCAAT
>CAYGNO010000290.1:0-2141 GCA_964351305.1 uncultured Sulfuricella sp.
CCTTGATGCTGACGAACAGCTTGTCTGGCGGCAGACCGAAAGTGCCGACGATCGCCTCGTGGATGACGCACAGGTTCTTGTCGTCCTCATCCGGCATCGTTGGGCAATTCATGGCGCTCCTGTCATGAATACGTGGCGCGACGCTCGATAAACAGGCTGTTGCCGGGTATCCCCTTGGCCTGTTTTTTCGCTTCGGCAGCTGAAGCGGAAATTTTATGGTGCGAAGTGTGTTTGCAGGGCTCGACCCGCACGGCACCGATGGAAAGGCTGGTCAGCGGATAGAACACTTCTTCGCCATGGCGGTCCTTGGCAATATAACCTTGCCGCGCCCTATCCTCGGCGCTGAAGAATTCCAGAATGGCATTCGAAAAACGGTCCAGTGCCCTCTGGCAACGGGCTTCCCAGTCCGCGCTTTGAAACAGGATGATGAAATCATCGCCGCCGATGTGACCGATGAAATCCTGGTCCGGGTCGCACACTTCGGAGAGTATTTTCCCGGCGAACTGGATCACGTCGTCGCCGCTATGGTAACCGTAGGCGTCATTGAACGGCTTGAAATGATCCAGGTCGCAATAACAGGCACAAAATTCGGCACCGCCCTGCAGCAACAGGGCGATCTGCTCGTTGATCGGCACGTTGCCCGGCAGCAGGGTCAGCGGGTTGGCATAGCGCGCGGCGCTGATCTGCATCTGGGTGATTTCCCGCACCAGGTCGTGACCGGTTCCCATGCCGAGATATTGCCCATGATCGGTGATGATGAAGCCGTTCGACAGGTGGTGCCGGTCCGCCTCCACGATGGCGTGGCTCAACGCCTGGATGCTCATGTCTTTCTCCACGATCAGCGGGGCGACATCCATTAGCCGGGTGCAGGGTTTCTTGCCGAACAGTTCGCGCCGGTAGGGGCGCGCCAGATTGTCGATCAGTGCGTTTCGGTTGATCAGGCCGACCGGCGTGCCGTTTTCCACCACGGGCAAGGCTTGCAGTTCAGGGTCGCCGACGAACAGTTCATAAAGCACATCATTGGAAGTGTCCGGCGCCACTGACCTGCATTCCCGCAACAGCTTGAGCACGGAAACCGTTTTATGGTTGGCTTTGATACTCTGGGGGAGACCGGGAGACAGCGTTTTTTCCAGTGCCTTGACCACTTCGGCAGGAAGCGCCATGGCTGGCTGGGCACTGGGGCGGGCAATGTAATAACCCTGGCCGTGGGCAATCCCCAGATCCTTGATCACCTGAAGCTCTGCTGCGGTTTCGATGCCCTCGGCAACGACGTGGGTGCCGGATTTCTCCGCGATCTGCTGGATCGAGCTGACAAACTGGTGCTTCACCGGGTCCCGATCGATGCCCTGAATGAAGTGCATGTCGATCTTGACGTAATCGGGACGCAACTCCGACCATAGGCGCAGGCTGGAAAACCCCTCGCCCAGATCATCAATGGCGATTTCGAACCCCATGGCACGGTAATGCTTCGCCGCTTCGCGCAACAAATCATAGTCATAGGTGCGCTGGTTCTCCGTCAACTCGATAATCACCCGCTCCGGTCTCAGCCCAAGTTTGCGCATGTAGCCCAGCGTTTCGCCATGCTTGGTATTGCGCTGCAACAGGCATTCCGGGCTGACGTTGAGAAACAGCTTGCCGGGCAGGTTCAGCCGGGCAAAGCTTTCCAACACAACCTGGCGGCTCAGGTGCTCCACTTCCACGGCCAGTCCATTTTCGTTTGCGGCATGGAACAGATCGAGGGGCGAATGCAAGGGACTATCGGAAGGCCCGCGAATCAGCCCCTCGTAACCGGTTATCTCGCCATTGCCCATTAAGACAACAGGCTGAAACAAGGCGGTTAGCCGGCGCTGCTCAACGATTTCCAGCAAATGCAGGCGCGCCTGCGTTTGGGTTTCATCCCAGACTGCCGATTCGAAACGGCACGCGGCACCCCGCATCGGCGGCACGGCAGATGCCATGGCCATGTGGCTGACAGCCTTTGTCTGAAACTTCGCGCTTCCCGGAGAACCACTGGAAAATCCGAAATAGGTATTCTGCATCGCCCTTCCTCTCGCATATTTCATGATATGCGAGAGATGCTAAGCCTGCATTGTGACAGCAGTATGACTGTCTGGGTGAGGGGTGAGGGGTGAGGGGTGAGG
>CAYGNO010000291.1:0-2141 GCA_964351305.1 uncultured Sulfuricella sp.
CAAGACTGAAATTGAATGCCTGGATGCCAATGGCGCTCATGATCTCGTCAAGCAATTCGCCCACCATGACAGCGACCTCGTGCGAGTTGTCTGGGGCCGCTCTTTGGATGACGAGGTTTGCAGTCATAGTCATTGTCTCCTTACTGAGCGTTTGCTACGGAAGTCGTCCACTCGGCGATCTCTTTGGCCGATGCCGATGGCGCGTTTAAATGGCTTGAGCTTGGCTCATAATCAGGCATTTTAAACAGGTAAGTCCACCGCAGATAACTGCCCCGGCTCCGAAGTCGCAGGGAATATGGTGGAGCGTGCTGATGTGATGGCTTTCAGTAGCCACCGAAGTTATTGCCAGGCTCCGCCAAGAATAATATCTAATCCAGCACCTTACGCCGTATAATTTGCTCGGCAAAATGCGTTGCGCGGATCGCGCAGGCACAATAAAAATGATATTACCCAGGGAACTCTCTCCCTGTTTGTCAGGGTATCGAGGATGACAAAACACAGCGCTTCTTTTTTCACACAACTGCCGGTCCAGATGGCTGTTGCCCTGATAATCGGGGCGATCACCGTTTCCGGCTTCGCGCCGGACATCCTGTTCTTCCTGCCGCTGCTCACGCTGGTGGTGCTGTTCCTGCTTTGGTCGCGGGCCTCGTCGCGCAAGGCTGCGGCCTACACCGGTTTCGCTTTCGGGCTGGGCTTCTTCGGCGCCGGGGTGAGCTGGGTTTACGTCAGCATTCACGAATTCGGTGGCATGCCGATGCCGCTGGCGGTAGTGGCGACCTTTTTGTTCTGCCTGGTACTTGCCTTGTTTCCGGCCACGGCGGGCTTGTTTCAAGCCGGTCCCGGCGGCCTGACCCGGCGCCGCGCCCTGTTGCTGATTCCGGCGGTGTGGGTGTTGATGGAATGGGTCAGGGGCTGGCTTTTTACCGGCTTTCCCTGGCTGACAATGGGCTACTCGCAGGCTGTAGCCAGCCCGCTGGCAGGCTTTGCGCCGCTATCCGGGGTATACGGGGTGTCGCTTGCCTCCGTCATGTTTTCTGGCGCTCTGGCGCTTCTTGCGGATGCCCGGCTGCACCGGCGCGGCGGGGCGGACATGATTTTTCCGGGGATGATCATCCTGGTGCTGGCGGTGGCGGGGTTTGCGCTGAAGCAGGTCGAATGGGTCAAGCCGCTGGGCGCGCCGGTTACGGTCAGCCTGCTGCAGGGCAACATCCCGCAGGAGATGAAGTGGCGCGAGGACAAGGCCAAGGCCACGCTCGATACCTACATGGCGATGACGCTGGCGAGCTCGGGGCGCCTGATCGTGCTGCCGGAAACGGCGCTGCCGATGTTGTTGCAGAATTTGCCGTTGAGCTACCTGGAAATGCTGTCCGGGCGCGCGCACGAGACGGGAGGGGATGTGCTGGTGGGCGTGCCTGAGCGCACCGAGAGCGGTGAATATTTCAACAGCGTGTTGAGCCTGGGCAGTTCGCCGGTGCAGGTTTACCGCAAAGTCCATCTGGTGCCGTTCGGTGAATTCATCCCGTTCAAGCCGCTGTTCGGCTGGATTGTTCATGTGCTCCACATCCCGCTGTCGGACTTCACGCGCGGCGAGACCATCCAGCCGCCATTGCAGGTGGCGGGACAGAAGGTGGCGATGGCGATCTGCTACGAGGACGTGTTCGGCGAGGAGCTGATCAACCAGTTGCCGGCCGCATCGCTGCTGGTCAATGTCAGCAACGACGCCTGGTTCGGCGATACCATTGCGCCCTGGCAGCATCTGCAGATTTCCCAGATGCGCGCGCTGGAGACCGGTCGCTACATGTTGCGCGCCACCAATACCGGCATCACCGCCATCATCAACCAGCGCGGCGAAGTGCTGAAGCGAGCGCCGGAATTCACCACCGCCCGGCTGGAGGGCGAGGCTCAGGGTTTTGCCGGGGCGACGCCGTATGTACGGTTCGGAAATTTCCCGGTACTTGGATTGATGGTACTGCTGCTGGCGGTGAACTGGATCGCGGGCAAAGTGACAACGGCCAGGGAAAAGCAAAAACCGGGGCGCCGGAGCCGATGAGCGGATGGCATTGCTACATGCTGGAATGTGCCGATGGCACGCTTTACACCGGCATTACCAACGACCTGGAAAAGCGCCTGGCGGCGCACAA
>CAYGNO010000292.1:0-2127 GCA_964351305.1 uncultured Sulfuricella sp.
GGCTGGAGTCGTCCGAGCCCAGTTATATCCTCTACACGTCCGGCACCACCGGCAAACCCAAGGGCGTGCAGCGCGACACCGGCGGCTACGCAGTGGCGCTGGCGGCTTCCATGCGCCACATCTACGCCGGACAGCCGGGCGAAACAATGTTTACCACCAGCGACATAGGCTGGGTGGTGGGGCATTCCTACATCGTCTATGGTCCGCTGATCAACGGCATGACGACCATTCTGTACGAGGGTCTGCCGGTTCGGCCCGATCCGGCGATCTGGTGGAAGATCGTGGAGGAGAACAAGGTCAGCGTCATGTTTTCATCGCCCACCGCGATTCGCGTGCTGAAAAAGCAGCCGCCTGAATTCCTGCATAAGCATGACGTCTCTTCGCTGCGCAATCTGTATCTTGCCGGCGAGCCACTGGACGAGCCGACCGCGCGCTGGATCGCCGATGCGCTCAAGGTCAATATCATCGACAACTACTGGCAAACCGAGACCGGTTGGCCGATCCTGTCCAGCGTGCCGGGCATAGAAGATACGCCGCGCAAGTTCGGTTCGCCCAGTTTCCAGGTGTATGGTTTTAACCTGAAACTGCTGCACGAGAGCACCGGCCAGGAAGTGGGAGTCAACGAGAAGGGTGTGCTGGTAGCGGTGCCCCCGCTGCCACCGGGTTGTTTATCCACGGTATGGGGCGACGACACGCGCTTCGTCAACACCTATTTTTCGAATTTCGAGACCGAACTGGTTTACTCCACCTTCGACTGGGCGACCCGTGACGAGGATGGCTACTATTTCATTCTCGGTCGCACCGACGATGTCATCAATGTCGCCGGGCATCGGCTGGGCACACGCGAGATCGAGGAGGCCATTCAGGCCCATGCCAACATCGCCGAAGTGGCGGTGGTTGGCGTTCACGACGAGGTGAAGGGGCAGGCGGTCATGGCCTTCGCGGTGGTCAAGGATGCGGGCCTTACCTCAACTCCGGAAAGCACTGCCCAGATGGAAAAGGAAGTGATGGCGACCGTAGACAAGGAGCTAGGCGCCATCGCACGTCCAGCCAAGGTGCATTTCGTTGCCGCTTTGCCGAAAACCCGCTCCGGCAAGCTCCTGCGCCGCAGCATGCAGGCGCTGGCGGAAGGGCGTGAACCCGGAGATTTGACCACGCTGGACGATCCGGCTTCTCTTGAACTGATACGGAATGTCATTACGCAATGGCGAAAAGACTGACTATATTGAGGATTGCAGTTTGTATTATCGGGAGTTATTCCGTAACCTATATCCAATCAGAATAAAAACCAAGGTCAGTAATGGAAGCTATCAACCAGAACCGCTTCAAGAAACTGAAGGCAACGGGGCAGTTGCCCTCCCCGAAGGGCGTGGCGCTTGCCTTGCTGAATTTGATGCAACAGGATGACGTGACAATCCAGAGTATTGCGCGCATCGTACAAACCGACCCAGCCCTTTCCGGGCGCTTGATCAAATTCGCCAATTCGCTTCATTTCAATACGCGCCGCCACATCGTTTCGGTTCCCGAGTCGTTAATGGTGGTCGGCCTACCCATGGTGCGTCAGCTGGTGCTGGGGTTTTCGGTTTTATCCGATCATCGCATTGGCAAATGCAATGCTTTCGATTACCAGGAATTCTGGTCAAGCTCACTGGCTACAGCCATCGCCAACCAGGCGCTGAGCGCACAGGCCAAAATATCGGGCGAGGAAACCTTTACCTGCGGTTTGCTGAGCGGGATCGGAAGGCTAACGCTGGCTACCCTGTTTCCCGACAAGTATGCCAAAGTTCTCAGCACTGCAGCGGATGCGCCCCCTGATGAATTGATCCGCCTGGAGCAGGAGCAGTTTGACACCGATCACAACGAATTGGCTGCCGCTCTGCTCAAGGAATGGGGATTTCCTGTTATTCTCATCGAAACGGTTTACTACCATGAACAGCCGGAAAAAGCGGATTTTCAGGCGGGCTCACGGGCCTATACGCTGGTACATTTGTTACACTTGTCGCGTAGCCTGGCGAATCTCTGCATAGCGGACGAAAAATCGCGTCGCGCGCTGCAGCCGGGTTTGTACGTGCTTGGCGCTCGCCTCGGCATCGATGCTGAAGCGCTGATGACCCTGAGCGATCATGT
>CAYGNO010000293.1:0-2124 GCA_964351305.1 uncultured Sulfuricella sp.
TTGGCGCCGCGCTTGGTGGTGATGATCACCGCACCGGAAAGCGCATCCTCGCCGAACAGGTAAGACGCGCCGCCCTTGATCACCCGGATGGATTCGATGTTGTCGAGGTCGATATTGACCCGACCGGTGCGCTCGAACACCGGCACGCCGTCGATCACGACCGCCACGCCTGGTTTCTCGCCCATGTAGCGCTGGTTTTCGATGCCGCGCAGCATGATCTTGACCGAATCGCCGCTCTGCACCTCGGCTGTCACGCCGGGAATGGAATTAAGAACTTGAGTGATATCCTTGGCGTGTGCGGCATCCACCTTCTCGCCCCTTATTACACTAGTATTTGAAGGCTCGTCACGCTTTGAAGCGAAACGATCATCGATGGTGGTGGAAGTCACCACCACCTCCTTCATGGTTTGAGCGGCATCCTGGCCGACTTCTGCGCTCCAGGCATTGCTCGCCATACTGGCGCAAATACCCACGATCAACCGCTGCAATAATAAATTTCTTTGTTTCATCTCCAACCACTCCCCTATGACAATGTGTAAATTCACGACAACCTGATATCAGGATGTTCTTATCTTTAATTTAGACAGGTGATTTACAATGCAACCTTCATGCCAGCCACACATGCATTGAAAAACAATAGGTTGACACAGATCAGTATTGCGCCATTTGGCGCGGTTGCGCGAGCTGGCACACTCGGCCCAATCGCCGGGTGAAGTTGGCGTGAAAAAAGAACGTCGGATACCCGACGGTTAGGCGGGGAAAATTAGATGAAGCTGTTTACCCGCCCTACAAAAAACTTGAGGTTCATGGGTAGGGCTGGGGAGAGGGGAAACACGTTGATTTCTCACCCTCTCCCCAACCCTCCCCCATCAAGGGGGAGGGAGCGAACGGAGCGAATAATCAGCTCTTCACTTAGCGGCGAGCGAACTATTTCTTCAGCCATTGCTCCAAATGCAGGGCATCGCGGATTTGCAGCCGATTTCCTTTAAGTCCGACAGGCTAGCTTCCCGCCACCGGGCAAACCACCGTGAACTCGGCGCCGCCCTCGACGTTACGCGCTTCGACCGTGCCGTTCATGCTGTCCTCGACGATCATTTTCGACATATACAGGCCGATGCCGGTGCCTTTTTCCCTGGTGGTGAAATAGGGATCGAAGATTTTCGGCAGGATGTCGGCGGGGATACCGCCGGCGTTGTCGCGCACAGTGACCCTGGCCTGGCCGCCGTGGCGGGCGATACGGATATGGATTTCGCCATTCGTTATTTTCTTTGCCCGCATGGCGTCCTTGGCGTTGTTGAGGATATTCAGCAGCACCTGCGAATATTCGTTGGGAAAGCCATGGGCGATGACATCTTCGCCGGCGTCGAGGTGAACGGCGATGTTGGCGTTTTTGAAGCTGGCGGAGAGGATGGCAAGCGTATCCTCTACCGACTTTTTCAGGCTGAACGCGGTTTTCTCCTTGTTGGGCAGGAAGAAGTTGCGAAAGTCGTCGATGGTGGCGGACATCTTGTCGATGAGCTGACTTCCCTTGCGAACCGATTCTTCGAGCATCGCCGCGTCGAGTTCCTTGTATTCGTAGGCGTCCTTGATGTTGACGAGCAATAGTCCCAGTGCGTTCAACGGCTGGCGCCACTGGTGGGCAATGTTGCCTATCATCTCGCCCATGGCGGCGAAACGCGATTGCCGGATGAGCAAACGCTCCTGCTCCATGTTTCTGCCGACTTCCTCGGTTACGCGCTGCTCCAGCGTTTCGTTAAGGAGCTTCAGTTCTTCGTTGGCGTCATTAAGCTGAATTGAGGCGGTGCGTAACTGTTCCACCATTTCCATCTCCCGCTCGTAGCGGCGCAACATGCCGTGGCCAAGGATGGCGATGGCGACGAGCAGGACGGCCAGCACGCTGCTGTTGATCAGCGCGGTGCGCCGCCATTCGGCGAGGACGTCTTGTTTGGCCAGGGCGACGATGACGACGAGAGGCAATTTATCGACCTGCCGATAACTAAAGATACGTTCCTCGCCATCCACCCTCGATTTGCCGGAATAAGTGCCGTCGCGCGGATTCTTGCGCAACTGGGTGTCAATCAGCGTTCAAATTTGACCACCTATCAGCGTCCAATTTTGACCAGG
>CAYGNO010000294.1:0-2093 GCA_964351305.1 uncultured Sulfuricella sp.
CGTTTTGCAAATAGTACTTGACACTGCTCTGGAGGTCGGCGGTCGGCCCTCATGGCGTCTACTCCTGGGATCGGGCGTAACCCAGGAGCCAATTTCGGCTTATGATGTGGAAAAACCAACTGGTACTGTTGTAAGTCGTGCGGCGCTGGAGTTACATCAATGGACGATTGTGGATAACATACATGTACGATTGTAGTCGTGGCTTGGTATAATGCAGGCTCACCTCCTGGAACACCACGTCATGGACATTGAAATCGATATTCCCCAACGCCTGTGCCACCTGCCGGTCGTCATGGATGTACTTCGCCGATCTGGGGTTCTCAACGTCATTGATCACGCGATCCGCGAAGATCTGCGCAGCAAGGTCTCCACCAGCGAATGCGTGTCGGTCATTCTCTGCGGCGTATGCCTTGGTCATCATGATCTGTGGCGCATGGCCGACCGCCTCGCGCCCTACGATATGGCGACCATCATGCGCGACCGTGGGTTCTGCTTGGCTGAGTTCACGGAGGAACGCTTGGCCAAGGCGCTAGACGATCTGTTTGCCGCCGGCCTTGACCGATTGATGACGGGCATTGCATTGCAGGCCATCGAGCAGTTCAAGATCGGGACGGACTTCCTGCATTTTGATACTACCTCACTCAGCTTCTTTGGCGCCCATGAGAGCGAAGAGTTCGGTTCGCAGACCGATGGATCCGGGCAACCGCCACTGGTGACCTACGGCTACTCGAAGGATCACCGGCCCGACCTGAAGCAGATCATGTTCGGTTCGTTGGTGTCGCGCGATGGTGGCGTCCCGCTCTACGGCAAGGCGCTTGATGGGAACCGCTCTGACAGCGAATCGGCGGCTGAGTTCTTCCAGAAGGTACGGTCGCTGGTGCGCGATCCGCGTGAGGTCTGCTGCGTTGCTGACAGCAAAGGGTGGTGCGGCTCCGTGCTGGCGCTGGTCCAGCACGAGGGCCTGCGCCTGCTGTCCCGCCTGCCACGCCATCACCGCCTGCATGGCGAGGTCCTGGCCATGCCTGCTGTTCCCCGACGGATCGAGCGTCCAACACGGCCCGGGCAGGAAGATGCGGATTTCTACGATATTGCGGGCTTCGATGTCGAGGAGTCGCTGCTGGTCGAGCAACCGGCCGCAGATCCGTCCGGGCAACCCGAGCGCAAGCGCCTCCGCTTCCCGGCCCGGGCTGTCCGCGTCTTCTCCTCAGCGTTGCTCCGTCGCAAGATGGCAACCCTGGAGCGCACGCGCGTCTCTGAAGCGAAGGAGGCTCAACGGCAGATGGCCGCATGGCAGGCAGTGGCCTACGCCTGTGCCAGCGATGCTGAGCGGGCAGCCCAACGGCATGAGGCCGAGGCTGGGTTCACGACCCTTGATGTCGTGGCCGAGGTGCGCGAGGTCGTTGGGCCATTTCGCCGAGGACCAGGACGGCCACGCAAGCAGCCCGAAGCAGGCCTGGAAGCGGAGCGGCACTACCGCGTCACCTACACGACGGTGCCAGCGAACCAGGAGGCCATCACTGAACGCCTACGCCGGGCGGCGACCTTCGTCCAGATCCGCACCCGGAATTCCGGCTGGGACATCTCCGACGAAGACATGATCGATCGCTATCGCGGGCAATACCTCTGCGAGCACGGCTTCTCCTGGCTCAAGTCCGGAGCTGGAGCGAAAGGCATCAATCCAATCTACCTGGAGACGCCCAAGCGCATCGCCTCGCTCTGCTTCCTCTACCTCATTGGACTTATGACTTGGACGCTCATTCAGCGGACGGTTCGCGGCAACCTCCAGAAATGGAACACCGGGTTGCCATACCATCGCAACAAGCCGAGCCCGCGTATCACTACGCGATTCTACTTTGAGCTATTCCCGAAGGTCCAGAGCGTGACCTATACAATCCCAGGTGGCGAACCGGTCAAGAAAGTGCTCGGCCTGAATGCAGTCACCGATTTGGCGTGCCGAGCGCTTGGCATGAGCGGGGACGCGTTTGCGCCGGTCATGGAAAATAGGGCCTGATTATCGGCTAGATCCCAGGATTGAACGTCACGGGGACGCATTCGGCTGGAGCACGAAGAAGCGGCGCGGTCGTCGGGCACGT
>CAYGNO010000295.1:0-2088 GCA_964351305.1 uncultured Sulfuricella sp.
GAGCTGCTGGCCCGAGGCATCCGGGTGGGCAAGCTGCGGGTGCAAAAGCTCATGCAGCGCCATGGCATCAAGGCCAGGGGCAAGAGAAAGTTTGTCGTCACCACCGACAGCAAACACGACCTGCCGATTGCGCCCAACCTGCTTGAGCGCAACTTCACGGCCCAGCAGCCCAACCAGGTATGGACAACGGACATCACCTACATCGCCACCGATGAGGGCTGGCTGTACCTGGTCGTCATGCTCGACTTGTACAGCCGTCAGGTAGTGGGCTGGAGCATGAGAGAGCACATGCAAGCCAGCCTGGTGGTCGATGCGCTGCGCATGGCGTACTTCCGTCGCAGACCCGAGCCGGGCCTGATCGTGCATTCGGACCGGGGCAGCCAGTATTGCGGGCATGACTTCCAGAACGCCCTGAAGGGCTACGAGATGCACAGCTCCATGAGCCGCAAGGGGGATTGTTGGGACAACGCGCCCACGGAAAGCTTGTGGGGGCATCTGAAGGTGGCCCGGCTACACGGACGGCGGTTTGCCACGCGGCGCCAAGCCATGGATGAGGTGATTGACTGGCTGGGGTTCTACAACAGCACAAGACTGCATCAGACGCTGGGCTATGTCAGCCCCATGGCGTTTGAGCAACGCTGGTTCGCGGTCCAGCAGCAGGACAGGAAAACCGCATAATGGGACGGCTTATGGAGTATGGAAAACAGGGGCAACCTCACCCTTCGACAAGCTCAGGGCGACCGATAGTAAGTTGGCTGTCATGATTTATGGAAGTCTCGATAGAACCTCCAGATTCGCTGAGCCACTCCCAAAATATAACCGACCGCTCAGCCCGAATACCCCAGCAGCGGCACCTCCAGGTGCGCCTGCTTTGCCACCCGGATGCAGTCCTTCATGTGTTCTTCACCGAGGTAGCGAATCGCCGCATAACCGACGGCGGCCGAGACGATCTGACCGGCGAAGGGCACGTATTTGGCGAGCTGCTTGGTGGTCAGGCGCATGCCGATTTTGGTGGCGGCCTTGATGACGAGGTCGCGGGTGATCAGTTTGCCGATCAGCACCGAGCCGACCAGGGCCACGGCTTTCTGGACCTGGTCGCGCTTTTTGGGGTCGAGCTGGTCGAGCTGCTGCGGGCTCAAGCCAAACTCCCTGTTGATCTCGGGAATCAGTCTGGAAAGCATGGCCGCATCGACCGCCCAGTCGAGGCCGGGCAGCGGCACGGCGCTGGCTGCGGCTGCCACCATGGCGCGTTTGTTGAGCAGTTTGCGGCTGCGTTTGACGGCCTCTAGAAGGGCTGCGTCGTCGGAAGCCATTTGAAGTGCGGTAGGCATGGATGCACTTTAGCGCGAAACCTCCGGCGGAGTTAGGGCCGCAACCCAAGCCCCCAGGCGTCAGGCCAGCGCGGTTTCGATCTGCTCGGTGAGTTCCAGCCAGCGTTCTTCGAGGGTTCCGATTTCGTTGTCGATGGCCTTGAGGCGTTTGCCGGTCTGCACCATTTCTGCCGGGGCGATGGTACTCGCCAGTTGCGCCTGCAGCGTGTCGCGCTCGGTGTTCAGCGCCTGCATCTGCCGGTCGATTTTTTCCAGTTCCTTGCGCAGCGGTTTGGTGCTGTCCGACTGCTGTTGCCGGCGCTGTGCATCGTCTTTCTTGCTGGCGGGCCTCTTGGCCTCAAAAGTGGCCGAAGCCCCTGTGGACTGAGCGCTGGCGGCTACTGATTTGATCGCTGATGCGGCCGGTACGGCGTTGCTGGTGGACTTCTTGGCTTCTTCGCGCTGGCGCTTGGCTTCGTCGAGCAGGTAGCGCTGGTAGTCGTCGAGGTCGCCGTCGAAGGGCGCGACGCCGCCGCGCGAGACCATCCAGAACTCGTCGCACACAGCTCTCAGAAGGGCGCGGTCGTGGCTGACCAGCATGACCGTGCCTTCAAACTCGTTGAGCGCCATGGACAACGCCTCGCGCGTGGCCAGGTCCAGGTGGTTGGTCGGCTCATCGAGCAGCAGCAGGTTGGGGCGCTGCCAGACGATCATGCACAGCACCAGGCGCGCTTTTTCGCCGCCGCTCATGCTGCCGACGGCCTGCTTGACCATGTCG
>CAYGNO010000296.1:0-2073 GCA_964351305.1 uncultured Sulfuricella sp.
AAGCATTGAAATCCCAGCTGCAGAAGTTGATGGGCGTGCCGGTGCACCTCAATATCGAGGAAATCCGCAAACCCGAGATCGATTCTCAATTGATCGCCGAAAATATCGCGCAGCAGCTTGAGAAACGCATTATGTTCCGCCGTGCAATGAAGCGTGCGATGCAGAATGCCATGCGTCTGGGCGCTCAGGGCATCAAAATCGAAAGCGCCGGTCGCCTTAATGGTGCCGAGATCGCGCGTACAGAATGGTACCGCGAAGGTCGCGTGCCGCTGCACACGCTGCGCGCCGATATCGACTACGGCACTGCCGAGGCGAAAACGACATACGGTATTATCGGGATCAAAGTCTGGGTCTACAAAGGCGAGACACCGGCCAAGGGCGAGACTCCTGTAGTTGCAGCGGTCGAGCCGGAACGCAAACCAAGAAAGTCGGGAGCAAAACATGCTACAGCCAGCTAGAAGGAAATTCCGCAAGGAGCATAAAGGCCGCAATACCGGCATTGCGACGCGCGGTAACAAGGTCAGCTTCGGCGAGTTCGGCCTGAAGGCAATTGGCCGCGGTCGTTTGACGGCACGCCAGATCGAGGCAGCTCGTCGTGCCATGACGCGTCATATCAAACGGGGTGGCCGGATCTGGATCAGGATATTCCCTGACAAACCGATTTCCCAAAAACCTGCTGAAGTGCGGATGGGTAACGGTAAGGGCAACCCGGAGTACTATGTGGCCGAGATTCAGCCAGGCAAAGTGCTCTATGAAATGGATGGTGTGGAAGAAACGCTGGCGCGTGAGGCGTTTCGCCTGGCCGCTGCCAAGTTGCCGATCCAGACCACTTTCGTAACCAGACAGTTAGGTGGTTAATCATGAAAGCCAGCGAATTAAGAGCCAAGTCAACTGAAGAGTTGAGCAAGGAGATGGTGGAACTGTTGCGCGCCCAGTTTGGCTTGCGTATGCAGATTTCCACACAGCAGAGTACCAAAGTGGATCAACTGGGCAAGGTACGCAAGGATATTGCGCGTGTACGCACACTGATCGGTGAAAAGGCGAGACAAGCATGAGCGAAGATAAAGTTTCACGCACGCTGACCGGACGCGTGGTCAGCGACAAGATGGACAAGACCGTGACCGTGCAGGTTGAGCGCAAGGTCAAGCACCCTTTGTACGGCAAGGTGATCAGTCGCTCCAAGAAGTATCATGCCCATGATGAGCAGAATGAGTATCATGAGGGCGATCTGGTGACTATCGAGGAATGCCGTCCAATCGCAAAAACCAAGGCATTTCGTGTGACCGCCTTGATTGAGAAGAGCCGTTTGGTATAAAGTGCTTGCGTTTCCCTTCGGGAGGCGCTAATATCTCGCTCTTTTTGGGCGAGCGGTCCGAATAATCGGGCCGAAGCCAAAACTGACCGTCGAAGTTCGCTGCGCTATTTATTTATAGTATGAGCAGCTCCCGGACGGATTAAGTTGGAGAAATAAAATGATACAAATGCAATCTGTGCTGGATGTCGCAGATAATACTGGTGCACGCCGCGTTATGTGCATCAAGGTTCTGGGCGGCTCCAAGCGTCGTTACGCCGCCATCGGCGATGTCATCAAGGTCAGCATCAAGGATGCCGCTCCACGCGGTCGCGTCAAGAAGGGCGATGTCTACAACGCAGTTGTAGTCCGCACTGCCAAAGGTGTGCGCCGTCCTGATGGTTCCCTTATCAAATTCGACGGCAATGCCGCCGTTCTGCTGAATAACAAATTAGAACCCATCGGCACTCGTATCTTCGGACCGGTGACTCGCGAACTTCGTACCGAGCGCTTCATGAAGATCGTGTCGTTGGCTCCAGAAGTTCTGTAAGGAGAATCGAGATGCGCAAAATTCGCAAAGGCGACGATGTCGTTGTGATCACCGGCAAAGACAAGGGCAGGCGTGGCTTGGTCCTGCGCATGCTGGACGATGGTCACCTTCTCGTTGAGGGTGTCAACAAGGTCAAGAAGCACATGAAGCCGAACCCAGCTAAGGGCGTGGCCGGTGGCATCGTCGAAAAGGAGATGCCGCTTGATATCTCCAATATCGCGCTGTTTAACCC
>CAYGNO010000297.1:0-2064 GCA_964351305.1 uncultured Sulfuricella sp.
AAAATACCGCTGTGGGAGCGGCGCCCTCGCCGCGATTTGCGACCGCATTCGCGCCTGGGCGGCGCTCCTGCATGCACGAGCATTCCAATGGGCAATCTCATGCCAACCCCGGCAATAGCGGCACGAATTTCACCGCTTCCAGCGTCGTCTGACGATATTCTTCAGCCGTATGTTCTATCAGACAAAGGCGCTGCTCGCCGGTTCCAATCGGGAACACCAACCGCCCCCCCTCGGCCAGTTGCGGCAGCAGCGCCTCCGGCACGTGGGTGGCCGCCGCAGTCATGATGATCCCGTCGAACGGCCCCAGTTCCGCCAATCCGAGGGAGCCGTCTGCATGCTTGACCTTGACGTTGGCGGCGCGGATTTCGCGCAGATGCCCCCGCGCTTTCATCAGCAGCGGCGCGACCCGTTCCACGGAATACACTTCCTGCGCCAGACGGGCCAGCACGGCAGTCTGGTAGCCGCAGCCCGTGCCGATTTCCAGTACTCGGCCCAGCGGTCTGCCGCCGCGCAGCAGTTCAGTCATGCGCGCAACGGTTTGGGGGTTGGAAATGGTCTGGCCGAAACCGATCGGCAGCGAGCAGTCTTCATAGGCGCGGGTGGCCAGTGCCTCGTCCACGAAAATGTGGCGCGGCACGGAAGCCATTGCATCGAGCACCACCTCGTCCTTGATGCCCTGGCTGCGCAAGCGCTCTACCATGCGCACACGGGTGCGCTGCGAAGTCATGCCGATGCCGCTGAGTTTCACGCTTGTCACAACCACCCTTTGATCACGTCCATCTGCCCATAATGAGTCAAGTCGATCTGCAACGGCGTTACCGAAACCATGCCGCGCGCCACGGCGCCGAAATCCGTACCGGCCCCGGCATCCTGCGCAGCGCCGGCCGCGCCCACCCAGTATACCGTTTCACCGCGAGGATTTTCCGATTTCACCACCGGCTCAGCCTTGTGGCGCCTGCCCAGCCGCGTGACTTCCCGGCCCTGAATCTGCTCGTAGGGAACATCCGGCACATTGACGTTCAGCAGCACCGGGCTGGTGAAGGGCTGATCCTGGTGGCGTTTGACAATCCCGGCGACCACGCGCGCTGCAGCGGCATAGTTGCCAGCCCCCCTGCTCACCAGGGACACTGCGATTGAGGGAATACCCAGCAGGTAGCCTTCGGTTGCCGCCGCCACCGTACCGGAATAAATCGTGTCGTCGCCCATGTTGGCGCCGTGGTTGATGCCCGAAATCACCATGTCCGGCAGATGATCCAGCATGCCGGTCACGGCAAGATGGACGCAGTCGGTGGGCGTGCCGTTAACGTAATAGAAGCCGCTGTGAGCTTTGCGTAAGCTTAGCGGGCGATCAAGCGTGAGCGAGTTGCTGGCGCCGCTGCGATCGCGCTCTGGGGCGACTACAGTAATATCGGCAAGGGAGGAGAGTGTTTCGGCAAGGCAGGCCAAGCCAGGAGCAAAATAACCGTCATCGTTACTCAACAGAATCCGCATCGTTGATTTTTACGGTTGGCCAGTGAAATCTCGAAGCGGAACACCCCTACGGGCTTCCGCTTCAGTTATTGGTTGGTCGGGGCGAGAGGATTTGAACCTCCGACCACATGCACCCCATGCATGTACGCTACCAGGCTGCGCTACGCCCCGAGAAGCGGCATTATAGCAGAGGCCAGGGGATTGAGGCTAGCCTCTAGCTATGAAGCAGTTCCAGCACGCTTTTGATTTCCCGTCTTAGCAACGCCATATCCATAGTATTGCCTGCTTCAGGCATGGCGCCTGCGGCCACTGCCGGCGCTGCGCGCTCGCCCGCTTCTTCCAGGCGATGGCGCGCGCCGCTGATGGTGAAACCCTGTTCGTACAGCAGGTCGCGGATGCGGCGCACCAGCAGCACCTCGTGGTGCTGGTAGTAGCGGCGGTTGCCGCGCCGTTTCACCGGCTTGAGCTGGGTGAATTCCTGCTCCCAGTAGCGCAGTACGTGGGGCTTGACCCCGCACAACTCGCTCACTTCACCGATAGTGAAATAGCGCTTTGCCGGAATCGGCGGCAAATCAGGCTTGCTTGCGAGTTCCG
>CAYGNO010000298.1:0-2028 GCA_964351305.1 uncultured Sulfuricella sp.
GGGCGGGGTCGAGGCCGATCGGGGAAAGGACCGGCATCAACTCGCGAAAGAAGAATTCCTTGATCCATTCGCCCTGGCCATCGTGCCAGTGGGTGCGGCGCAGAAAGCGGATATCGTGGCGCGCCAACTCGGGCAGCACCCCCTCGTTCAACAGCCGGTATTGCTGCTCCACCAGTTCGTGCGCCTGCTCGGTAACCTGTTTGAACACCTGGCGCGCCGACATGCCGTCCGGCCCCGTCGCAGTGGCATGGAGAGCGATCTGCTCCTTCAACCCGGCGACGCGGACCTCAAAGAACTCGTCCAGGTTGCTGCTGACGATGCACAGGAACTTCAGCCGCTCCAGCAGCGGGTTGCGATGATCCTCCGCCTGGGCCAATACGCGCCGGTTGAAGGCGAGCAGGCCGAGCTCGCGGTTGAGGTAGTACTCCTGGGTGTGCAGTGCGGTCATGGGATTGGTGATCCTAAAGTCGGGTGAGCCGAACAGTAATGGGTGATGAAAACCCTCGACCATCCCCCATCACCCATTTCTCGTTACCTGTTTCTAATGCTTAAGAGGCACAAAACCCGACACCGTATCCGCCCCGGCACCGAAGAAATAGGACTCGACCTGCTCCGCCAGGTACTTGCGCGCGGCGGGGTCGGCCATGTTGAGGCGATTTTCGTTGATCAGCATGGTCTGGTGCTTCAGCCAGGCCGCCCAGGCTTCCTTGGAAACGCTCTCGTAAATCCGCTTGCCGAGCTCGCCGGGATAAGGCGGAAAATCCAGCCCATCCGCCTCGCGACCGAGCTTCACGCAGTTCACTGTTCTTGCCATTTCATCACTCCGTTCTAGATAGTCTTGCCGAGATTACCGTTAAATTGTTTCAAAAAAAATGTTTACAGCTTTTTCACGAACACCTTGGAGCGGCGCTGATAATTGTAGAGTCCTTGCTTGGCCTTGGGCAGCTTGTCCACGCCGGCCTCGGTGAAACCGCGTTCCAGAAACCAGTGCGCGGTGCGGGTGGTGAGCACGAACAGATGCCTGAAACCCTTGCCCAGCGCCCTGACCTGCATGTACTCGAGCAACGCCTCGCCCCGCCCGGCACTGCGGTAATCCGGATGCACCGCCATGCACGCCAGCTCCGCCGCTTTCTCTTTTGGAAACGGATACAGCGCGGCGCAGCCGATGATCAGGCCGTCGTACTCCAGCACGGAGAAGCGGTCGATCTCCATTTCCAGCAGCTCGCGCGAACGCCGCACCAGAATACCGTCGGCTTCCAACGGCTCGATCAGCGCGAGGATGCCGCCGACATCGTCGATCGTGGCATCGCGCAGAGTCTCCAGCGGATCTTCGCTGACCATGCTGCCGATGCCTTCATGGGTAAACAGTTCCTGCAGCAATGCGCCATCGATGTGGCGGCTGATCAGGTGCGCCCGCGCCACGCCCTTGCGGCAGGCTCGCACCGCACAGGGCAGGTAATAGCTCACATCTGTCGGCAGTGCGGCAGTGGGGGCAAGAATCGCTTCCGCCTCCACCGTGGTCAGCTCGCGCAGCAAATCCCCGTTTTCACCGGCCACCCCGGCCGTGTCCATCAGGAAGATCAGCTTATCGGCATCCAGCGTGATCGCGGCGGAAGTCGCCACATCTTCCAGCGACAAATTGAACACCTCGCCGGTGGGCGAATAGCCGAGCGGCGAAAGCAGCACGATTTCGTTGGCGTCGAGCCTGCGCCGGATGCCGATCGCATCGATCTTGCGCACCTCGCCGGTGTGCATCAGATCAACGCCGCCGAGCACCCCCATCGGCATGGCAGTGACAAAATTGCCGCTGGCCACCCGGATATCGGCGCCCGCCATCGGCGAATTGGCCAGCCCCATCGAAAGCAGCGCCTCGATCTCCACCCGCACCGTACCGGCCGCCTCCTTGACGCATTTCAGGGCGTCATCGTCGGTGACGCGCATTCCCCCGGCATAGCGGATCGCCGCGCCGCGCTCGGTCAGCTCCTCCTCGATCTGCGGCCGCGCGCCGTGCACCAGCACCAGCCGCAC
>CAYGNO010000299.1:0-2020 GCA_964351305.1 uncultured Sulfuricella sp.
GTGGAAATTTTCGGCGCCCTCACCCCCACCGGCGGCAGCCCCGCCCAACTCGCCCACGGCATTTCGGTGGCGCTGTACAACACCGCCATGGGCCTGATCGTGGCGATTCCCAGCATGATTTTTTACCGCTATTTCCGCGCCCGCGCCGAAGCGCTGGTGCTGGACATGGAACAGCAGGCGATCAAGCTGGTGCAGATCGTCCACGGCGAGCGGAAGTGAGCGTTTGAACATGAATTTTCAGCGCGGCAGGGCCAAGGATGACCCCGAGATCAATCTGATCGCGATGATAGACGTGCTGCTGGTGATCCTGATTTTCATGATGGTCACCACCACTTTTTCCCAGATTGCCGAATTGCAGATCAACCTGCCCACCGCCGAGGCGGAAAAACCGGCTGACAAGCCCGCTGCCATCAACGTGGCTGTGGACGCCAGCGGACGTTACCTGGTCAACGGTTCGTCCGTGCCCGATTCCGATACTGCCGCGCTCAGCCTGGCGTTGCGCCGTGCAGCGGGGGACAGGCCGGACCCGGTGATTGTCATCAATGCCGACGCCAAGGCGACCCACCAGGCGGTGGTGAGCGTCATGGAGGCCGCGCGCCAGTCGGGTTACAGCCACATCACTTTTGCCACCCAGGCGAAGCCGGGAAAGTAGGCGGGGGTTGGGGCAAGCGCTCAATCCCGAAAATATGCTCTGGCTCCAACGACAATGGCTCAGTCTAACGCCGTGGCATGTTGTGTTGCTTCCCATGAGTATCCTGTTCGGGCTGGTTGCAGCGTTGCGTCGAGTGCTTTACCGCGCCGGACTGCTGCGCGCTATCCGATTGCCGGTGCCGGTGATCGTGGTCGGCAACATCAGCGTCGGCGGTACCGGAAAAACACCGCTGGTGCTCTGGCTGGCTGACTTTCTGCGGCAACAGGGCTACCATCCCGGAATTGTCAGTCGCGGCTACGGTGGCGGCACACAGGGCGCGGTGGCGGTTGATATCCGCAGTGACCCGGCGGCAGTGGGCGATGAACCGCTGCTGCTGGCGAGAAAAAGCGCTTGCCCGGTGTGGGTCGGCCGCGACCGGGTGGCGGCAGGAAAGGCTTTGCTGCGAGCGCATACTGAGTGCGATGTGCTGCTGAGCGACGACGGTCTGCAGCATTACCGCCTCGACCGCGATGTGGAAATCGTGGTGGTGGACGGGGAGCGTAAATTCGGAAATGGCTTGCTGTTGCCTGCGGGTCCATTGCGTGAAGGCGTTTCTCGCCTCGGGTCGGTGGATGCGGTGGTGGTGAACGGCGGTAGCCTGAAGGCGGCCATGCGGCTAGGCAATGAGTTCGAAATGGGCCTGGAAGGCGGAGTGTTTTATAATCTGCGCAATCCGGAATTGCATGCCGGAGCAGCAGATTTTGGCGGCAAGAAACTTCATGCCGTGGCCGGCATCGGCAACCCGCAACGGTTTTTCGCTCATTTGCGCAGGCTTGGGCTGGCGTTCGAGGAACATGCTTTCCCTGATCATTGCGCCTACCGGTCGCAGGATCTGGATTACGATAATGCCGATGCGTTGCTGATGACCGAGAAGGATGCGGTCAAATGCGCCGGTTTCGCCGACGGACGCTATTGGGCGCTGGCGGTGGAAGCGATTCTGCCACCGGCTTTCGGACAGACAATGCTACAAAAATTGAGGGATATTGATGGACGCCAAGCTGCTTGAAATTCTGGTATGCCCGTTGTGCAAGGGGCCGTTGGTCTACAAAAAAGCCGAGCAGGAGCTGGTTTGCAAGCCCTGCCGCCTGGCCTACCCGGTCCGTGACGATATTCCGGTGATGCTGGAAGATGAGGCGCGCAAGCTGCCGCCGGAGGAAGAGATCTAGCATGTAGGGTGGGCACGTTTTTGTGCCCACGCAGTCAGCGAAGTTTACGCGTGGGCACAAAAACGTGCCCACCCTACGATACTCATTACTATGAACTTTAAAGTCGTCATCCCCGCCCGCTTCGCCTCCACCCGCCTGCCCGGCAAGCCGTTGCTCGACATCG
>CAYGNO010000300.1:0-2005 GCA_964351305.1 uncultured Sulfuricella sp.
GTGCGAGTTCTTGCCGCGCAAATTGTCGATATGCAGAGTCACCCCGGCGTGATTGGCAAAGCCCTGGAAAAACTCCGGCACCAGGTCGATGTCGAATTCGCCGATCGTACCGCGCGAGAACTCCACCGCGAACACCAGGCCGGGACGCCCGGACAGATCGATCACCACGCGCGACAGCGCCTCGTCGAGCGGCACGTAGGCATGGCCGTAACGACGGATGCCCTTCTTGTCGCCGACCGCCTTGGCGAAAGCCTGGCCCAGGGTGATACCGATGTCTTCGACAGTGTGATGGGCATCGATGTGCAGATCGCCCTTGGCGGAGATATCCAGATCAATCAGTCCATGCCGCGCGATCTGGTCGAGCATGTGGTCGAGGAAAGGCACGCCGCTGGCGAGTTTGGCCGCGCCGCTACCGTCCAGATTGAGAGATATGCTGACCTGGGTTTCCAGGGTGTTACGGGTAACTTGAGAGGTGCGCATTGGGTCGTCTGCCGAAGTTTTTCTCATTCTAACTCAGCATGGCAAGAGGGCAAAGCGGGCTGAGGCGATATTTCATTTTAACGAAGGCATCTAGCTGCCCTCACCTCAATCCTCTCCCGTCTCGCCAGAGCGAGCAGCTTTGCTGCCGCTCTCGGCGGGGACACTCCTTGCGGGTGCCGGGAGAGGAAGCAAACGTAACAGGCTCTTGTTTTGATCTGCCAGAATTTCTCTTAGCGCACTGACCAGCGCCTCGCGCTGCCCATCCGTCCCGACTGTGATGCGCAGGAACGGCGCGATGCGCGATGGATTTTTGAAATGCCGCACGATAACGCTGCGCTCGCGCAGTCTGGCGGCAAGCTCGGCACCCTCATGCTGGCCATGGCGGGCAAAGACAAAATTGGCGGCGGAAGGCAGCACTTCGAAGCCCAGCGCATCGAGATCGGCCACCATCCGGGTACGGGTGGCGATCACCTTGCGGCAGGTGCCCTCGAAATATTCCCGATCCTCGATCGCGGCGGCAGCCCCGGCAATGGCAAAGCGGTCCAGCGGATAGGAGTTGAAGCTGTCTTTCACCCGACCCAGCGCCTCGATCAGGTCAGGATGACCGATCGCGTAGCCCACGCGCAGCCCCGCCAGAGAACGGGATTTCGACAGGGTATGAATGACCAGCAGGTTCGGGTAGCGGTCCACCAGGCCGACCGCCGACTCGGCGCCGAAATCCACGTAGGCCTCGTCGACCACCACCACCGACCCGGTATTTGCGGCCAGCAGGCGCTCGATTTCTGCCAGTGCCAGCGGACAACCTGTGGGGGCATTCGGGTTGGGGAAAATAATGCCGCCGTTCGGCGTCAAATAATCGTCGACCCGAATCTCGAACGACTCGGTCAACGGTAGCTGCCGGTAGACGATGCCGTACAGGCCGCAGTACACCGGATAGAAACTGTAAGTGATGTCCGGAAACAGCACCGGCGCATCGTGCTTGAGCAGCGCCAGAAAAGCGTGCGCCAGCACCTCGTCGGAACCGTTGCCGACGAACACCTGAGCCGATTTCACTCCATAGAAGGCGGCGATGGCTTCCTTCAACCGGTCGCTGTTGGGATCGGGATAGAGCCGCAGACTGTCGCCCACTTCGCCGCGCAGCGCTTCCAGCGCCTTGGGGCTTGGCCCGTAGGGATTCTCGTTAGTGTTGAGCTTGACCAGATTGGGCAGCTTGGGCTGCTCGCCCGGCACATAGGGCGTCAGGTCATGGACGATGCTGCTCCAGTAGCGGCTCATGGTGTCGCTCAGCCTTTCACGCGATATTCAGCCGAGCGGGCGTGCGCCTGCAGACCCTCACCCTCGGCCAGCACCATCGAAATCTTGCCCAGCACCTGCGCGCCAGCCTCGGACACCATGATCAGGCTGCTGCGCTTCTGGAAATCGTAGACGCCCAGCGGCGAGGAAAAACGCGCCGTGCGCGAGGTCGGCAGGACGTGGTTGGGGCCGGCGCAGTAATCGCCCAGCGCCTCGCAGGTCCGGCGTCCCA
>CAYGNO010000301.1:0-1997 GCA_964351305.1 uncultured Sulfuricella sp.
CTATTCCGCGTGGGCACAAAAACGTGCCCACCCTACAGATCCCCCTCAAAAGCCAGGGAGGTCAGGTTCTGTTCCAGTTTGCCGCCATTGTGTTCCTCGACGACGATCCGCACCGGAAAATAGTGGCGCTTTTTCGCCAGCCAGATTTCCGTGCCATCCTCGTCTGCGGTGCGCTGCTTGACCAGATGGATTGTCTGGAATTGCCCTGCCGGCGTGGTGATTTTTTCTTCCCCGGCCAGTTTGTAATGGTAGAGGTTGAGTTTCTTGCCGGTGGTCATGAACAGCCGGATATCCTCTTTGCCCGGCGGCGCGAACATGAACTGGTACTGCAGGCTGATGCGGTCCTGGGCGCCGGGTTCCAGGGCGACATTTTCAGTTCTGCCGTCGAAGCTGTGGGTGAGGTTCATCTTCTCCCAGTCGAAATCGGCCTGGACGGTCTTGGCCGGATCGGCGGCGCGCTGATGTTCGAAGTGCCGTGGGCGCAGGCCGTGGTCGGTCACGTCCCCGCTGCTGATCAGGCGGATTTTTCCCTTCATGAAAATGGCGTAGACGCCGGTGGCGGAGGTGACGCTCTCGAGCTGATAGCGGCCATCCGTCTGCTTGAAGGTTTCAGTGACGGTGCCAATTTTCTGACCTTGCTTGGCGAGGCTGTAGGTGGCGGCAATCTGGTGCGGGGCAGCGGCCAGCGCTGCCCCCATCCACAGGCTGCACAGTATGGCCAACAGGTTTTTCATTGCGCTTCCCACGGTGAGCGCAAGGCCGTCTCGACAGTCTGCTGGTTTTGCAGGATGACATTGCAATCCGGGGTGACGGTCAGCCGGTCTTCGGCAAACCAGCGGATCGCCTGGGGATAGATCTTGTGCTCCTGTTCCAGCACCCGTGCTCCCAGCGTCTCTTCGGTGTCGCCGGGCAGGACTGCCACGGCTGCCTGGACGATGATCGGGCCCTTGTCGAGGTTGGGGGTGACGAAATGCACGGTGCAGCCATGAATCTTCACCCCCTCGCTCAGGGCGCGGGCGTGGGTGTTGAGCCCCGTGAATGCCGGCAGCAGCGAGGGGTGGATATTCATCAGCCGGCCATTGTAATCATTGACGAATTTTGGCGTGAGGATGCGCATGAAGCCTGCCAGCACCACCAGGTCGGGGTTGAATTCATTGATTCTGGCGGCCAGGACGGCGTCGAATTCCTCGCGGCTTTGGTGGTCGCGGTGGTTTAGCGCATGGACGGGAATGCCTTGCTGCCGTGGGATTTCCAGACCCATGGCGTTGGGGTTGCTGCTGATGACGGCGGCGATTCTGACAGGCAGGTTGGCCTCCAGGATCGCCTGCATGTTGCTGCCGCGCCCGGAGATGAGGATGACGATGGATTTCATTGCACCACGGTCTGGGGCTGCCCTTCGGTTCTTTTCTCGACGCTGCCGATCTGCCATACCGTTTCGCCCGCATCGCGCAGCAACTGCATGGCGCGCCCGGCATCCGCAGCGGCGACGATCACCGCCATGCCGATGCCGCAGTTGAAAGTGCGGTGCATTTCCTTCTCGGCCACGTTGCCTTCCTGTTGCATCCAGGAAAACAGCGGCGGCATGTCCCAGCTGTCTTTTTGCAGCACCGCCGTCAGGTTTTCCGGCAGCACGCGCGGGATGTTCTCTAGCAGGCCGCCGCCGGTGATGTGGGCCATGCCCTTGACCGGCAGTTGTTCCATCAGCGCCAGCATCGGCTTGACGTAGATGCGCGTCGGCGCCAGCACCACGTCGCGCAGGGGGCGGCCGTGGAAATCGGCATTCAGGTCGATGCCGCTGCGCTCGATGATCTTGCGGATCAGCGAATAGCCGTTCGAGTGCGCGCCGCTGGAGGCCAGTCCGAGCACCGCGTCGCCGGCGGCGATGGTCGAGCCGTTGATGAGCTGGTCTTTTTCCGCTGCGCCGACGGCAAAGCCGGCGAGGTCGTATTCGCCCGCCGGGTACATGCCGGGCATCTCGGCGGTTTCGCCGCCGATCA
>CAYGNO010000302.1:0-1994 GCA_964351305.1 uncultured Sulfuricella sp.
TGGGCGGCGGGCCGAACCGCATCGGCCAGGGCATCGAGTTCGACTACTGCTGCGTACACGCTGCGCTCGCCATGCGCGAGGATGGTTACGAGACCATCATGGTCAACTGCAATCCGGAAACCGTCTCGACCGACTACGATACCTCCGACCGCCTGTACTTCGAGCCGCTGACCCTGGAAGACGTGCTCGAGGTGGTGGCGGTGGAGAAGCCCGTCGGCGTGATCGTCCAGTACGGCGGCCAGACCCCGCTGAAACTGGCTCGCGACCTTGAAGCCAACGGCGTGCCGATCATCGGCACCAGCCCGGATATGATCGATGCCGCCGAAGACCGCGAGCGCTTCCAGAAATTGCTGCAAGAGCTGGGCTTGAAGCAGCCGCCCAACCGCACCGCCCGTGCGCCGGAAGAAGCGATCCGGCTGGCCGAGGAAATCGGCTATCCGCTGGTGGTGCGGCCTTCCTACGTGCTGGGCGGCCGGGCGATGGAGATCGTTCACCAGCAGGCTGACCTGGAACGCTACATGCGCGAGGCGGTGAAGGTTTCCAACGACTCGCCGGTGCTGCTCGACCGCTTCCTCAACGACGCCACCGAAGTGGACGTGGACGCGATCTGCGACGGCACGGACGTGCTGATCGGAGGGGTGATGGAGCATATCGAGGAGGCCGGCGTGCATTCCGGCGATTCCGCCTGCTCGCTGCCGCCCTATAGTCTTTCTCCCGCGATCCAGGACGAAATGCGGCGCCAGACCGTGCTGATGGCCAAGGGCCTGAACGTGGTCGGGCTGATGAACGTGCAGTTCGCCATCCAGGGCGAGACGGTGTACGTGCTCGAAGTCAATCCGCGCGCCTCGCGCACCGTGCCGTTCGTGTCCAAGGCCGCCGGTTTGCAACTGGCGAAGATTGCGGCGCGCTGCATGGCCGGGCGCACCCTCAAGGAGCAGGGCGTCACCCGCGAAGTGGTGCCGCCTTACTATTCCGTCAAGGAAGCGGTGTTCCCGTTCATCAAGTTCCCGGGCGTGGACACCATCCTCGGTCCGGAGATGAAGTCCACCGGCGAGGTGATGGGGGTGGGCGCGACTTTTGCCGAGGCTTTCGTCAAGTCGCAGCTCGCTACCGGGGTGAAGCTGCCCTCCAGCGGACGCGCTTTCATCAGCGTGCGCGGCAGCGACAAGGATAAGGTCATGGATATTGCCAGGATACTGGCGGAGCAGGGCTTCAACCTGGTCGCCACGCGCGGCACGGCGGCGGCCCTTTCCGCAGCGGGCCTGGCAGTGACGCCGGTGAACAAGGTGCATGAGGGTCGTCCCCACATTGTGGACATGATCAAGAACGGCGACATCAACCTGATCGTCAACACCGTCGAGGACAAGCGCGGCGTGCATGATTCCTACGCCATGCGCAATGCCGCCTTGCAGAACAAGATCACCTACTACACCACGCTGGCCGGAGCGCGCGCCGCCTGCGCCGGCATTCGGCACATGAAGGAATTGCAGGTGTATGACCTGCAGGGCTTGCACGCCAGGCTGTCCAAGTCGTAATCAAAAGAAATCCGAGGGGAAAATGAGCAAGGTTCCATTGACAACTAACGGCGTCGAATTGCTGCGCGCCGAACTGCATAACCTGAAAACCGTCGAGCGTCCGAACGTGATCGCCGCCATTGCCGAGGCCCGCTCGCACGGCGACTTGTCCGAGAACGCCGAATACGATGCGGCCAAGGAACGGCAGAGCTTCGTCGAGGGGCGCATTGCCGAGGTCGAGTTCAAGCTGTCCAATGCCCAGATCATCGACCCCAAGGAGCTCGATGCCGAAGGCCGTTGCGTGTTCGGCGCCACCGTCGATCTGGAAGATATGGCAAGCGGTGAAGCCGTGACCTACCAGATCGTCGGCGACGACGAGGCCGACATCAAGCAGGGCAAGATTTCCATCGGTTCGCCGATTGCCCGCGCACTGATCGGCAAATTCGCCGGCGATGTCGCCGAGGTGCAGGCGCCGGGCGG
>CAYGNO010000303.1:0-1985 GCA_964351305.1 uncultured Sulfuricella sp.
TCGTTCACCCCGTCCCCGGTGACCGCGACGATGTCGTCCTTGCTTTTCAGCGCCTGCACGATCAGCATCTTCTGTTCAGCCGTGACGCGCGTGAACAGTATCTCCGGATTGTCGAGCGCGAGTTGCAATTGCGCCGGGCTCATTTTTCGCAATGCTTCGCCGCGCACGACCACCGGATGCTCGCTCAGCACCAGTCCGATCTCGCGGCCTATCGCTACTGCCGTTTGCGGATGGTCGCCGGTCACCATGATGACCTTGATGCCGGCCGAACGGCAGCGGGCGATGGCCTCGGGGACTTCGGGGCGGGGTGGATCCTGCAAGCCGATCAAGCCCGACAGCACCAATTGCCGTTCCTCGGGAGTTTCATCCTCGGCAAGCTTACGGTAAGCGCAGGCCAGCACGCGCAGCCCCAGGCCGGCCATGGATTCCTGGCTGTTGCCGATGCGCTTGCGGTCAGCCTGGTCCAATGGCTTCGTTCTGCCGTTGTCGTCGATGTGATCGCACAAACCCAGCACCGTCTCGGGTGCGCCCTTGCAGTAAATCCAGCGCTCGCCGCGAAGGGTGACGACGACCGACATGCGGCGGCGGTCGCTGTCGAATGGTATTTCGTCGATGCGCTGCAGTTCGTCATCGTTTTCCATACTTCCCGCTGCGCAAGCAAATTCGGCCAGGGCGATTTCCATCGGGTCGCCCAGCCAGGCATCCTGACCGTTCCGTTTGCCACGCTTCAGATTGTGGCAGTGCCGCGCATTGCGCAGCAGGTGGGCATTTGCCGGCCATGCGGCGGAATCGTCCGCATGCAGCAATCCGCGATTGATGAAAACCTGCTGCACGCTCATCCGGTTCTGGGTGAGGGTGCCGGTCTTGTCGGAACAGATCACGGTGGTCGATCCCAGCGTCTCGACCGCCGGCAGGTGACGCACCAGGGCATTGCGTTTCGCCATGCGCTGGGTCGCCATGGCCAGCGACAGGGTGACGGTAGGCAGCAATCCCTCCGGCACGTTGGCGACGATGATGCCGATGGCGAACATCAGGTTGTCCCAGAACGGCAGGCCGATGGCATAGCCGATGACGAAGAAAACCAGTCCGAGTGCCGAGGCGAACACCGCCACCAGCCTGGAAAGCCTTGCTATCTCGCGTTGCAGGGGCGACCCCGGCTCGCCCGCGGTCTGCGTCAGGTGGGCAATCTTGCCGAATTCGGTACGCATCCCGGTGGCAAAAATCACCGCCCGACCCTGTCCCGATACCAGGGAGGTACCCGCCAGCAGCAGATTTTTGGCATCCAGCGCCATCCCGTTGTCGATGCCTTCGGCGCTGCGCGCCTTGGGCAGGGATTCCCCGGTGACGGTCGACATGTTCACCCGTATGCCCGTTGCCCGGATCAGCCGGCAATCCGCCGGCACATTGTCGCCTTCTTCGAGCAGGAGCATATCTCCAGGCACCAGAAGTTCGGCGGCAAGCGTCTGGAGCTGTCCATCGCGCACGACCTTGACGAGTTGCGGCAGCAGGCGCCTGAGTGCGGCGATGGCGCGTTCGGCGCGATATTCCTGCCAGAAGGAAAACAGGCCGTTGATCAGGATGACCGCGACGATGGCGGCGCCGAGTTGCCACATGCCTTCGCCGGCGCTGCGGGTTTCGGCAAACAGCGCCAGCCCTGCGGCGACCCACAGGATCAGCGCGAAGAAATGCGTGAACTCGCTCAGGAAGCGTATCCAGAGGGGCCGGCCTTTTATTTCTTCGATATGGTTGCGGCCGAATTCGCGCAGGCGCCTGTCGGCTTCGACGGAACTCAGGCCATTTTCGGAAGCCTTGAGGCTGGCAAGCGCATCGGCAATCGGCAGGCTGGCGATATGCATGGCTGATGGCAAAGCTCGGAATGAGGTAGCACTCTCTAAAGCTAGCACACGGCATGCGCATTTGCCCGATTTTGATCGGGTTTAATCATATTGTCATATCACTCCGCTAGCCTCGTACTCCTCGTACTC
>CAYGNO010000304.1:0-1974 GCA_964351305.1 uncultured Sulfuricella sp.
AGCAGCTTCAGGCAGTGGTTGAAATCGTGTAACAGATAGAGCGGATTTTTCTTCAGGATCCGGTGGTCCACTCCGGTATCGGGGATGTACAGGTTGAAAGCTGCGGCAATCAGGTAAATGCTGCCGATGATGCCGATGCTCATCTCCGGGATCGTGTCGATGCCGGTGTCGATCATCGGGAAATCGAGGCTCAACAGGGCTTGGGCGATGGCTGGCTCGACCAGCAGACCTCCTACCACGGTGCCGAGGATGATTGCCATCACTGTCAGCCCTTCGATCCAGCCGTTGGCGACCACCAGCAGGCGGTGCGGCAGCAGTTCGGTGAGGATGCCGTACTTGGCGGGGGAGTAAGCGGCGGCGCCAAGACCGACGACCGCATAGGCGGCCAGCGGGTGTACGCCGGCAAACATCATCAGGCAGCCGATGATTTTGACACCGTTGCTGATAAGCATCACCCGGCCTTTGGGCATCGAGTCGGCAAAAGCGCCGACAAACGCGGCGAGGAATACGTAGGAAACGGTGAAGAACAGCTTGAGCAGGGGTTCGAATTCGGCCGGTGCGCGCATGTCGCGCAGGGCGAAAATGGCGATGATAAGCAGGGCATTATCGGCCAGTGCGGAAAAAAATTGGGCCGACAGAATAGTGTAAAAGCCGCGCTTCATCTGTTTTTCTGGGAAAATTCCGTTCGTTTTTCAGGGGCAGAAAGCAAGCCCTCAGCTTTATACCATGAAACCATGCGGGGTGCCATGCGGCCAATCAAAGTTGGGGTTTAGCCTAGCTTTGCGCCTCAATTTGTGATTGAATATAAGACCATTAAATTTGCTTATGATCCCTTATGGCCGACCGCCGACTTCAGGTTTTTTACACCGTTGCCAAACAATTGAGCTTCACCAAGGCTGCCGAGATACTGTTCATGACCCAGCCTGCGGTCACGTTCCAGGTCAAGCAGCTGGAAGAACATTTCAATACCCGTTTGTTCGAGCGCAGCCACAGCAAGATCGCACTGACGCCGGCAGGGCGTCTGGCGATGGAATACGCCGAGCGCATCCTGAACCTGACCGCGGAAATGGAAACCCGTTTGACGGAAATGACCGGGGAGGTCGGCGGCACGCTGCTGATCGGCGCCAGCACGACCATTGCGGAATACATGCTGCCGCGCATGCTGGGAGACTTTAAGGCGCGCTACCCCCAGGTTCAGGCGCGGCTCACGGTGGCAAACTCGGAAACAGTCGAATCCAAGGTCGCTGACCACACCCTCGATATCGGCCTGATCGAGGCGCCTTCCCATCATCCCAGCCTGAAATCGGAAGTGTGCTGCGAAGATGAGTTGGTGATGATCTGCTCGGCGCAGCATGAACTGTCCGGGCTTTCCTCGGCATCGGCAGAAAGGCTTGCCGTCCAGCCCTACATCAGTCGTGAAGCCGGTTCAGGCACGCGCGAGGTGGTGGACGATTACTTCAAGCGCGCCGGCATTTCGCCGGATGACCTGAATATCGCGATGGAACTGGGCAGCCCGGAAGCGATCAAGGGGGCGGTTGAGGCGGGGCTGGGCATTGCGATAGTTTCGCGCGCTACCATCCTCAAGGAAGTCAAACTCGGCGATCTGGTCGCCGTGCCATTGGAACCGCGCCTGATTCGACCGCTGTCGGTGGTTTATGCCACGGAAAAATTCCGCTCCAAGTTGTTGCAGTCCTTCCTGGATTTCACGACTGCGGCACTGAAGTAACCTCAATCCGTGAAGCCCGAAGAGAAGAAACTGCTGCGCCTGCTGGAGACGCTTTCCGCAGAGCAGCAGGATACCGTATTCGCCTTTGTCGAATTTCTTGCCGCCCGTAATCCGGCTGTCGACGTTGCCGTTCCTCGGGAACCCCTGGCTATTCCACGCCCTGCCGAAGAATCTGTGGTCAAGGCGATCAAGCGGCTGCGGGAAACCTATCCGATGCTGAATCCTGACAAGCTGCTGCACGAAACCTC
>CAYGNO010000305.1:0-1973 GCA_964351305.1 uncultured Sulfuricella sp.
GGCTGCGGGAAACCTATCCGATGCTGAATCCTGACAAGCTGCTGCACGAAACCTCGGCGTTGATGATGAAACATGTCATGCATGGCAAGCCGGCCGTCGAGGTGATCGACGAGTTGGAAGCCTTGTTTGCCCGGTATTATGAATTGCACAAAGAGCAGCAAGAATTGAAGTAGGGTGCGTTCCACGCACCATGGTGCGCACGGCACACCCTACATGCCCTGAATTAAAGCACCTCCGCCGCATAATCCGCCAGCCTTGACCGCTCGCCGCGCATCAGCGTGACGTGCCCAGAGTGTTCCCACCCCTTGAACCGGTCCACCACGTAAGTCAACCCGGAGCTGCCCTCGGTCAGGTAGGGCGTGTCGATCTGCGCGATGTTGCCGAGGCAGACCACCTTGGTGCCGGGACCGGCGCGGGTGACCAGGGTTTTCATCTGTTTGGGCGTCAGGTTCTGCGCTTCGTCGATGATCAGGAATTTATTCAGGAAGGTGCGGCCGCGCATGAAGTTGAGCGACTTGATCTTGACCCGCGAGCGGATCAGATCCTGCGTCGCGGCACGTCCCCAGTCGCCCGCATTCTCGTCGGTCTTGTTGAGCACATCCAGATTGTCTTCCAGCGCGCCCATCCACGGCGCCATTTTTTCTTCCTCGGTGCCGGGCAGGAAGCCGATGTCTTCCCCGACCGGGACGGTGACGCGGGTCATGATGATTTCACTGTAAAGCTTCTGGTCCAGCGTCTGCGTCAGGGCGGAGGCCAGGGTGAGCAGGGTCTTGCCGGTGCCGGCCTGGCCGAGCAGGGTGATGAAGTCCACGTCCGGGTTCATCAGCAGGTTGAGCGCAAAATTCTGTTCGCGGTTGCGCGCGGTGATGCCCCAGACGCTGTGTTTCTGGTGGGCAAAATCCTTCACCGTTTCGAGTACGGCGGTTTTGCCGTTCTGCTCCCGGACGATGGCGTGGAACGGGTTGTCGTATTCGAAATAGACGAACTCATTAATCAGCAGACTGGAACAAAGCGGCCCCTTGATGCGATAAAAAGTGTGGCCGGATGCCTGCCAGGATTCCATGCCCTTGCCGTGCGAATCCCAGAAGTCCGCCGGCAGCGCCTTGAGCCCGGTATAAAGCAGATCGGTGTCTTCCAGCACCTTGTCGTTGAAGTAATCCTCCGCTGCATAGCCCAAGGCGCGGGCCTTGATGCGCATGTTGATGTCCTTCGACACCAGGATGACCTCGCGCTTGGGGTATTGCTGCTGCAGGTGCATTACCACGCTGATGATCTGGTTGTCGGCCTTGCTGGTCGGCATGCCGGCGGGCAGTTCACCGTTCATCTGCTGGGTTTGCAGGAACAGGCGCCCGCTACAGTTGCGATCGTTGATGGAGAGGGGAAAACCGTCTTCCATCGCGGTCTGGGCGCCGGTGACGATCTCATCCAGGAAGCGGCTGGCCTGGCGCGCATTGCGTGCGACCTCGGTCATGCCCTTCTTGTTGTTGTCCAGTTCTTCCAGAGTGATCATCGGCAGGAAGATGTCGTGCTCTTCAAAATGGAACAGGCTCGACGGGTCATGCATCAGCACGTTGGTATCTAGAACGAATATCTTGGAATGTATGTGCGACTTTCGTGCCATTGGGAACCCTTTATTTAAGCGTCTCGATGAAATTAACCACTTCCTGGGCATGACCGGCAACCTTCACGCCGCGCCATTCGCGCCGCAACACGCCGCCGCCGTCGATGACGAAGGTGCTGCGTTCGATGCCCCTGACCTGTTTACCATACATATTCTTCATTTTGATGACACCGAACAGATTGCAGGCGGCTTCTTCCTTGTCGCTGAGCAACTCGAACGGCAGATTCTGTTTCGCTCTGAAATTATCGTGGGACTTCAGGCTGTCGCGCGAGATGCCGAAAATTTGGCAGCCAAGGGCCTGAAATTCCGGATAAAGATCGCGGAACTGTTGCGCTTCGGTAGTGCAGCCGGG
>CAYGNO010000306.1:0-1958 GCA_964351305.1 uncultured Sulfuricella sp.
GCCGGGCGCGGGCATACAAACGGCGCAGGCGCTGCATCATGCGCGCCGGGTTTTGCGTGGTGAAAAAACCGATCTCCAGCAGGGTTTTTTCCAGATGCGCAAAAAGCCCCTCCATTTGCTCATGCGTGGCGGGCCGGATTTCCGGCACGTCCGGCACATAGTTTTGCGTCGCCGCATTTAATTCGTAGCCCATCACCTGCACCGCCGCCGCCAGGTTGAGCGAGGAAAAATCCGGATTGGCGGGAATATTCACCAACGCCTGCGCCTTGCCCATTTCTTCGTTGGTCAGGCCGGACATCTCGGTGCCGAACAGCAGTGCCGCCGGCTGTTGCGCCGCCTGTTGCAGCAACAGCGGCGCCGCCGCACGCGGCGTTTTCACTTCGATGGAAATGTCGCGCAGCCGTGCGGTCATCGCCACCGTGAACGCCACGCCGTGCAGCGCCTCGTCGATGGAGCCGCACACCACCGCCCCGCGCAAAACATCGTCCGCACCAGCAGCCATCGCATCGGCCTGCGGGTCGGGGAAATGCCTCGGGTTGATCAGGTACAGATGGCGCAACCCCATGGTTTTCATCGCGCGCGCCGCCGCGCCGATATTGCCCGGGTGGGTGGTGTGGCTGAGAACGACCCTTATGTTTTCCATAAAACGGTGTTCTCCGTAAGATTCTGTTTATACAAAGCGTAATTCCAACTAAAATGGGCGCCGAGGAAACAGCTCAGTGCTTTCCGATTTCCCCAGCTCATTAAAAAGGTCGTAACTTTATGCACCCCATGCTCAACATCGCGGTGAAGGCCGCGCGTCGCGCCGGCAACCTGATCCACCGTTCCGCCGACAAGATCGACCACCTCACCATCTCCAAAAAATCCCACGCGGATTTCGTCAGCGAAGTGGATCGCGCCGCCGAGCAGACCATCATCCAGACCTTGCTGGAGGCCTATCCGACCCATGCGATTCTAGCAGAAGAGAGCGGCGCCCAAGGCGAGTCGGAGTTCCTGTGGATCATCGACCCGCTGGACGGAACGACCAATTTTTTGCACGGCCTGCCGCAATATTCCGTGTCCATCGCGTTGCAGCACAAGGGCATCATCACCCAGGCAGTAGTATACGACCCGACCAAGAACGAACTGTTCACCGCCACGCGCGGACGCGGCGCATTCCTCAACGATAAACGCCTGCGCGTCACCAAACGCCTGCACCTTGCCGACAGCCTGATCGGCACCGGCTTCCCGTACACCCGCTTCGAGCACATGGATGCCTATCTGGCGATCTTCAAAGACCTGATACAGAAGACCGCCGGCCTGCGCCGCCCCGGTTCCGCCGCGCTGGATCTGGCCTGGGTGGCGGCGGGACGCTACGACGGCTTCTTCGAGACCGGACTCAAGCCGTGGGACATCGCCGCAGGCTGCCTGCTGATCACCGAAGCGGGCGGCATGGTCAGCGACCTGCACGGCTCCGACACCTTCCTCAAGACCGGTCACCTCTGCGCGGGCAACCCCAACATCCATCCGCTGTTGCTGGATGTCATCAAACCGCATCTGACTGCGGGATTAAAAGGCTAACAAGCGCTACGGGCTGACGCCGCATGGACACCATCCTCGTCCTGGCTCTCGCCACCATCATTGTGGTGCTGCTGTTCGAGTACACCAACGGCTTCCACGATGCGGCCAACATCATCGCCACGGTGATCGCCTCGCGCGCGATGACGCCGGTGCAGGCGGTGCTGGTGGTGGCTTTCTTCGAATTCCTCGGCCCCTTGCTGGGCGGCACCGCAGTCGCCAACACCATCGGCAAATTTGTCACGCTGGACGACCTCGACCGGGTGACGGCGCTGACCATCGTATTTTGCGGCCTGCTCGGCGCGATCGCGTGGAATCTGCTGACCTGGTGGCGCGGCATCCCCTCCTCGTCCTCGCATGCGCTGGTCGGCGGACTGGCTGGCGTGGTGATGGTGGCAGCG
>CAYGNO010000307.1:0-1957 GCA_964351305.1 uncultured Sulfuricella sp.
CTCCTACAGTGGTTTTGGCGCTAATGGATAATCCCGGATAAACAAGACTCAGAGCGTATCGTCTCGCGATATCCCCTTGCGCTTCAAGCTGTGGCGCAAAAGTTTCAAGGTCTCCACCTGAATCTGGCGCACCCGCTCACGGGTAATATCCAGGGTGTCAGCCACTTCCTCCAGGGTGTGAATGGCGTGCCCATTCAAGCCAAAGCGCCGCTCTACCACGCAGCGCTGTTTGACTCCCAGCTCCTCCAGCCACTGACGCACGAGCGCCTCAAGCTCGGTGTGTTGCAGTTGCAGCTCGGGCGAAAGGGCATTCTCGTCGGGAATCGCATCGCTCAGGGAGAGGCTCGGGTCGATATCCAGCGGCGTATCCAGGGATGCCATGTGTTCATTCAGGTTCAGCACGTAGCGCACATCGGCCACCGGCTTGCCCAGCAAGTGCGCCACCTCTTCCACGCTGGGTTCGTTGCCCTTGTGGACTTCAAGGTGACGAAACGCCCGCAGACAGACGTTCATCTCCCGGATTACATGCACCGGAATGCGGATAGTGCGCGACTGGTTCATGATGGCGCGTTCGATGTTCTGCCGTATCCACCAGGTGGCGTAGGTGGAAAAACGGAACCCCCGCTCCGGATCGAATTTTTCCAGGGCATGTATGAGCCCCAGGTTGCCTTCCTCGATCAGATCCAGCAGGGCCATGCCACGGTTGATATAGTGTTTCGCGATGCTGACTACCAGGCGGAGGTTGCATTCGATCATGCGCTGGCGGGCTTCGAAGTCGCCCTGGGTTACCCGGCATGCCAGGCTGTACTCCTCGGCCGCGGTCAGCAAGGCATTTTTCCCGATTTCATTAAGGTAAATCAGGGTCGGGTCATGCAGCGGCTCGCCAGGCTGCTCAAGCCGTTCCGGCGGCACCTCGGCCTTCTCCTCGTCCGGAGGGGCCTTGTCTTCGCTCAGGAACTCATCTTCTTCGCTGTAAGTATCTTCGCTCATCAGGATTTGTCGCTGGGCAGGTATTTCATCGGATCGACCGGTTTGCCAAAACGCCGTATCTCGAAATGCAGCTTGACCTGATCGGCATCGGAATCACCCATTTCGGCAATTTTCTGGCCCCTGGTCACATTCTGCCCTTCCTTGACCAGAATCTTGTGATTGTGTGCGTAGGCGCTCAAATAAGTCCTGTTATGCTTGATGATCACCAGTTTTCCATAACCACGCAGTCCGTTGCCGCTATAAACCACTTTGCCCGGTCCCGCAGCGAGAACCGGCTGGCCGCTCTTACCGCCGATGTCCAGGCCCTTGCCAGAATTGGATGCCTCATTGAATGACGTTATGACCTTGCCTGAGGTGGGCCAGTTCCATTCAACCCGCTCATCATCCTCGGCCTGGATGCCCTCTTTTTTATCTGCCGGCAATTCTGCCGCTGCTGGCTTGTCCTGGGGTTCTGTCCTGGCCGTGGAAGATTTTTCCGCCTGTTCTGAGTAAGCCAGCTTGACCGCCTTGGGCTGGGTCTTCAGCAACGTATCCTCGCCGGTTTGCCGGGTTTCCGCCGCCGCTCCGGTTTTCAACGGAGTGACCACTACTGTCTGCGGAGAATCATTAAACTTCACAGACTGGCCGATATGTATGGTGTAGGGCGATGTGATGCCGTTCCATTCCGCCACTTCCTTGTAGTCGAAGCCATGCTCCAGCGCAATGCCATACAGAGTATCGCCCTTCTGAACAGTATAGGTCTGGGGGCGAAAGTCCCCGTCCTTCCTGGTTTTTGCGGGTGCCTTCTGGGCCACGGAAGCACGCTCGACCACAGGTGCGCTCGACTTTGTCGATGCGCAACCGCTGATCAGCAGGGCAAAGGCACCGGCGGCCAGAACAGCGCCTGAAATCATCCTAGATTATCCATTAGAACCAAAATACCGCTGTGGGAGCGGCGCCCTCGCCGCGATTTGCGACCGCATTCGCG
>CAYGNO010000308.1:0-1957 GCA_964351305.1 uncultured Sulfuricella sp.
CGACACGGACGCACTGGCCGTGTTGCCACATTTCCTCCAGCAAGGCGTCGGGCGCCCGAATATTGCCGATTTTTTTGCTTTCCGCTTCCACGTACACCGGATGGTCGGGGTCGAATTTTTGTAGCGCTTCCCAGAGCCGGCTTTCGAACAGTTTTTGAGGCGGCTGGTCAGCATCGGGCAAGCTGCCCAGGATCGAGCCGCGGTGGGCGGCGAGTCCTTCCAGATCCAGTACCTGCGCGCCCAATTCATCCAGCGCGGCCAGCAGGCGGCTTTTGCCGGAACCGGTAGGGCCGCAGATAACCCGGTAGCGGAAGCGGACGGGCAGGGTTTGCAGCGTTGCCAGCACCATGGTGCGGTAGGCTTTGTAGCCGCCTTTCAACTGCTGGGCGCGCCATCCGATCTGGTTCAGGATGTGTGTCATCGCGCCGCTACGGCTGCCGCCGCGCCAGCAGTAGACCAGGGGTCGCCAGTTTTTCGGCTTGCCGGAAAAATGCTGTTCCACATGGTCGGCGATGTTGCGCGCAACCAGCGCCGCGCCGATTTTCTTGGCATCGAAGGCCGAGGTCTGTTTGTAGATGGTGCCGACCCGTGCGCGCTCCTCGTCATTCAGCACCGGAAAATTCACGGCGCCGGGGATGTGATCCTCGCGGAATTCGGAAGGCGAGCGCACGTCGATGATGTCGTCAAACTGGGCCAACTGTGCTAGGGTTAAGCCCTCGGCTGCAAGGGTGTTATGCTCGCGGTCATTGCTTGTGAAAATCATTGGGTATCAAGAGAAATTTAAAGGTCGAGAAATTATAGTATGAATGTCAAGTTAACAGAGTTCTCGCATGGCGGGGGCTGCGGCTGCAAAATTTCCCCATCGGTTTTGCGTGAAATCCTCTCCACCATGCCGGCGCGCGCAAGCTTTCCCGATCTGCTGGTCGGGATCGAATCCAGCGACGATGCCGCAGTTTACCGCTTGAATGCGGCGCAGGCGATTGTCGCGACCACCGATTTCTTCATGCCGATCGTGGACGATCCGTTCGATTTCGGACGTATTGCCGCCACCAATGCGATTTCGGATATCTACGCCATGGGCGCCCAGCCGATCATGGCGCTGGCCATCGTCGGCATGCCTACGGCCAAGCTGCCGGTCGAGGTGATCCGTGAAATCCTCAAGGGCGGCGAATCGGTGTGCGCGGCGGCGGGCATCCCGATTGGGGGCGGCCATTCGATCGATTCCGTCGAGCCGATCTATGGCCTGGTCGCGCTGGGCATTGTCCATCCCGACCGGGTCAAGCGCAACGATCAGGCCCAGGCGGGCGATGCGCTGATACTCGGCAAGGGGCTCGGCATCGGCATCATGAGCGCCGCATTGAAGAAAAACGAGCTGTCGGATGAGGGCTATCGCCAGATGATCGCCAGCACCACCCAGCTCAACACGCCGGGGTCGGTGCTGGCACCCATGCCGGGCGTGCATGGGCTGACCGATGTTACCGGCTTTGGATTGCTGGGCCATCTGCTGGAAATCTGCCACGGCTCCAGGCTGGCTGCCGAGGTCGAATTTGATCGTTTGCCCTTGCTCCCGGTAGCGCTGAATCTGGCAAAACAGGGTTATGCGCCGGGTGCGGCTGCGCGCAACTGGGCGAGTTATGGGCACGAGGTGACTTTGCCCGCAACCCTGCCGGAATGGCAGAGAAATATGCTGTGCGATCCGCAAACCAGCGGCGGTTTGCTGGTGACCTGCGCCCAGGAAGAGGTGGAAAGCGTGCTGGAGATATTCAACCAGCAGGGTTTCGGCTATGCGAGTGTGATCGGTTCGCTGCGTTCCGGAAAGCCGGGCATATCAGTAAAATAATTATTAAACAGATAGATGCTATCATATATTGATGTATATTCTATATAATCTGGCGGGTGGGTCATGGTGAAATTGCTGATTATTGAGGATGATGAGGCGGCAGCGGGATCTCTGAAG
>CAYGNO010000309.1:0-1952 GCA_964351305.1 uncultured Sulfuricella sp.
CCTAAAGACAGGCGATGGGCGATGGGCGATGGGCGATGGGCCATGGGCCATGGGGAAATCCGCGAAGCGACAATCCTATAGCCTCTTGCCCCTTACCCCTCGCCTCAGTACTAAGGTAAAATCACGCTTTTGCTCGCAGCGGGAACGAAGGACACCCAAAAATGATCGGCATTCTAATCATCGCGCATGGCACCCTGGGCGACAGTCTGATCCACTGCGCCAGCCACGTATTCGGCGGCCCCCAGCCGCGGCTGCAACAGTTCGGGGTGGCAGTCCAGGACGACCCCGGTCGGCTGTCGCCGCAGGTGCGGGAGATGATAGCGGGTCTTGACGATGGCAGCGGGGTGCTGGTGCTGACCGATATGTATGGCGCCACGCCGAGCAACATCGCCTGCCGCCTGGTCGATCCTGGCCGGGTGGAGTGCGTCGCCGGGGTCAATCTGCCGATGCTGGTGCGGGCGCTCACTTATCGCAACGACTCGCTCGAAGCGGTGGCGGAGAAAGCCCTCTCCGGCGGCCACGATGGAGTGGTTCACGTTACCAAGGAAGCCTGCGATGTTACAGCAAGACATAGAGATCGTTAACAAGCTCGGCCTGCACGCACGCGCCTCCGCCAAGCTGACCCAGATGGCGGGCCAGTTCAAGAGCGAAATCTGGATTGAGCGCAACGAGCGGCGCGTCAATGCCAAAAGCATAATGGGCGTGATGATGCTGGCGGCGAACAAGGGCAGCACTATCCGCCTCGAGATCGACGGTGCCGACGAAGGCGAGGCGATGCAGGCCCTGGCGGCCTTGATCGCCGACCGTTTCGGCGAGGGGGAATGATTTGATAGCCGCAAAGAGGCACAAAATGCACAAGAATGAGGTTTGTGGCTTTTATGCTTTTTCGTGGCCATTCGGCATGAGGGGAAATCCATGAGTTTTGCCATGCATGGCGTTGGAGTGTCCGGCGGCATCGCCATCGGCTATGCCCATTTGATCTCCCATGCGGCTCTGGAGGTTCCCCTTTACGCCCTGTCATCGGAGCAGGTTCCGAATGAGATCGCCCGTTTCGAGGCGGCGATAGCCGCCGCCCGCCTCGAACTGGAGGCGCTGCGGGTGAATATCCCCGCCGGATCCCCGGCGGAATTCGACGCCTTTCTCGATCTGCATTTGCTGATTCTGGCGGACGGCACGCTATCCAAGGCACCGAGCAGCCTGATCAGGGAGCAACGCATCAACGCGGAATGGGCGCTGAAGCAGCAGATGGACGCGCTGCTCTCCCAGTTCGAGCAGATCGAGGACGGCTACCTGCGCGAACGCAAGGCCGACGTGGTGCAAGTGGTGGAGCGCGTGCTCAAGGAGCTGCTCGGCCACCCCGGTTCGGTCAGCCAGCCGGCAAGCGCCGATGTGAGCCGGATCCTGGTGGCGCATGATCTTTCCCCCGCCGACATGATGCTGTTCAAGCAGCAGCGTTTCGCCGCGTTCATCACCGATGTCGGCGGCGCGACCTCGCATACCGCGATTGTCGCGCGCAGCCTGAACATCCCCTCGATCGTGGCGCTGCACCACGCGCGCCAGCTGATCCACGAAAACGAGCTGTTGATCGTGGATGGACAGCAGGGCGTGGTGATCGTCAACCCGGACAAGCAGATCCTGGCCGAATACAAGCTGCGCCAGAGCCAGTGGGAAATCGAGAAGCAGAAACTCAGACGCCTCAAGTCCACTGCCGCCACCACTCTGGACGGTACGGCGGTGGAGCTGCACGCCAATATCGAATTGCCGCAGGATATCCCGCAGGTAAAGGCGTCCGGCGCCACCGGGATTGGTTTATTTCGCAGCGAATTCCTGTTCCTAAACCGCGACGATTTGCCGGACGAGGAGGAGCAGTTTGCCGCCTACCGCAAGGTGGCGCAGGACATGAAGGGGCTGCCGGTGACCATCCGCACCCTGGACCTGGGCGCCGACAAGCA
>CAYGNO010000310.1:0-1940 GCA_964351305.1 uncultured Sulfuricella sp.
ATGCCGTCCTGCACCAGCCAGTGCAACAGTTCGCCCAGCGCCAGCTTGCGTTCACTTGGTCGCTGCACGGAAGGCGTTTCCTTGTTCATGGCGGGTCTTTAAAAAGCCAGCCGGGGGTTCGGATCAGGTGGGCGCCGTTTCGTCGGCAGGCGGTTGGGGCTGTCCATCCTGCGATGGTTCGGCCTGCTGCGCGGCTTTTTTCAGCCGCTTTTCTTCCTGCTTCTTCTTCTTGGCGATTTCTTTCTGGCGTTTTTCGTACGAGTAGTTGGGCTTGGCCATTTGCGATCCTGTTCAATGGAGTTTTAATTTCAGGGCAGCATGATAACAAGTCCTGCACCCCGAGTCATTGCAACAGAACGCACGATGTATCAGAAAAGCTCGATATCGCCGCCCACCGGCTTGCTTTCCACAGTATGGATATAACGAATTTCTTCTTCGGCAATGGTGTTGTTGTGCAGGGAACGCAGCCGTTTTACCCGCACTTTTCCGGTGGCGGGGAAATATACCACCATGCGCGGGTAGATGTCCCCCACGTCCTCCGCCACCACCCTGAGCCCTTCGGTCTCGAGGTAATCGCGGACGAAAACGATGTTGCGCATCCCGACGTCCGTCATGTTCTGCAAAATGCGCCCGCCGCCGAATAGCTTGACCTCCAGGTTCTGGCGCTGCCCGCCGTTCTTCAGGATCGCGTTGATCAGGTGCTCCATCGCAAAATTGCCGTAGCGCGTGGCCGCGCTCAGGCTGGTCGATTTCCAGCCGTCCGCGTCGGCGGAAGCGGGCAGCATGAAATGGTTCATGCCGCCGACACCGGACACCCGGTCGCGGATGCAGGCGGAGATGCATGAGCCGAGCGTGGTATAGACGCCTTCGTCGTTGATCGTGACGTAGTATTCGCCAGGCAGCAGCCGGGCGGCATAGGCGCCATAGGTATTGTTCCAGCTCCTCCTGACGTGTTCGAATCCGGGCAAGACCAGAGGAGGGTGCGGGATGGTGGCAATGGCCATGTTTGGATTGTGGGGTAATGTCCGTTCAATCGCCGATGAACAGTTTCTCGGCTTCGACGATTTCTTCCTGAGCCTCGCGCACCACCGGCTCGATGACGCTCTCGTCGAGACCGGCAAGCTCCCAGGCAAGCGGGTCGATGGCAGAGACGTCGTCGCTGTCCAGCGTGTCCACTTCCGCCATTTGCGCGAGGATGTTGGCCAGATGCACCAGCGCAGTTTCGCGCGGATGGCGTTTAGCCTCGGCGACGGAATGGTGATAGGCGATGCACTCCTCCAGCAGCGGGGGCAAATTCCACTGACGCGCCAGTTCGCCGCCCACCTGCGCGTGGTCGAAACCGATGACCTGGCGCTCGGCCTGATACACCGGCAGATCGTCCACCTGGTCCAGCACCAGCAGCAGAGCTTCCTTGGCCTTGTCCGGGAGGCGGTTGAAAATAATTAGTTCGCCGATGTCGTGCAGCAGCCCAGCCGTGAACAGCGCCTCCGGGTCGCACTTGCGCGCCTGCCTGGCCAGGATACGCGCGGTCAGCGCGCAATACAGGCTGTGACGCCAGAAATTGTCCATCGACACCAGATTGTTGGGCAGCCCGGCAAAAGTGCGCGCGACCGACATCGACAGTGCCAGGTTGCGGATCTGGCTGGTGCCGATCACCGCAACGGCCTTGGCGGCGGTGTCGATGGTCGAGGAAAAGCCGTAGAAAGAGCTGTTGGCCACCCGCAGCAGGCGCACGGTGAACGAAGGATCCTGGCTCACCGCCCTGGCGATGTCGGCGGTGTTGCTGTTCGGGTCTTCGACCAGTTGGTTGATGCGGAGGAACACGTTCGGCAGCGTGACCAGCCCGCCCACGCCCTGCACCAGCTTGACGATTTCTTCGTTGTTTTCCATGGTGCCGAACCTTCGCACGGGGCATCGGCTTAGTCAAGCGCGACAGCGCC
>CAYGNO010000311.1:0-1926 GCA_964351305.1 uncultured Sulfuricella sp.
TACCAGTCGCAGTATTCGTCCCAGACGAATTCGTAGATCGCCTTGGCCAGCAGGTCGAAGCGGTAGTCGGCGTAATGTCTCGCCACCTCGTCCTCGACGCGCTGCAAGCGGCTGACGATCCAGCGGTCGGCCGGCGAGAAATCGAGGTAGCCGCTGTGGCAGTTGTCCTTGCCATGCTCTGTCAGCCCGCAGTCCTTGCCCTCGCAATTCATCAGCACGAAGCGCGAGGCGTTCCACAGCTTGTTGCAGAAGTTGCGATAGCCCTCGCAGCGCTGCATGTCGAACTTGATGTCGCGCCCCGGCGAGGCGAGCGAGGCGAAGGTGAAACGCAACGCATCGGTGCCGAACGCCGGGATGCCGTTCGGGTACTCCCTGCGTGTGCGCTTCTCGATCTGCTCCGCCTGCTTCGGGTTCATCAGGCCGCTGGTGCGTTTCTTCACCAGTTCGTCGAGGGCGATGCCGTCAATGAGGTCAATCGGGTCGAGCACGTTGCCCTTCGACTTGGACATCTTTTGCCCTTCCGCATCGCGGATCAGGCCGTGCACGTACACGTCTTTGAACGGAATTTTGCCGGTGATGTGCTTGGTCATCATCACCATGCGCGCCACCCAGAAGAAGATGATGTCGAAGCCGGTCACCAGCACGCTGGACGGCAGGTACAGGTCGAGCGCGGGATTGGATTTCGCCGGATAGTCCGGCGTCCAGTCCAGCGTGGAGAACGGCCACAGCGCGGAGGAGAACCAGGTGTCGAGCACATCGGCATCGCGGTCGAGTTGTCCGGCATAGCCCGCATTGTCCGCCAAGCGGCGCGCTTCGGCTTCGTCGTGCGCGACGAACACCTCGCCGTTCACGCCGTACCAGGCAGGAATCTGGTGCCCCCACCACAGTTGGCGCGAAATGCACCAGTCCTGGATGTTGTTCAGCCACTGGTTGTAGGTGTTCACCCAGTTCTCCGGGTGGAACCTGATCTCGCCGCTTGCTACGCATTCCAGCGCCTGTGCGGTGATGGATTTTCCTTCTTTTCCGGGCTTGCTCATTGCGACGAACCACTGGTCGGTGAGCATCGGCTCGATCACCACATGGGTGCGGTCGCCGCGCGGCACCTTGAGCTTGTGCTTGTCGATCTTTTCCAGCAGCCCGGCTGCTTCGAGGTCGGCGACGATCTGCTTGCGCGCATCGAAGCGGTCCATACCACGGTAATTTTCCGGAGCATGGTCGCTGATCTTTGCATCCAGGGTAAGAATGCAAATCATCGGCAGCTTGTGGCGCTGTCCTACCGCATAGTCGTTGAAGTCATGCGCAGGCGTGACCTTCACCACGCCGGTGCCGAATTCCTTGTCCACATAATCGTCGGCGATGATCGGGATGTCGCGCCCGCACAGCGGCAGTTTTACCTGTTTGCCGATCAGGTGTTTGTAGCGTTCGTCTTCCGGATGCACCATCACCGCGACGTCGCCGAGCATAGTCTCGGGGCGGGTGGTGGCGACGGTTAGGTGAGTCAGCCCATGCACGGTATCAGGCTCGGCGAGCGGATAGCGGATGTGCCACATGAAGCCGTCTTCTTCTTCCTGCACCACTTCCAGGTCGGACACGGCGGTGTGCAGTTTCGGGTCCCAGTTCACCAGACGCTTGCCGCGATAGATCAGGCCTTCGTTATACAAGCGCACGAAGGTCTCGGTGACGGTCTTGTTCAAGCCGGGGTCCATCGTGAAGCGCTCGCGCGACCAGTCCGGCGAGGTGCCGAGGCGGCGCATCTGCTGGGTGATGGTGTTGCCGGAGTATTCCTTCCACTCCCACACTTTTTCGATGAATTTTTCGCGGCCCAGGTCGTGACGACTGATGCCCTGTGCGTCGAGCTGGCGCTCGACGACGATCTGCGTGGCGATGCCCGCGTGGTCGGTGCCGGGCTGCCACAGCGTGTTGTCG
>CAYGNO010000312.1:0-1925 GCA_964351305.1 uncultured Sulfuricella sp.
CAAGATCGGCACCACCGTCAAGATCGCGCACGTCGATCAGGCGCGCGACTCGCTGCAGAACGACAAAACCGTGTTCGACGCCATCTCCGGCGGCAACGACATCCTCACCGTAGGGAAGTACGAGACCCCGGCGCGCGCCTACATCGGCCGCTTCAACTTCAAGGGCTCCGATCAGGGCAAAATGGTCGGCCAGCTCTCCGGCGGCGAGCGCGGTCGTTTGCATCTGGCGCAAACGCTCATCGCCGGCGGCAACGTGCTGCTGCTCGACGAACCCTCCAACGATCTGGACGTGGAAACCCTGCGCGCGCTGGAAGACGCCTTGCTTGAGTTTGCCGGCTGCGTGCTGGTGATCTCCCATGACCGCTGGTTCCTCGACCGCATCGCCACCCACATCCTCGCCTGCGAAGGCGATTCCAAATGGACCTTCTTCGACGGCAACTATCAGGAATATGAAGCGGACAAACGGAAACGTTTGGGTGAGGAAGGCGCGAAACCTAAGCGGATTCGGTATAAGCCGATCACTCGGTAAAGCATTGCCTCCCCTCTCCCGCCTGCGGGAGAGGGACCGGGGGAGAGGGCTTACAACCCATTGGCTAACTTAGCCAATAAGGTGTAGACTTAGGCATTACACAAACTTCTTTCAGGAGTTAATCATGCAATGCAACATGCTTGAAGCCAAAAGCCAACTCTCCAAACTCGTACAAGCCGCGCTGGAGGGTGAAGATGTCATCATCGCCAACAAAGGCGTGCCTGTCGTCAGGCTGGTCAAGATCGGCGCGCAAAAATTCGCACGCAAGCCGGGCGCATGGGCAGGGTTACCTAAGGCAGCTGCCGACTGGGATTCCCCCAATATCAACGCAACCATCGCCGATGAACTCACAGGCGGCGAACTACCTTGAAGCGATACCTGCTCGACACTCACCTGATCTATTGGTGGATGACCGCAGATGCACGCCTGGGCAAAGCCACACAACGCATAATCGAAAAATACGAGATCGTCATCAGCACCGCCAGCCTGTGGGAAATGGTGCTGAAAAACGCAAAAGGTAAATTGCCCTTGCCGCAAGGCTCACTGTCCGAGCAACTGGAAGCGCAAGGCTTCGTCATGCTGCCTATCCTGCCACGCCACATCGAGGCCGCACGTAGCCTGACTTACACGCACGCCGATCCATTTGACAGGCTGATCATTGCTCAAGCATATGACGAAAGGCTGACGCTGTTGACGCGCGATGCGGCGATTCTGGAACTGGAGTTGGATAGGGTGGTGAAGGGATGATGGAAATATTTGCGCATGCCATGAATCCAGACCTAACTCTTCGCTTTGATGCTAACGTATCCATAATCACATCTTCATGCACGCAAAAAGACAAATAGACCGCATTCGCGAATCTGGTGGCCGTATCGAAATTGGAACGCCTGATGATCCCAGCGACATCACGGCTATGTTATCTATCGATGATGTTCTTTATGCGATCAAAGAAAATGGAATTTACGCAATTAAGCTCGCCGATACAATTGACCCAAAACGTACTAACCCAAACATTCCGTCTATTCAACAAAAGATTCTTACTTATGGCTCTGAATCTTCACTGGTTGGCCAAACCCTTCTCACTGCAAAGCAGCTATTTAACGAACAAATCTTGCCAGACTGGTTTGATTGCAAGACCGCTATTGTTCGGTCATTAGAAGCGCTGAAAGATTTAGCCGCCATGAGCGAATTGGTGGATACATTTAAACAAGCCCAGGATGCCGAAATTACTGCTTTTAGTATACGCCCGCAGACACAAGGCGCCTTGATATTGCCCTCAATAAGTGATGTTGAGATACGCATTAAAACCTTTTTCCAAAAAGCTGATCATGTATCCCGCAGCAGTAGTGTCCGGTTAACTTACGAATTCGTGCGCCGAAGCCAAGCATTGGCGCGG
>CAYGNO010000313.1:0-1903 GCA_964351305.1 uncultured Sulfuricella sp.
ACGATCGGGCCGGCGCCGATGATCAGGATGGATTTGATGTCAGTACGTTTTGGCATAAATCTTTTTCACCGCAGAGAACGCAGTCATGTAGGTTGGGTGGAGCAGTTTTTTGCGTAACCCAACAAACCCAAACAACAAAACCTGTTTTCGCCTAGAGGCGCCTACTCTTGGTTAAGTTTGGGTTTGTTGGGTTACGCGATAAGGCCGCTACCAACAGTAGGCGCCTCTAGGCGACCCAACCTACATAACTGCGGGTTCATGATTTTTTCTGTTCCATCAACCGAATGAAGCGGTCAAACAAATAATCCACATCGTGCGGCCCCGGGCTCGCCTCGGGGTGGCCCTGGAAGCTGAACGCCGGCACGTCGGTGCGGCTCAACCCTTGGTTGCTGCCGTCAAACAGCGACTTGTGCGTCACGCTCAGGTTGGCCGGCAACGTTGCCTCGTCCACCGCAAAGCCGTGGTTCTGGCTGGTGATCATGACGCGACCGGAATCCATATCCTGCACCGGGTGGTTGGCGCCGTGGTGGCCGAACTTCATCTTGCGTGTTTTCGCGCCGCTGGCCAGCGCCAGCAATTGGTGGCCGAGGCAGATGCCAAAGGTTGGAATACCTTTGTCCAATATGTCGCGTATCGACTTGATGGCGTAGTCGCAGGGCTCGGGATCGCCCGGGCCGTTGGACAGGAACACGCCGTCCGGCTTGAGTTTGAACACCTCCTCGACCGGCGTCTGGGCAGGCAGAACAGTCACCTTGCAGCCGCGCTCGGCCAGCATGCGCAGGATGTTGCGCTTGATGCCGTAGTCATAGGCGACCACATGAAACCGGGGGTTAGCCTGGGACGTGAAGCCGCTACCCAGCTTCCACTCGCCCTCCTGCCAGACATAAGGCTGGTCGCTGCTCACCACCTTGGCCAGATCCATGCCGGCCAGACCGGAGAAGCCGCGCGCCAGTTCGATGGCCTTGGCCTCGTCAATATCGCCCGCCATCAGGCAGCCACTCTGCGCGCCCTTTTCGCGCAGCAGGCGCGTCAGCTTGCGGGTGTCGATATCGGCGATGGCGACCACGTTATGGCGCTTGAGATAAGCGCCCAGATCCTCGCTGCTGCGCCAGTTGCTGGACTGGATCGGCAAATCGCGGATCACCAGGCCGGCGGCATGAACCTGCGTAGATTCGGCATCTTCGGCATTGGCACCGGTATTGCCGATGTGCGGGTAAGTCAGGGTGACGATCTGGCGGCAATAGGAAGGATCGGTAAGAATTTCCTGATACCCGGTCATCGCGGTATTGAACACCACCTCGCCGGTGGCATGACCGGCAGCGCCGATGGAAATGCCGCGAAATACTGTCCCATCAGCAAGCGCGAGAATGGCGGTCTGGTGGTGCGGCACGGGGGGCTCCTTGAGATTAAAGCGGATATGCAAAGCGGGGTAGGCTCACGCCCTCCCCCGCTCTTTTAAACTTTTGGGATTATACCGGATTGCGGCGTCGCGATCAACGACCAAGCGCCGCGCACCTTGCTTTGCCTTACCGCAAGCCGAGCACATCCTGCATGTCAAACAAGCCCTTGCCGCGCTGCGCGAGGAAGCGCGCTGCACGCAGCGCGCCCAGCGCAAAGGTGGCGCGGCTGCTGGCCTTGTGGGTGATTTCCACGCGCTCGCCGGTACCGGCGAACAGCACGGTGTGATCGCCGACGATATCGCCGCCGCGCACCGTGGCGAAGCCGATAGTCGAGGGGGAGCGCTCACCGGTTACGCCTTCGCGTCCATACACCGCGCACTCCGCCAGATTCCTGCCGAGCGCATTGGCCACCACCTCGCCCATGCGCAGCGCAGTACCGGAAGGCGCATCGACCTTGTGGCGATGGTGCGCCTCGACGATCTCGATATCGTAGCCCTCATTCA
>CAYGNO010000314.1:0-1878 GCA_964351305.1 uncultured Sulfuricella sp.
GACGTCGTCGCGGCCCCCTCTGGCCAGCAGGTCGGCCTGGATCGCCGCCCCCAGCGCGACCACCTTGTCCGGGTCGAGATTGTTGAGCGGCTCCTGGCGGATAAACTGCCCAACCGCGTGCTGGATCTGGGGCATGCGCGTCGCCCCGCCCACCATCACCACCCCCTTCACGTCCTCAGGCTCCAGCCCGGCATCGCGCAGCGCTTTCCGGGTGGGCGCCAGGGTCTTGTTGACCAGGCTGCTGGTGATATCGATAAAAGTTTCGGAGGTGAGCGTGATATCCACCGTTTCACCGGCGCCCAGTACCGCAGTGATGCGTACCTCGGGACGAAAGGTCAGATCTTCCTTGGCTTCGCGCGCGCGTGTCAGGAGCAGGCGCGCATCCTGCGGCTTCATGCCGGACAGCTTGGCCTGTTCGAGTATCCAGCAATAGATACGGTGGTCGAAATCGTCGCCACCCAAGGCGGAGTCGCCGTTGGTCGCCAGCACCTCGAACACGCCTTTGGACAAACGCAGAATGGAAATATCGAAAGTGCCGCCGCCCAGGTCGTAAACGGCGTAAACACCTTCAGCCGCATTATCCAGCCCGTAAGCGACCGCCGCCGCGGTGGGTTCGTTGAGCAGGCGCAGCACGTTGAGTCCGGCCAGCCGGGCCGCATCCTTGGTGGCCTGGCGCTGGGCGTCGTCAAAATAGGCTGGCACCGTGATCACCACCCCCACCAGATCGCCACCCAGCGCCTTCTCGGCGCGGTCGCGCAGCACTTTGAGGATTTCGGCTGACACCTCGACCGGGCTTTTCACGCCGGCGACGGTCTTGAGCTGAACCATGCCGGGCGCATCGACGAACTGATAAGGCATACTGCCGGCATCGGGCAGGTCGCGCAGCCCCCGGCCCATGAAGCGCTTCACCGAAACGATGGTGTTGTGGGGGTCCCGGCTTTGCATCGCCTGTGCGGGATAGCCGACATCGGTACTGCCGTCCTCATGGTAGCGCACCACCGAAGGCAACAATCCACGGCCATTCTCGTCATGCAGTACAACGCTCATGCCGCTCCTGACCGTTGCCACCAGGGAATTGGTCGTGCCCAGGTCTATCCCCACCGCCAGCCGATGCTGGTGTGGCGCGGTGCTCATGCCGGGTTCTGCGATTTGAAGTAATGCCATTATTTAAACCTATTGGGTAACCATTCAGCCATGTAGGTTGGGTTGAGCCGCATTATCGCGATACCCAACAAACCTAAGCAAAAGTAGGCGCCTTGAGGCGACAACAAAACCTATTTTTGAAGTTTGGGTTTGTTGGGTTTCGCAAGACCCGCTCAACCCAACCTACATTTCCAGGATTATGCGTCCAAAGCCTCCAGCGCGTAGTTGATTTCCTCGCGCAATTTTTCCATGAATTTCAGCTCGCGTACAATTTCCGCAGCCTTGGTATAATTCTTTTCGCTATCCAGCAAATCAGCCAACTGGTGTTGCTGCGCCTGAATATCGGCGCGCAGCTGGCCTCCCAAATGCTCCAGTTCGGGCGCATCCTTGGCCGCCCTGGCTTCGCCGATCGCCTCGCGCCACTCCATCTGCTGCATCAGGAAGGCGGGCGACATCGCCGTATTGGTTTCCTCGTGGATCTCGACGCCATTCAAATGCAGCAAATAACGCGCCCTGCCGAGAGGCTGCCTGAGCGTCTGGTAAGCCTCGTTGGCCTGCGTCGACCATTGCATCGACAACCTGCGCTCCGCATCGGAAAGGTGCGCGAACTTGTCAGGGTGGATCTGGCTCTGGATGTCGCGATAAGCCTGCTCCAACTGGATAGTGTCGATCTGGTAGAGCGGCGGAATACCGAACAGCTCGAAATGGTTCTTGCTGAAATCAAAATTCATTGCG
>CAYGNO010000315.1:0-1866 GCA_964351305.1 uncultured Sulfuricella sp.
AAAAGCGGACAATTCATGTGCTACAGAACCGGACAATTCTAAAAACCCGCGACAGTTTGCCGTGGCGACGCTCTCCGGGCCGACCATTTTCAGAGCCCTCGTAGGAAAAATCAGGGTCGGGTAGAATGACACCCCATCAGCCCGCTCCCCAGTAGAGAATTTTCCGGAATACCCAGCATGTTGCGATTGACTGAAATCAAGCTCCCCCTCGACCACCCCGAAAGCGCGATCCAGGCCGCCATTCTCAAGCGGCTGGGAATTACGGCCGAGGAGCTGATCGGCTATTCGATCGCCCGCCGCGGCCATGACGCCCGCAAGCCGGAAGCGATTTTGTTTGTCTACACGCTGGATGTCGAGGTGAAGAACGAGCCGGGGATACTCAAACGCCAGAAAAAGGACCGCCATCTTTCCCTCACCCCGGATACCCGCTACCACTTCGTTGCGCAGGCGCCGGCCAATCTGGCTTCTCGTCCGGTGGTGATCGGCACGGGTCCGGCGGGGCTGTTTGCCGGGCTGATTCTGGCTCAGATGGGGTTCCGGCCAATCATCCTGGAACGCGGCAAGGCGGTGCGCGAGCGCGCCAAGGACACCTTCGGCCTGTGGCGCGAAGGCAAGCTCGATCCGGAATCCAACGTGCAGTTCGGCGAAGGCGGCGCGGGCACATTCTCCGACGGCAAGCTCCACACGCAGATCAAGGACCCGCTGCACCACGGCAAAAAAGTGCTGGCGGAATTCGTCAAGGCCGGCGCACCGCCGGAAATCCTCTATGTGAGCAAGCCGCACATCGGCACTTTCAGGCTGGTGGCTATGGTGGAAAAAATGCGGGCAACCATCGAATCGCTGGGCGGAGAAATCCGTTTCCAGAGCCGGGTGGACGATCTCGAAATCGACAACGGCCAGGTGCGCGGCGTGGTGCTCACCAGCGGCGAACGCATCCGGGCCGATCATGTCGTCCTGGCGGTCGGCCACAGCGCGCGCGACACTTTCCAGATGCTCTACGATCGGGGCGTATATATCGAGGCCAAGCCCTTTTCCATCGGCTTTCGCATCGAGCATCCGCAGTCGCTGATCGACACCTGCCGTTTCGGCAAGAACGCCGGCAACCCCTTGCTGGGCGCTGCCGATTACAAGCTGGTCCACCATTGCAGCAATGGCCGTTCGGTCTACAGTTTCTGCATGTGTCCGGGTGGCCAGGTGGTGGCGGCCGCATCGGAGCCGGGCCGGGTCGTGACCAACGGCATGAGCCAGTATTCACGCAGCGAGCGCAACGCCAACAGCGGCCTGGTGGTCGACATTACCCCCGACGATTTTCCGGGCGACCCGCTTGCAGGCATCGCCTTCCAGCGCCACTGGGAAGAACGCGCTTACGAACTGGGCGGACAGAATTACCAGGCGCCGGGGCAGCTGGTGGGCGACTTTCTCGCGGGCAAACCATCCACGGAATTCGGCTCGGTGCAGCCGTCCTATACGCCCGGCGTACATTTGGGCGATCTCAGCACCGCCCTGCCGGATTACGCCATCGCGGCGATACGCGAGGCCATCCCCGCCTTCGAGAAACAGATCAAGGGGTTTTCCATGCGCGATGCCGTGCTGACCGGCGTGGAAACACGCACCTCATCCCCTGTCCGCATCAAGCGCAACGACGATTACCAGAGCCTGAACACGCGGGGCCTCTATCCTGCGGGAGAGGGCGCGGGCTACGCGGGGGGGATTCTTTCAGCGGCAGTGGATGGCATCAAGGTGGCCGAGGCCGTGGCCTTGAGCATGATTCGCGAGGCTGCGCATGGCAAGTGAGGATCGCAGCGGTTTCGCCGCATGAAAAAAGGCCAGCATCTGCTGGCCTTTTTTCCACCGTGAATCAGGGAT
>CAYGNO010000316.1:0-1862 GCA_964351305.1 uncultured Sulfuricella sp.
CCACGTTGTAGGTCACTACGTTCTGCTGCACTGTGGGGTTAAGCCTGATCTGCTTGACCATGCCAGCAAACTGCCGGTCGGCAAAGGCGTCGACGGTAAAGCGCACCTCCAGGCCAATATTGAGGTTGCCGATATCCGCCTCGGCCACGCTGGTTTCGATCTGCATCTGCTTGAGATCGCCGGCAATCTGGAACAACGTCGGCGTCTGGAAACTGGCCGCGACCGTCTGGCCCACATCGATGGTGCGCGCCACCACCACACCGGAAATCGGGGAACGGATTACGGAATAGTTCAGGTTGGTTCGGGAGCGCGTCAACTGAGCTTGCGCCAGCTTGAGCTGCGCCAGAGCAGAGTCCAGCTGTTGCCTGGCTTGGTCGACGGCATCCTGAGAAATAAAACCCTTCTGCTGCAACAAACGAGCTCTCTCCTCCTTGGCTCGCATCAGCACAAGATTGGCCTCCGCATTAGCGATGTTGGCTTGATCCTGCCTGAGCTGGGCATCGAACAGGGCGGGATCGAGTTCCGCCAGAATCTGTCCTTCTTTCACCCGGCTGTTGAAATCCGCATTGAGCTTCTTCACCGTGCCGGACACCTGGGTGCCCACGTTCACCAGCACCACCGGGCTCAGGGTGCCATTGGCCGAGATGCTCTGGACAATATCGCCTCGGTCGACCACCTGGGTTTTGTACTTTTCCTGGGATGAGTTGGCGTTCTGGTTCTGCCAATAATAGGCTCCGCCAGCAGCGGCGATGAGCGCGAGAATAACCAGCGGGATACGGATGGAACGGATTGAGGGCATAGGCGTCTTCTGCAAAGAAAAAATTATAGCAGTTGCCCGTCTATCTTACCCTATATCAGGCGATGCCGGCATTTCCCTCCACCCCGATCAACCTGGGCAGATTGAGCTTGCGCGGCGTGATCACCTTCTTGTCACGCAAGTAGCTCGCCACCACATCCCAGACCGGCTCGCCTGTAGCACCTTCGGCCACTGGCGCCCAACCCGCCACCTTGTATTTCTTGTTGGGGTCGAGCGGCTTGCCTTTCATGACCATGTTGTTGATGCGCTTGCCGAAGCCCTGGCGCAAATCGCAAGTATAGCTGATGCCGCCAACGCGCACCATGTCGCCACCCTGCTGCTTGTAGGGATCGGCATTGAACAGGTTATCGCAGACATCTTCCATGATGTCCTTGATCATCATGCCGCTCATTTCGGTGAGAGTGGTATACGGATAAGTAATGGCGGTCTGATCCATCACATTTTCCATGGTGATGGTGTCGCCCGGCAACAGCGAAGTACCCCAGCGGAAGCCGGGAGAGAAGGCAGCGTCCGCGCCTTTCACTTCCATCAGGGCATCCAGAATCAATTGATCGAAGGTACCGTTGAAGTTGCCGCGGCGGTACAGCGTCCCCTCGGTTACAGCCAGTTTTTCCGCCAGCTTGGCTTCATAGGGCGCGCGAACTTTCTTGATCAGCCCCGCCATTTCCGCATCCGGCTCGATCAGGTTGGCAAACACCGGCAACAGCTTGTATTTGAAGCCAGCCACCTTGCCATTCTTTACGTCGAAATCCAGTACGCCAAGGAACTTGCCATTGGAACCGGCGTTGGTCACCAGGGTCTGTCCACCGGCATTCTTGACGATGGACGGAGCGGGCATGCCATCGTGGGTATGGCCGCCAAGGATGGCATCAATACCGGTGACGCGGCCGGCCATTTTCAAATCCACATCCATGCCGTTGTGGGACAGCACCACCACGACTTGGGCGCCCTTGGCGCGAGCCTCGTCCACCATCTTCTGCATGTTGTCGTCCTGGATGCCGAAGCTCCAGTCCGGGGTCATGTAACGCGGGTTGGCGATCGGCGT
>CAYGNO010000317.1:0-1850 GCA_964351305.1 uncultured Sulfuricella sp.
TCGTACTCCCGTCCCGGATTTCCCAAGCCCACAATCAGGCGGATTCCTGCCATCATTTCCTGTCCACCAATAACCCAGAAAAAACGATTAACCACGAATTTACACGAATAAGGCAGAATGTTCATGAATCACCCGTTTGGCGAAGTCAGATTATGTCCTAACTATTCGAGTGCATTCGTGAAAATTCGTGTTATTCGTGGTGTGTTGTTTTATTAAATAAAAAAACCCGCCGAGCGCACCCCAAAAAGGTCGTATGCTCGACGGGCTTCTTGTAAGCAGCTGCGAAGTTCGCTTATTCCTTAGCTTCGGCCTCTGCTGCCGCTGCTGCTTCCACAGCACCACGCGGAATAGTGATCGTCGCCACGGCCAGGTCTTCACCTTTGGTCAGCGGGATCAGTTCGATGCCCTTGGCCAGTTTCAGCTCGGACAGGTGAATCGAGTGACCGGCAGCCAGGTTGGCCAGATCCACTTCGATGAACTCGGGCAGGTCTTTCGGCAGGCAGGCCACGTCCACTTCGGTAATGATGTGGCTGACGATACCGGCAGAGAGCTTCACGCCAGGAGCGATGTCGGCGTTGGCGAAATGCAGCGGCACCTTGATGTGGATCTTCTCTTTCGGGTTAACGCGCTGGAAGTCCACGTGCATAACCACCGGGCGGAACGGGTGCATCTGGTAGTCGCGCAGCAGTACCTGCTCGCTCTTGCCGTCGATGTTCAACGACAGGATCGTGGCGTGAAAGGCCTCGTTCTTCAGCTTGTAAAACACTTCTTTGTGGTCCAGTTCGATGGCTGCAGCAGCCTTGCTGCCACCATAAACCACTGCTGGAATGCGACCCGTGCGACGCAGGCGGCGGCTCGCACCCGTTCCCTGAAGCGTGCGCGGTGTTGCGCTGATTTCGATTTTCATGTGATGCTCCTAAAGTTAAAATGCCGCCCGCGACCAGGCAGCATTCGGTTTGCGCGGAGCCGGTCTGGCCGGTTTTAATCGGCATCGCGGCCCCGCAAAAATTATTCCATGAACAGCGAGCTGACCGAATCCTCGTTGCTGATCCGGCGCATCGTTTCGGCCATCAGTTCGGCCACGGAAAGCTGGCGAATGCGGCTGCAATTTTTGGCTTCTTCGCGCAGCGGGATGGTGTCGGTCACCACCAGCTCATCCAGATGCGAACCCATGATGCGCTCCACCGCCGGGCCGGACAGCACCGGGTGGGTGCAGTACGCCACCACTTTTTCAGCACCGTGCTCTTTCAAGGCCAAAGCAGCCTCGCACAGGGTGTTGGCGGTGTCGACCAGATCGTCCATCAGCACGCAGGTGCGGCCACGGACGTCGCCGATGATGTGCATCACCTTGGCGACGTTGGGCTTTGGGCGGCGTTTGTCGATGATCGCCAGATCCACGTCCAGGCGTTTGGCCAGCGCACGGGCACGCACCACGCCGCCGACGTCGGGCGAGACCACGATCAGGTTCTCGTAATGCTGTTTCCACACGTCGCCGAGCAGAATCGGCGCGGCATAGACGTTGTCCACCGGAATATCGAAAAAGCCCTGGATCTGGTCGGCATGCAGGTCCATGGTCAGCAGGCGATCCACGCCGGCGCTGGTGAGCATGTTCGCCACCACCTTGGCGGTGATCGCAACGCGCGCCGAGCGCGGCCTGCGATCTTGGCGCGCATAGCCCAGGTAGGGAATGGCCGCGGTGATGCGTCCGGCCGAGGAGCGCTTGAGCGCGTCCACCATCACCAGGACTTCCATCAGGGTGTCGTTGGTCGGGGTGCAGGTCGACTGCAGCACGAACACATCCTTGCCGCGCACGTTTTCGAGGATCTCGATCATCACCTCGCCGTCGCTGA
>CAYGNO010000318.1:0-1843 GCA_964351305.1 uncultured Sulfuricella sp.
CGGCATGGATGTAGGAGATTTCCTTCAGCTTCAGCGCGCCTTCCATGGCGATCGGGTAATGCAGTCCGCGCCCGAGAAACAGGGCGTGCTGCTTGAACGCCATGCGCTCCGCCCAGAGCTCGATCTGCGGCTCGAGCAGAAGCACCTGGCCGACCATCGCAGGCAGGTGGCGCAGCGCCTTGAGGTGCGACTTTTCCTGCTCGGCGCTGATGCGGCCGCGCAGCTTGCCCAGCACCAGCGCCAGCAAAAGCAATGCGGTCAGTTGGGTGGTGAAGGCTTTGGTGGAGGCAACGCCAATTTCAGGGCCGGCCCGGGTCAGAAAGCGCAGCCCCGATTCGCGCACCAGCGCGCTTTCAGGTGCATTACAAATGGACAGGCTATGTGCATGGCCGAGAGATTTGGCATGCTTTAGCGCCGCCAGGGTGTCCGCCGTTTCGCCCGACTGGGAGATGGTCACGATCAACGCATTGGGATTGGGCACGCTGTCGCGGTAGCGGTATTCGCTCGCCACCTCGGCGCTGCAGGGAATTCCCGCAACACTCTCAAGCCAGTAGCGTGCCGCCATCGCGGCGTGAAAACTGGTGCCGCAGGCAATGATGGTTACACTGTCGACCGCGCTGAGCTCTTTACTCGCTTGTTCGCCGAATATTGCCGGGTTGAGGTCGCCATGGCTCAGGGCCTCTTCCAGGGTTTCCGCCAGGGCGCGAGGCTGCTCGAAAATTTCTTTCTGCATGTAGTGCCGGTAACCGCCCAGTTCCGCCCGGTCCGCGCTGAGTTCGCTGATTTGCACCGGCCTGGATACCGCCTTGCCGCTCCGGTCAACAACCCTGAAGTCGAGCAGGCCGATGTCCGCCACATCGCCCTCTTCCAGGTAAACCACTTTTTGCGTAACCGGGAGTAATGCCGAAACATCGGAAGCGATGAAGTGCTCCTCGATGCCCACGCCGATCAACAGCGGACTGCCTTCGCGCGCGCACACCATGCGATTCGGCTCATCGGCACAGATCACGCCAATCGCGTAGCTACCCTTGAGTTCGACGACGGCCTTGCGGGTAGCCTGGAACAGGTCTTTTTCCTGGCGGAAATGGAAATGAATCAAATGGACGATGACTTCGGTGTCGGTATCGGAAGTGAATTGGTAGCCGATTTCGCTTAACCGCTGGCGCAGCGCTTCGTGGTTTTCTATAATTCCGTTGTGCACAACGGCAAGTGATTCCTCACTGACATGGGGGTGGGCGTTGCGTTCGCTGGGGTTGCCATGAGTAGCCCAGCGAGTATGGGCAATACCGAGGCGGCCATGCGTTTTCTGGTTTTTGATTTCCGCTTCCAGCTCGGCCACGCGCCCGGGCTTCCTCACCCGAGTGAGCCCGCCATCGACCGCCACGGCCAGACCCGCCGAATCGTAGCCGCGATATTCCAGCCGCCGCAAGCCTTCCAGCAGGATAGGCACGACATTGCGCTGCGCTACGGCTCCGATGATTCCACACATGTTAAAACTCCGTGATGGGCGATGAGTGATGGGTAATGGGGGAAAAAGGGCTTTTCGCATTACCCATCACTCATCGCCCATTGCCGACTTTTTCACAGGCCGTTTCCAGCCTGGAATTGTAACCTGCTTTGCCCGCGACAGAGTGAGTTGCTCCGCCGGCGCATCCCTGGTGATCGTCGCTCCCGCGCCGATGGTCGCACCCTTTCCTACGGTGACCGGGGCTACCAGCTGGGTGTCCGAACCGATGAACGCATCGTCCTCGATGACCGTCCGATGCTTGTTGGCGCCATCGTAGTTGCAGGTAATGGTGCCGGCGCCGATATTCACGTTTTTCCCTACCGTGGCATCGCCGAC
>CAYGNO010000319.1:0-1820 GCA_964351305.1 uncultured Sulfuricella sp.
CACCCTCAAGGAGCGCTACGGCAAGCCGGTGGAAGTGCAGTTGGCCGACGTCGAACTGCGTCTTGATCCTGCCGTGCCGGAGTTGACGCTTTGCCCTGCGATGGTGTGGAAGGAGCAGGGCGCCGGTTTCGTGATATCCAAGGTTGGCGATAATCGTTTCCGCTGCCAGTTCTTTTACTCGGCGCGCGAGCAGTATGGCACCGGCAAGGCGGAATACGATGACCTGCTCGAATGCGCGGTGGCCCTGCTCAAGCTCCAGGCCGACCACGAAGCGAAGCGTCAACAGAATCAATAATTGAGGGAGTCTTAAAGATATGGCAAAGAAGAACGCTTTTTATGCCCAGTCCGGTGGCGTGACCGCGGTGATCAATGCATCCGCCTGCGGTTTGATCGAGACTGCGCGCAAGCACAAGGATAAAATCGGCAAGGTCTATGCCGGTCGCAACGGAATCATCGGCGCGTTGACCGAAGACCTGATCGACACCAGCAAGGATACCGCCAAGGCCATCGCCGCGTTGCGTTATACCCCGTCCGGCGCGTTCGGCTCCTGCCGCTTCAAGATGAAAAGCCTGGAAGAGAACAAGCTGCAGTACGAGCGCCTGATCGAGGTGTTCAAGGCGCATAATATCGGCTACTTTTTCTACAACGGCGGTGGCGATTCCGCCGACACCTGCCTGAAAGTGTCGCAGCTTTCGGAAAAGATGGGCTATCCGATCCAGGCCATCCATGTGCCGAAGACCGTTGATAACGACCTGCCGATTACCGACAACTGCCCCGGCTTCGGTTCGGTTGCCAAGTACATCGCAGTTTCCACCCTGGAAGCGACCTTCGACGTGGCATCTATGTGCAAGACATCGACCAAGGTGTTCGTGCTCGAAGTGATGGGCCGTCACGCCGGCTGGATTGCTGCCGCTGGCGCGCTGGCTTCCACCAAGGACGCCGAACAGCCGATCGTGATCCTGTTCCCGGAAGTGACCTTCAACAAGGAAAAATTCCTTGCCCGAGTGGACGAGCTGGTGAAGAAATTCGGCTACTGCACCGTGGTGGTGTCCGAAGGCGTGATGAACGCCGATGGCAAGTTCCTCGCCGACCAGGGCCTCAAGGACGCCTTCGGTCACGCCCAGCTGGGCGGCGTGGCGCCGGTAGTGGCTAACATCGTTCGCGAAGGTCTCGGCCTCAAGTACCACTGGGGCGTGGCCGATTACCTGCAACGCGCCGCGCGCCACATCGCTTCGAAGAGCGACGTGGACCAGGCCTATGCGATGGGCAAGGCAGCGGTCGAATTCGCGCTCAAGGGCCACAACTCGGTGATGCCGACGATCGACCGTGTGTCGAACAAGCCCTACAAGTGGAAAGTCGGCATGGCGCAGCTCAGCAAGGTGGCCAACGTCGAAAAGATGATGCCGAAAAATTTCATCAGCAAGGACGGCTTCGGCATTACCGAAAAGTGCCGTGAATACCTGGCGCCCTTGATCAAGGGCGAGGATTACCCGCCCTACAAGGATGGATTGCCGCAATACGTTCGGCTCAAGAACGCAGCGGTGCCGAAGAAGCTGGGCGAATTCAAGCTGTAAGACTTAAGGAGAAAAAATGAACTTGCTGCTGAACAAACCGTTTTTCCGGCTCAGTGGCAAGTTCTTTCCCGCGCGCATGACCGGACGTATGCATTTTGCGGGATCGATCCGGGCGAAAAGCGGACTCTTGGATGAATGTTATTTGTTGCAGATCAGTTTTTGTGGTTGATTTTTTGGGTTCTAATGTTGAAATGTTTGGCTTTAGGGTAATTGGCCGGCCCTGATCGGCCGGCTTAACTTGGGGAG
>CAYGNO010000320.1:0-1745 GCA_964351305.1 uncultured Sulfuricella sp.
CCGCCCACAGCAGCATTTGCACGCCGATTGGCAGCAGCGGCTGGATGATCCAGATCGCCAGGGCCAGCAGCATCACGCCAAAGAAACTCTTCACCGATTCCATCCACGCGCCGGCCCTGGGCAGCAATACGCCCGCCGAGGTGCCGATCAGCAGCAGCGGCGCGCCCATGCCCAGCGCCAGCGCGAACAGGGCGACCCCGCCCAGCACCGCATCGTGCGTCTGGCCGATATACAGCAACGCGCCGGCCAGCGGCGCGGCGACGCAAGGTCCCATGATGATGGCGGACAGCGCGCCCATCGCGAACACGCCGGACAGGTGTCCGCCGTGCAGGTGGTTGCTGGTGTCGGTCAGTTTGCTTTGCCAGGAACTGGGCAGTTGCAACTCATATAAGCCGAACATGGACAGCGACAGCAGCACGAACAGCGCGGAGAAACTGCCCAGCACCCAGGGCGTCTGCAGCGCGTTGGAAATCAGGCTGCCGGAAAATCCCGCCGCCACCCCGGCTGCGGCGTAAGTGATCGCCATGCCCAGTACATAAGCCAGCGACAGGATGAAGGCGTGCATCCTGGTGATATTGTGGCCGCGCCCGACGATGATGCCGGACAGGATGGGGATCATCGGAAACACGCAGGGAGTCAGTGCGAGCAGCAGCCCTGCGCCGAAGAAAAAGGAAATAATCAGCCAGAAACTGCCGCCCTTGAAGAGCTGCGCGATCCGCGAGTTTTCAGTGTCCGGCAGGCTTGTCGAAGCGGCCGGCAGCGGCGTGATGAGCGACGGGGGCGGCGCTTCGGTCATCGCCGGGACGGGCGGCGCGCGCTGGCCGGTTTTGGCATCCGGCAGGTCAAGCCGCATCGCCTTCTTGATCGGCGGATAGCATAGCCCTTCGTCGCTGCAGCCCATATAGGTGGCGTTCAATGTCATGCCGGCGGCGGCGTCACGCGGGCGTTCCAGGGTGATCTCGGCCTGGAACGAGCGATGAAACACTTCGGTGTTGCCGAAAGAGGGATCCTGCTTCATTTCGCCTCGCGGCAGATTCACCGCCAGGATTTTGGCCGTGCCATCGCCGGTCTCGAACTTGATTTTGTCGCGGTATAAATAGTAGCCCGGCGTCACGTTGAAGCTGGCCAGCAGGGTTTGCGCATCGCGTACCGCGACTTGCAGGCCGAAAGCCTGATCCGGCGGCAGAAAATTGGGCTGCTTGCTGCCGCCCAGGCCGGGCAGGCGGTCCAGCAAGCTTTCCGCATTTGCGGCGGGAGCCATAAAGCATAACAACAGCAATAGTGCAAAACGCATGGGTTATTCCTTGAAGGCGTTGGTTTCCCGGCTTACCCAGTCCAGAAAGGCGGGCAAGCCGGTCGTTACAGGGACAGCGATAATTTCGGGAAGTTCGTAAGGGTGCGCCGCGCGGATCAGTTGCTCGAGGCGCGGATAGGCGGCGCTTGTGGTCTTGATCAGCAGTGGCACTTCGGCGGCGGTTTCGATTCGACCCTGCCAGCGGTAGGTCGAGACGCAGGGCGCGAGCTGGTTCACGCAGGCCGCGACCCGCTCCTCGATCAGCCGCTGCGCCAGTTGCCCGGCGGCTTGCGTGTCCGGCAGGTTGGTAATCACTAGTAAAATGTCGCTCATTCGGGTGCCCGGCCAGAAGTTTTTCGGCTCGCGAAACGCAACCCCAGTTGCAACAATTCGTCCCACACGTCGCCCTGGCGCAGACCCTTGATGGTCTTGTCCAGGCGCGCGGCCTGAA
>CAYGNO010000321.1:0-1740 GCA_964351305.1 uncultured Sulfuricella sp.
GATCGACCATCAGCCGCGCACGGCCACGGTCAGGGCTGCCGAGAAAACCGTGCTCATTCCCGTCAGGCGGAAGCTGGTGGATGGATTGCTGGAGAAAAGCGACCCGATCTTGCGCCATTTGCTGCTGGTCATTCTGGAGCGCTTCCGCAGTAAGCAGGGCGGTGCGGCAAAAGCGGCGCCGGACACCAAAGCTTCGCTGGCGCAAGCTGCCCATCGCAGCAACCTGAAAGGAGAGGCGACGCAGAAATTGTCGCTCGCCCATGGGATTGCACGCGCCTTGGTGCGTGAGGAATTTGAACTTTATTATCAGCCGATCTGCAATCTGGCCGATGGCAATATTGCCGGGTTTGAGGCGCTGATCCGCTGGCATCACCCCACGGACGGCGTGATCCAGCCGATGGATTTTCTCTGGCTTGCCGAGCAAACCGGCCTGATCCGCGAACTCGGGCTGTGGACGCTGGAGCGCGCCTGCCGGGACTGGCCGACGCTGAGGCAATATTCCGATTACCGGCATCCTTTCGTCAGCGTCAACCTGTCGCCGAGCCAATTGACCTGCGAATCGCTGGTGGACGATGTCAAGGCGATCATCGCGCGCCACAATATGCCGGCGACGGAACTGAAGCTGGAACTCACGGAAACGGTGATGGTCGAGCATCCCGAAATGGCGTTGCGCATTCTGGACCGGCTGGTCGAACTGGGTAGCAGCCTTGCGCTGGACGATTACGGCACCGGGCATTCCGGGCTGGAACACCTGCAGCGCTACCCGGTCGGCACGCTGAAAATCGACCGCGCTTTCATCGACCCCATGATGAATTCCGCGCAGAGCCTGGAAATTGTGCGTTCTTCAATCGACCTTGCGCACTCGCTCGGCATGAATGTGGTTGCCGAGGGAGTGGAAACCGGAATAGCGCGCAAGAAATTGCTGGAATTGAGCTGCGATTTCGGGCAAGGCTGGCATTTCGGCAGACCCGCCGCGTTGCAGGATCTGGCGATCCATTATGTGAAAGTTTGACGCCGCCCGGTATTCAGAAGCTTCTCAGAACTGCTCGTTTTCGCCCAGATAGCGCCACTGCCCGACCGGCAGATTCCCCAGCTTTACCCTGCCGATGCGGATGCGTTTCAAGCCGGTCACTTTTAATTCGACCAGTTCGCACATGCGGCGGATCTGGCGTTTCTTGCCCTCGCGCAGCACGAAGCGCAACTGGTCTTCGTTCTGCCAGGTCACCTTGGCGGGCTTGAGATATTCCCCGTCCAGCTTCAGTCCCTGATTGAGCAAAGCCAGCCCGCTGTCTTTCAGCGAACCCTGCACGCGCACCAGGTATTCCTTGTCCACTTCCGAATCTTCGCCGATCAGTTGCCTTGCGATGCGCCCGTCCTGGGTGAGCACCAGCAGACCCTGCGAGTCGATATCGAGGCGGCCCGCCGGGGCGAGGCCGAGCAACTGGCTGCGATGAAAGCGCAACGGCGACGGGTCTTCCGCCCAGTGCGTCGCGCCGTCGATCAGCGTGACGGCGGGCTTGTGGTTATGCTCGGCCTGCCCGGACACATAGCCGACCGGCTTGTTGAGCAGGATCGTCACGCGCTGCTGCTGGGTGTTCTGCGCGGCGCGGCGCAGGGCGATTTGCTGGGTGGGATAGACCTTGCTGCCCAGCTCGCTGACGATTTCGCCGTCGACTTCTACCAGTCCTTTTTCGATATAGCCATCCGCTTCGCGGCGCGAACACAGGCCGAGTTCGGACA
>CAYGNO010000322.1:0-1734 GCA_964351305.1 uncultured Sulfuricella sp.
CGTTAGCGTTAGCTCGCCACATCAACCCATGTACCAAGCATAGCAGGCGCTTGCTGGCGGCGCCGCGAGCGGAATTGTTTACCTTCCTCTTGACACGTACATACCGGTTGGTATCTAATTTGCCCATGGACCTGAAACAAGCCGACCTGACGCGCGCCACGCTTTTGCGCGCCGCTTTTTGCGAAATCCACCGCCATGGCTACCAGGCGGCGAGCATCGCCAATATCCTCGCGGACACCGGCCTCACCAAGGGCGCCTTGTACCACCATTTTTCCACCAAGAAGGAGATGGGACTGGCGGTCATCGATGAGGTGCTCCGGGAACGGCTGGATGAGCAGATCTTCGCCCCCTTGCGGCGCAGCGCGCATCCCGTGGAAACCTTGCTGGAGATCATCACCACCATCGACAAGGACCGGGATGCTGATTTCATTCTGCTGGGGTGTCCCCTCAACAATCTCATGCAGGAAATGAGTTCACTCGACGACGCATTCAAGAATCGCCTGAATGCGGTGCTGATACTCTGGAAGGACACCATCGAGGATGTTTTCAGGCGCGGCCAGGAACAGGGCGTGATCCGCGCCGAGGTGGATTGCCAAGCCGTGGCCATGTTTGTGGTCTCGGCCTGGGAAGGTTGCGCGGGAACTGCCAAGAATTTCCAGTCGGCGGAGGCATTCAGGGGTTGCATGCGGCAGTTGCATGGATTTGTCTCCAGCTTGCTGGTGGCCGCCAAGCCGGCGAAGCGCAAGGCCGCATGATTTTTTTTACTCAGGAACATACCGACCGGTAGGTATTTTTCAGGAGATCGACCATGACTTAGGAGTACAGAAATGCCTGTAAATAATTTTCCACATGATGTTTGTGTTCCGCATGGCAACCAAGGAGATCAAATGAATTTCGACAAACAACTGGACGCCCGCGGCCTGAACTGTCCGCTGCCGATACTGCGCACCAAGAAGAGCCTGGGCGACATGGTCGCCGGCCAGGTATTGAAAGTGACTGCAACCGATGTGGGGGCGGCCAAGGACATGCAGGCCTTCTCCCGGCAAACCGGCAACGAACTGCTGTCCTCCGCCCAGGCGGGGGACGATTTTGTGTTTTTTTTGAAAAAGAAATAAGGAGGCATCATGGAAGTATCCAAAGCCATAGAACTGCGCCGTTCGGTCAAGACTTACGATCCCGCCCACCGCATGAGCGAGGCCGAAACGGAACGGCTGTTGTCACTCGCCATGTTGTCGCCGACCGCCTGGAATATCCAGAACTGGCGTTTCGTGGTGGTGCGCGACACCGAGTTGCGCAAGCGGATACGGGCGGCGGCCTGGGATCAGGCGCAAGTTACCGACGCATCGTTGCTGATCGTACTGACCGCCGACCTCAAGGCCTGGGAGAAACAGCCGGGGCGTTACTGGAAAAATACTGCCCAGGCCGTGCAGGATTTCGTCGTGCCGGCGATAGGCCAGTATTACGCCGGACGCGAACAGGTGCAGCGGGACGAGGCCATGCGCTCCTGCGGCATCGCGGCGATGAACCTGATGCTGGCGGCCAAGGAGATGGGCTACGACTCGGGTAGCATGGACGGCTTCGATTTCGATGCGGTGGGCAAGCTCATCAAGCTGCCGCCCGACCACGCAATCGCCATGTTCGTGGTGATCGGCAAGGGCATCAAGGAGGCCTGGCCGCGCGGCGGACAATTGCCTATGAATGAGGTAGTGGTCGCCGACCGCTTCCCCGGCTAAC
>CAYGNO010000323.1:0-1730 GCA_964351305.1 uncultured Sulfuricella sp.
TGCCGCACCGCCAGTCATGGGGGTTCGCCGCCTGATAAAACCAGCGCATGTGTGCTTCATCGACAGGGATGCCGTGCTCGGAAAAAAGATCGGCCAGCCAACCGGCGTGCTCAAGAATCCAGTCGTCCTCTAACAGCCCTTCGGAAAAATCCTCGTCGTCGGGGTAAATGAAGCTGAATATGCCGAAGGTACCCATGTCTTTCTCGCGCCGTCCGGCATCGAGGGCCAAAAGCCGCCCAAGGTAGTGGATTTCCCACTGGCCAAGACAAAGGTTATTTCCTTTGCTGGTCCAGCAGGCAGTAAACGGGTTCGACATGTTAATCAGGATTTACAAGGTGGCTCGAATGGCGAACATTATACCGTCACGAAGCCGAATTACAGACCTGCGACGGCAATCCGCACCCCAAGACACTCGACTACCTGACCGGCGCGGATTTTCGCCGTTTTGCGGCTCTCGGGCTGACCGTCCACAGTAACCCGACCCTCGGCTACCAGGGTTTTCCCGCGCCCGCCGCTCTCCGCCACGCCGGCAAGCTTTAGCAGGTTACAGAGTTCGATGTATTCGCCTTTAAGCTGGATTTCAACGGATTGCATAGGAATTTCCAAAAATAGAGTCGCCACGGTACGATGCCGCAATTTCAGTGTCAACCATGACCTTAGCTGGCATGAGACATTGCTTCGCGGGCGCAACCAAATCGGTTATTCTTCGCATCCCTGATGCGTCACACCAAAACGGCACCCGCAACAACTGAAAAAGTAAAACTATGGCTATTAAATCAACCATCTTCAAAGCCGAGCTGCAAATCGCCGACATGGATCGCAATTACTACCATGACCATGCGCTCACCATCGCCCAGCATCCGTCGGAAACCGACGAACGCATGATGGTGCGAGTCCTGGCCTTCGCGCTGTACGCCCATGAGGCATTGTCGTTCGGCAAGGGGCTGAGCGCCGATGATGAACCCGATCTGTGGCAGAAGGACTTGACCGGCACCATTGAACTCTGGATAGACGTGGGTTTGCCTGATGAAAAACTCATACGCAAAGCCTGCGGTCGCGCCAGGCAGGTCGTCGTGTATACCTATGGCGGACGTGGCGCCGATGTCTGGTGGAACCAGAACTGCAACAAACTCGAACGGCTCAACAACCTGACCGTAACAAACCTGACGGAGACCAGCAGCCAGGCCTTGGCAACGCTGGCACAACGCACCATGCAACTGCAAATGACCATTCAGGATGGAGAAATTTGGATAGCCGACAATAACGTCAGAATGCAGGTCGAACTGGCGATGCTAAAAACACCGTCGGGGTCATTTCGCTGAAGCGGCGCGAGTGCAGACTTCGCAAGCAGAATTGAAGTGGTGCCCGGAACCGGAATCGAACCGGTACAGCCGTTAAGCCGAGGGATTTTAAGTCCCTTGTGTCTACCTATTTCACCATCCGGGCATAGCTTTATTCATGACGTTTCTGGAAAACGTCGTTGCAATCAACTCGTAAATCGAAGCGCGTGATTTTACCACAGCCACGCACAGGCTCATTGTTTTAAACCCAGATAATCCATTAGAGCCTGGACGCCGCTGTGGGAGCGGCGCCAACCCTCTCTCCAGCTCTCCCCCAAAGGGGAGAGGGCGACCCGTCCCTTCCCCTTCAAGGGGAAGGATGGGGATGGGAGTTGGCCGCGATTTGCGACCGCATTCGCGCCGGGGGCGGCGCTCCTACAGGCACGAACA
>CAYGNO010000324.1:0-1729 GCA_964351305.1 uncultured Sulfuricella sp.
TGCCAAAACGTACTGACATCAAATCCATCCTGATCATCGGCGCCGGCCCGATCGTTATCGGCCAGGCGTGCGAGTTCGACTATTCCGGCGCTCAGGCGTGCAAGGCGCTACGCGAGGAGGGCTACAAGGTCATCCTGGTTAACTCCAATCCCGCCACCATCATGACCGACCCGGAGATGGCGGATGTCACCTACATCGAGCCGATTACCTGGCAGGTGGTGGAGAAGATCATCGAGGCCGAGCGACCCGACGTGCTGCTGCCCACCATGGGCGGACAGACTGCGCTGAATTGCGCACTTGATCTGGCTCGCCACGGCGTGCTGGAAAAGTACGGCGTGGAGATGATCGGCGCCACCAAGGAAGCCATCGACAAGGCCGAAGACCGCGAAAAATTCAAGAAGGCAATGGAGAAGATCGGCCTGGACTGCCCGCGCGCGGCCATCGCCCATAGTCTGGAAGAGGCCTTGCAGGTGCAGGCGATGGTGGGCTACCCCACCATCATTCGGCCCTCCTTCACCATGGGCGGCAGCGGCGGCGGCATCGCCTACAACAAGGAAGAGTTCCTCGAGATTTGCGAGCGCGGCCTGGATGCTTCGCCGACCAAGGAACTGCTGATCGAGGAATCCGTCATCGGCTGGAAAGAGTTCGAGATGGAGGTGGTGCGCGACAAGAAGGACAACTGCATCATCATCTGCTCGATCGAGAACTTCGACGCGATGGGCGTGCATACCGGCGACTCGATCACCGTGGCGCCGGCTCAGACCCTGACCGACCGCGAATACCAGATCATGCGCAATGCCTCGCTGGCGGTGCTGCGCGAGATCGGCGTGGAAACCGGCGGCTCCAACGTGCAGTTCGGCATCAACCCGGACGACGGGCGCATGGTGGTGATCGAAATGAACCCGCGCGTGTCGCGCTCCTCAGCACTGGCTTCCAAGGCGACCGGCTTCCCGATCGCCAAGGTGGCGGCCAAGCTGGCCATCGGCTACACCCTGGACGAGTTGCAGAACGACATTACCGGCGGCCGGACACCGGCTTCGTTCGAGCCTTCCATCGACTATGTCGTCACCAAGATTCCGCGCTTCGCCTTCGAGAAATTCCCCCGCGCCAACAGTCGTCTCACTACCCAGATGAAGTCGGTGGGCGAGGTGATGGCGATCGGGCGCACCTTTCAGGAATCGCTGCAAAAGGCGCTGCGCGGGCTGGAAGTCGGCAGCGACGGGTTGGACGAGAAGACTGCAGACAGGGAAATCATCGAAGCCGAGTTGGGCAATCCCGGCCCGGACCGCATCTGGTACATTGCCGACGCGATGCGCTGTGGCATGAGCCAGGCCGAGATATTCAGCCTGACTCATGTCGATCCCTGGTTTCTGGCGCAAATGGAAGACCTGGTGGCGCGCGAGCAGGCGCTGAAAGGACGTGGCCTGGATACCATCAGCGCCGACGAAATGCGTGCACTCAAGCGCTGCGGTTTTTCCGACCTGCGCCTGGCCAGGCTGCTCGCCACCGACCAGCATGCGGTGCGCGCCCTGCGCCACGCGTTGGGCGTACGCCCGGTCTACAAGCGCGTCGATACCTGCGCCGCCGAATTCGCCACCGACACCGCCTACCTGTATTCCACCTACGAGGAAGAGTGCGAGGCAGAACCGACCGACAAGAAAAAGATCATGGTGCTGGGCGGCGGGCCGAACCGCATCGGCCAGGGCATCGAGTTCGACTACTGCTGCGT
>CAYGNO010000325.1:0-1705 GCA_964351305.1 uncultured Sulfuricella sp.
GCTTTCCTCACCCCCGCCTGACGGCGGCGCTGATCCGGGCGCATATCGGCGTGGAAGTAATGGACACCCCGGCGGCCTGCCGCACCTACAACATCCTCGCGTCCGAGGGCAGGAAAGTGGCGGCGGCGCTGTTGCTGGATAGGTAGGAGGGCCGCTCGCGGCCCGAATCATAGACATCGTTCGCGCCGCCAGCGGCGCTCCTACAGCATCATCGCGGAATAATCTCCAGAAAGTCATGAATGGCTTCAAACTCTTCCACATCCTTCTCCGGCTGGCGCGTATCCGGTCGCCGCACCGCCAGCAGGTGGGCGAGGCCGTAATTCCGGGCCGAGCGCAGCACCGGCAGGCTATCGTCCACCAGCAGGGTGCGGGCGGGATCGAAGCGTTCCACCGACTGGAGCTTGCCCCAGAACTCGGGATGCTCCTTGGGCACGCCGATGTCGTGGGCGCAAATCACCGCATCGAAATAGCCGTCCAGGCGGGTCTTGCGCATCTTCAACGCCAGGCTTTTGTGGTGGGCATTGGTCACCAGCACCGTGCGCCGACCGGCGGCGCGCACCGCGGCGAGGAAAACCACGACATGGGGATGCACGGCGATGAGGTGTTCCATCTCTTCCTTGAGCCTGGCGATGTCCAGTTCCAGCTCGCGCGACCAGTAATCCACGCAATACCATTCCATGGTTCCGACCACCTTGCGGTAGCGCGGCGCCAACGCATCCTGCGCCGCCTCATGGCTCAGGCCGTGCTTCTCGGCGTAGCGCAGCGGCACATGCTCGAGCCAGAAATGGTTGTCGAAATGCAGGTCGAGCAGAGTGCCATCCATGTCAAGGAAAACGGTCTGAATGGTGTTCCAGTCAAGCATTGAAATCCTTTATTTAAGAGGCTAGAGGCTAGGGGCTAGAAAAATCCTGGCGCACAGCGCCAGACAAGACCTCTAGCCTCTAGCCAAAGCCTCGTCGATCGCGGCAAGCAGCTTGTCGATCTCGATCGGTTTGGTGACAAAGCCCGAAAAACCCGCTTCCAGCACCAGTTCGATATTACGGGGGGTGGCGTCCGCGATTACCGCGATAACCGGAATGGAACAAAGCCGATCATCCTCGCGCAGCATGCCCAGGGCTTCCATGCCGCTCACGCCGGGCAGGCTCATGTCCATCAGGACAAGGTCCATCCGGGTGGCGCGCAGGATATCCAGACCCCATTCAGCCGTCAATGCCGAAAGCAGCGTCATGTCCGGGCGATGGCTTTTCAGCAAACTGTTCATCAGCGCCTGATTCGCCGAATTGTCCTCGACATACAACAGCACGTGGCCGGCGCCTGCGGCAGGAGACACAACCCCGGTGGCCACGCCGTCGCTGCCGTGCTCCGGCAATTCGATCCAGAAAGTCGACCCCTCGCCCAGCCTGCTTTCCACCCCGATCTCGCCGCCCATCAGCTCTACCAGGCGCTTGGCCACAGCCAGGCCGACGCCGGTGCCCTGGGTATGGGATTTGTCCGCATCCAGCCGGTTAAATGGCACGAACAATTCATCCAGCCTGTCGGCCGGAATGCCGTAGCCAGTATCGGTAACGCTCACCTTCTGCCGGCCTGTGGCGGAGTGCTGGCACGCCAGGGTAACTGTACCCCCCTCACGGTTGTATTTGATTGCGTTGGAAAGAAAATTGAGCATCACCTGCTTGAAGCGGGTGGGGTCAGCCCAGACAAAACA
>CAYGNO010000326.1:0-1699 GCA_964351305.1 uncultured Sulfuricella sp.
GCGAAAACAGCGCCTTCGAGCTGTTCCAGCAGGCGCTCACCGAAACCCTGGACGCAATCCAGCAAATCCGCGCCATCAACCGCGAACGCCACTACATCGCTCAGGTGATCGACCGGGCGCGCGGCATCCGCACCCACGCTGCCGCTTTCTCGTGGCAAAGCGATGCGGCCGGGCGGCTGTCGTTCATGGTGTTCCTGTTCGGCTTCGACGTATTCCGCGCCATCAGCATGCTGATGGTGGTGTATTCCAATCTCAGCATCGGCCAGATGATGGCGGTATTCGGCTACCTCTGGTTCATGATGGGGCCGGTGCAGGAAATCCTCGGCATCCAGTATGCTTTTTACGCCGCCAAGGCGGCTCTGGGGCGCATCAACCGCCTGCTCGAGCTGAAGGAAGAGCCGCATTACCCTCACCTGAAAGATCCCTTCGCCGGCAGGCACACCGTCGGCGTCGAAGTGGAAAACGTCTGTTTCAGCTATGGCGATACGCCGGTGCTGAACGGCGTCAGCCTGAAAATCCGGTCGGGCGAGAAGGTGGCGCTGGTAGGCGCTTCCGGCGGCGGCAAGTCGACCCTGGTGCAGGTGATTCTCGGCCTCTACCCGCCCACATCCGGCACGGTGAATTTCGATGGCGTGCCGATGACGGAAATCGGCATGGAAGTGGTGCGCAGCCATGTCGCCACCGTGCTGCAACATCCGGCGCTATTCAACGACACGGTGCGCATGAATTTGACCCTGGGCCGCGAACTCAGCGACGAACAGCTATGGCAGGCCCTGGAAGTGGCGCAACTGGCCGACACCGTGCGCGAGCTGCCGTGCGGCATCGACACCATCGTCGGCCGCCAGGGCGTGCGCCTCTCCGGCGGCCAGCGCCAGCGCCTGGCGATCGCGCGCATGGTGCTGTCCGACCCCCAAGTCGTCATCCTCGACGAAGCCACCTCGGCGCTCGACGCCGAAACCGAGGCGAAACTGCATGACGCGCTGCGCGAGTTTCTGAAAAACCGCACCACCCTGATCATCGCCCACCGCCTGAGCGCGGTGAAACAAGCTGACCGGGCCTACGTGTTCGATGGCGGCCAGATCATCGAGGAAGGCATGCACGATGAGCTGATCAAGGGTGACGGGCTTTACAGCCGGCTATATGGGCGGCTGCAGCATTAAACCTAAGGAAAAGCAGCTTGAACCGCAGAGGCGCGGAGACGCGGAGACGCAGAGGAAACGGGGTAGGCAGGGATGGGTGGCTTTATCGCCCAACTCGCAAAAACAATATGTTACGGCTTATAGCATCACCCCCAGCCGGGTGATGCGGCAATTTTCAGTAACCCCATGGTTTCTCTGCGCCTCCGCGCCTCTGCGGTGAGTCAACTGAGGTTTCTAGGTTAAACCGCCACATTCGTATTCAGCGTCACGTAGCGCACCTCAAGGATTTTCAGCTCTTCTACCCCGCCCGGCGTGCGCAGCGTCACCATGTCGCCCTCGCGCGCCTTGAGCAGCGCCCGCGCCAGCGGCGAGACCCAGCTGATCATCCCCCGCCCGGCATCGGCCTCGTCCACGCCGACGATGCTGTAGGTATGCTCCACTCCATCCTGGCCGCACACCGTCACGGTGGCGCCGAAGAACACCTGGTCGCACTCCTCGCGCGCGCCCGGGTCGACCACCTCGGCGTTGTCCAGGCGTTTGGAGAGGAAGCGGATGCGCCG
>CAYGNO010000327.1:0-1682 GCA_964351305.1 uncultured Sulfuricella sp.
CCAGCCTGGGCGCGCTGCCGATGTACCTCGGCCTGGACTTGCGCGGCGGGGTGCACTTCCTGTTGCAGGTGGACATGAAGGGGGCGATCACCAAGGCGCTCGACCGCTATAACGGCGATATCCGCACCAGCTTGCGCGAGAAAAGGATCGCTTATGCGGGCATCTCCCGGCAGGATCAGGCGGTGGAGATCAAGTTCCGCGATGCCGAATCGCGCCAGAAGGCGATGGATGAACTGCAGAAGACTTCGCCTGATCTGCTGTTGAAGGAAGTTGACGAAGGTGCCGAATTCAAGCTGCTGGCCACTCTCAAGCTGGAAGCGCAGAAGCGCATCCAGGAGTTCGCCCTGCAGCAGAACATCACCACCCTGCGCAACCGCATCAACGAGCTCGGCGTGGCCGAGCCGATCATCCAGCAGCAGGGTATAGACCGCGTCGTGGTGCAGTTGCCCGGCGTGCAGGATACCGCCAAGGCGAAGGATATTCTCGGCCGTACCGCCACCCTGGAAATCCGCATGGTGGACGAGGAGCATGACGTGACGGCCGCAGTGCAGAGCGGCCAGATTCCCTTCGGCAGCGAGCTTTACACCGAGCGCAAGGGCTTGCCGTTATTGGTGAAGAAGGGCGTGGTGCTGACCGGCGATTACATCAGCGACGCGCAACCCGGCTTTGAAGGGCAAAGCGGCGAACCGGCCGTGCATATCAACCTGGATGGCCGCGGCGCGCGCATCTTCAAGCAACTGACGCGCGATAACGTGGGCAAGCGCATGGCGATCCTGCTGATTGAAAAAGGCAAGGGCGAAGTCATTACCGCGCCGGTGATCCGCGAGGAAATCGGCGGCGGCCGGGTGCAGATTTCCGGCCGCATGACCACCATGGAAGCCAGCGACGTTTCGCTGTTGCTGCGCGCCGGCGCGCTGGCGGCGCCGATGGAGATTATCGAGGAACGCACCGTCGGTCCGAGCATGGGCGCGGAGAATATCGCCAAGGGCTTCAATTCCAATATTTACGGCTTCGCTGCCATTTCCGTCTTCATGGTCTTCTACTACAGGTTCTTCGGATTGATCTCGACTGCGGCGCTGGCCGTCAACGTCCTGCTGCTGGTGGCGATACTTTCGCTGCTGCAGGCCACGCTGACCCTGCCCGGAATGGCGGCTATCGCCTTGACGGTGGGCATGGCGATTGACTCCAACGTGCTGATCAACGAGCGCATTCGCGAAGAGCTCAGGAATGGTTCCTCGCCGCAGGCGGCGATCCATGCCGGCTACGAGCGGGCATTCGCCACCATTCTCGACTCCAACATCACCACCCTGATTGCCGGCGTGGCGCTGTTCTGGCTGGGTTCCGGCCCGGTGCGCGGCTTCGCGGTGGTGCTGTGCCTCGGCATCCTGACTTCGATGTTCAGCGCTGTGGTGGTGTCGCGCGGCATGGTCAACCTGAGCTACGGACGCAAGGCCAGGCTGGACAAGGTTTCAATTTAGAACAAGTGCTTTTCACCATTGTCCCTTCCCCCTTCCAGGGGGAAGGTTAGGATGGGGGTTCAGATGCCAACTCTCACGAGAAACATCCCACCCCCACCCTAACCCTCCCCCTAAAAGAGGGAGGGAACAAACGTGAAGGGCGCTTGTTTTGATCGGGAAGGTTAGGATGGGGGTTCAGATGCCAACTCTCACGAGAAACATCCC
>CAYGNO010000328.1:0-1675 GCA_964351305.1 uncultured Sulfuricella sp.
TCGATATACTCCACCATGGAATGAATCACGCTCTGGGGATGAATCACCACCTGGATTTTGTCCGCGTCGGCATTAAACAGCCAGTGCGCCTCAATGACTTCCAGGCCCTTGTTCATCATGGTCGCCGAATCCACGGAAATTTTCCGCCCCATGACCCAGTTCGGGTGGGCGCAAGCCTGCTGCGGCGTCACATTATCCAGGTCGCGCAACGGCACGGTGCGGAAAGGCCCGCCCGACGCGGTAAGCAGGATGCGTTTGACGCCCGAGCCATCCAGATCGCCCGAAAAGTCTCGCGGCAGCGACTGGAAAATCGCATTATGCTCACTGTCGATCGGCAACAGCGTGGCCTTGTGCTGCCTGACCGCATCCATGAACACGCTGCCCGACATCACCAGCGTTTCCTTGTTGGCCAGCAGGATGCGCTTGCCTGCCCTGGCAGCGGCAAGCGAAGGCCGTAGCCCCGCGCTGCCGACAATCGCCGCCATCACGCTGTCCACTTGTGGTAGCGACGCCACCCTTTCCAGCGATTCGATGCCGCTCAGTACTTCGACATCGAGTCCAGCCAGCCTGACCTTGCCCTGCAACACCTCGGCACAATCCGGATCCAGCATAACCGCATAATCGGGCTGGAATTGCCGACATTGCTCAAACAGGCGGTCGACCTGGCAATTCGCCGTCAGCGCAACCACCCGGAAACGCTCGGCATGACGCGCAACGACATCCAGGGTATTCATGCCGATCGTCCCGGTCGAACCGAGTACGGTAATATTTTGAATTTTTGACATCAGCTTAGTACGTTGTAATTTTTGATGAGCAGCAACCCGAAGGCGGCTATGGGCATCGCCGCCGTCAGGGCATCGATGCGGTCCAGCACGCCGCCATGGCCGGGAAGAATCCGCCCGCTATCCTTGAGTCCGGCCACGCGCTTCATCCAGGACTCGAACAAATCGCCCAGGATACTGAACAGCGTCAGCAGCCACAGTAACAGCATTCCCTGCCACAGGCCCGAACTGAACAGTATGGCGGAACCGTCCCACATCCCCCACGTCACAGCATACAAGGTAACGCCCAGAAACGCGCCGAAGACACCCTCCCAGGTTTTACCCGGACTGATCGCCGGAGCGAGTTTGTGCCGGCCAAATTTGCGGCCAGAAAAATAGGCGGCGCTATCGGCGATCCAGACCACCGCCAGCAGGCCCAGAAGCAGGCCGGGGCCGAAGGTTCGCAGCTCTACCAGAGCCAGCCAGGTGGGAATCAAGATAACCCAACCGACCAACGCCATGAGTGGCCATTGCCGGGTACGCCACTGATTGCGCAGCCACAGCGGAACCAGGAGCGCCCAGAAAAGGAAGGCAATGCCGTACAACATGAAATTGGCTGCACGGGAAGATTCGGGCAGCAGTGCCAAACCGATGAACAGCGTCAGCAGCACATAAACCCAGCCCTGGAAACCTGAGAAAGCGGAAATTTTCGACCACTCACGGGCGCCGATCAGCACCACCCCCAGCATCAGCAGCGCCCAACCCGTTTCCGGAAGAAGAAACAGCGCGGCTAAAAATAGAGGCAACAGCAACAGAACGGTCAGAACGCGTGCCTTAAGCATTTTTGTAACCACTCAGGTGCAGCAGTTTTTCTCCTTCCCCCTTGCAGGGGGAAGGCTGGGATGGGGGTAGAC
>CAYGNO010000329.1:0-1669 GCA_964351305.1 uncultured Sulfuricella sp.
AAGGGTGGGGATGAGGGAGGGCATTTGTCATGATTAAGGAAACACCAATAAGGAGCGTCCATGGGTCGCAACCACGGCAGAAATAGATGATCCAACCGATCTTCAAACCAGCCATCGCCCTGCTCAACCGCCTGGGCTACACCAAAAAGTTCACCCTGCTGTGGCTGCTTTCCATGGTCGCGATCGCCGTGGTGATGTACGGTCTGTTCGTTAATCTCGAGCGCGTCATCCAGCCCTCGCAGCAGCGGCTGGAAGGCCTCGACCTGGTCGAGCCGATCGCCCGCACCATCCAGTCCTTGCAGTTGCACCGCGGGCTCTCGGCCTCGCTGCTGGCCGGCAACGAATCGCTGCGCGACAGGCTCGCCGCACACGAGAAGGAAGTCAATGCGGCGCTTGGAGTACTGGAAAGGGAACTATCTCCGGCGCTGGCCGCGACCGAAGACTACCGCCACATCCGAACGGAATGGGCGCGGCTGCAAAAAGAGGGATTGAGCTGGACGGTGGCCAACAGCCTCGCCACGCACACCCATCTGATCGAGCATGCGCAGCTCTTCGAACAACGGCTGGCCGATGAATACCTGCTGATCATGGGCTCGAACATCGCCTCGTATTATCTGATCGACATCAGCACCAACCGGCTGATGCGCGTGCTGGAACACCTCGGTCGCCTGCGCGCCTACGGCACGGGCGCGCTGATCAAAAAACGGCTGACCGAAGACGAACGGGTCGAACTGAAGGTAATCATCAGCGAGCTGCACGACCGGCTGAAGCACTTCAACCTCGGCGTCGACAGCGTCGGTCGCCACGATCAGGCCATCCACGGCGCGCTCCAGGCGGTATACCGGGATATCGAGGGTTCCGTCGGACGGGTCATCGGCCTCGCGGAGAAGGATATCCTCTCCGGTCGTCCCGCCATTTCCCCGGATGTTTTCCTGAACACCGCCACGGAACAGATCAACCGGAGCTATGCGCAACTGTATGACCACCTCCTGCCGATGTCCAAGCGGCTGACCCAGGCGCATATCGACCGCGCGAAGCAGGAGCTGTTCGTCAGCGTCGGGCTTTCCCTGATGGTGTTCATGCTGGTGGTTTACACGTCGGTCAGTATCTATTACGCCATCATCGGCAGCATCCAGTCGCTGGCCCGGTCCGCGCGTGACTTCGCAGACGGCAAACTGGACACGCGCGTCAATCTCGGCACGCGGGACGAGCTCAATTGGATAGGCGACAGCTTCAACGAAATGGCGGACAGCTTCAACGCCATGCTGGAGGCGCGCCGCGAAGACGAGGCGCGCCTGCGCGCCACCATCGATACCGCGATGGACGCCGTAGTGCAGATGGGCAGCAGAGGCACCATCACCGGCTGGAACGGCCAGGCGGAAAAGATTTTCGGCTGGCACCGCGAGGAAGCGATCGGGCGGCGGTTGAGCGAAACCGTCATCCCGCCGCAGTACCGCGAGGCGCACAAACAGGGGCTGGAGCGCTTCCTGGCTTCCGGCGAAGGAAGCATATTGAATTCCCGGGTCGAATTTCTCGGGCTGCATCGCGACGGTCGCGAATTCCCCATCGAATTGTCCATCACCGCAATCAACGTGGCGGGCGAATACGAATTCAACGGCTTTATCCGCGACATCACCCGGCAAAAGGAATCCGAGGAACTGATCTGGAA
>CAYGNO010000330.1:0-1649 GCA_964351305.1 uncultured Sulfuricella sp.
TTCGACGTCGGCCAACTGCACTTCCACCGGCTTGCCGTAGCGCTCCTTGAGGGTGGCTTCGACTACCCAGAGCTCGGAATCGGTGATGTCGGGGACGCAGCTCATGCTATGAGGCTGTCGATTAACCCAATGCGGCAAAAATGGCGTCGCGGATCCCGTCCACTTTGCCGATACCGGAAACCTTGACGCACTTGGGCGCGCCAACCACGCCGGAAGCGGCCCAGTCGGAGTAGTACTTAACCAGTGGCTCGGTCTGGGCATGGTACACGTCCAGACGCTTCTTCACGGTTTCTTCCTTGTCGTCGTCGCGCTGGATCAGGTCTTCGCCGGTGACGTCATCCTTGCCGGCCACCTTGGGCGGATTGAAGATGACGTGATAGGTGCGACCGGAAGCCAGGTGGGCACGGCGGCCGGACATGCGTTTGACGATTTCTTCGTCGGGAACGTCGATCTCGACCACGTAGTCGATCGGCACACCCGCGGCCTTCATCGCGTCGGCCTGCGGAATGGTGCGCGGGAAACCGTCGAACAGGAAACCCTTGGCGCAATCTGCTTCCAGGATGCGGTCCTTGACCAGGCCGATGATGATTTCATCCGACACCAGACCGCCCGCGTCCATGATCTTCTTGGCGGCAATACCCAGCTCGGTGCCGGCCTTGACCGCAGCGCGCAGCATGTCGCCGGTGGAAATTTGCGGAATACCGTATTTTTCCTTGATGAAAGTAGCCTGAGTGCCTTTACCGGCGCCAGGGCCGCCCAATAGAATCAAACGCATAAAACCTCCAATTATCGTATGTTTGCGGTTTGCCCGGGCGCATGCCCGGCCAAATAACCTTTTACCAATCTCGTCGTTAAGGATATTCAAAAACACTTACAGATGCACATTCAAATTTTGTATCCGCCCATAAAATCTAGTTAAGGAGACTCCTTATTCTTTGCAGATCGTCTTCGGTATCCACGCCCGCAACGGGTGCCTGCTCAACCACTGCAACAACAATGCGGTAGCCATGCCAGAGCGCGCGCAGCTGCTCCAGCGCCTCGAACTGCTCGATGGCGGCAGGCTGCAACTGTTTGTAGATTTTCAGGAACGAGGTGCGATAGGCATAGATACCGATATGGCGATAGGCCGGCAACCCCACCGGGAAATTTTCCGGCGCAGCGGCGAACGCATCGCGCGCCCAGGGAATCGGGGCGCGGCTAAAGTACAGCGCATGGCCTTCGCGGTCGGTCACCACCTTGACGACATTCGGATTGAACAGGTCGGCGCAATCATGGATGGCGTGGCAGGCGGTGGAAATCGCCGCCCCGGGACGGTCGTGAAGATGTTGCGCCACCTCGCGGATCAGCGACGGTTCAATCAGCGGCTCGTCGCCCTGCACGTTGACCACGATCTCGTCGTCACCCCAACCGCGTTGACTTGCCACCTCGGCAATGCGATCGGTGCCGGAGGGATGATCGGGTGAAGTCATGCAGACCTGGTGACCGCCGGCGCGCACGGCGTCGGCGATGCCGTGGTGGTCAGTCGCCACCCAGACCTCATCGGCACCGCTCTCCAGAGCGCGTTCGACCACATGCAACACCATCGGTCGGCCGCCGATGTCGAGCAACGGCTTGCCGGGCAGGCGGGTGGAGGCGAAGCGGGCGGGGAT
>CAYGNO010000331.1:0-1640 GCA_964351305.1 uncultured Sulfuricella sp.
GGGAATACACGGGGAATTTATTAATTACGACCCATGCCGCTTGCGGTAATGCTCGAGGAAGCGCGCAATCCGGCCGATGGCCTCGATGAGGTCATCCACGTTGGGCAAAAACACCACCCGGAAATGATCGGGCTGGGGCCAATTGAAACCGCTGCCCTGCACCAGCAATACCTTTTCCTCGAGCAACAGTTCGAGGATGAATTCCTGGTCATCGGCGATCGGGTACATCTTCGGATCGAGCCGGGGGAACAGATACATCGCTCCCTGAGGCTTGACGCAGGAAACTCCGGGGATATCGGTGAGCAGTTTCCAGGCCAGGTCGCGCTGCCTGGCGAGGCGACCGCCGGGCGCGACCAGGTCGTTGATGCTCTGGTAACCGCCGAGCGCGGTCTGGATGCCATACTGCGCCGGCACGTTGGAGCACAGCCGCATCGAAGCGAGCATGGTCAACCCCTCGATGTAGTCCTGGGCATGGCGCTTTTCGCCCGACACCACCAGCCAGCCGGCGCGATAGCCGGCAGCGCGGTAGTTCTTCGACAGCCCGTTGAAGGTGACGAACAGCACATCGTCCGCCAGCGAGGCGATCGAAGTGTGGGTCGCGCCATCGTACAACACCTTGTCGTAGATCTCGTCGGCGTAGATGATCAGCTGGTGCTGGCGGGCGATCTCGACGACCTCCTGCAGCAGTTCCACCGGGTACAGCGCGCCGGTCGGGTTGTTCGGGTTGATCAGGACAATCGCGCGGGTATTCGGGCCGATCTTGCCGCGAATGTCGTCCAGGTCGGGCAGCCAGCCTGCCTGCTCGTCGCAGATGTAGTGGCGCGGCACGCCGCCCGCCAGGGTCACTGCCGCAGTCCACAGCGGGTAGTCGGGAGTCGGCACCAGCACTTCATCTTCGGCATTCAACAGCCCCTGCATCGCCATCACGATCAGCTCGGACACGCCGTTGCCGATGTAGATGTCTTCCATCGTCACATCGGCGATTTTCTTTTCCTGAGTGTAGTGCATGATCGCCTTGCGCGCGGCGAACAGCCCCTTGGAGTCGGAATAGCCGGAGGCATTGGGCAGGTTGTGGATCACGTCCTGGAGGATTTCCTCCGGCGCCTCGAAGCCGAAGGGCGCCGGGTTGCCGATATTGAGCTTGATGATGCGGTGACCGTCTTCCTCCATCTGCCGGGCGCGCGCCATCACCGGGCCACGGATATCGTAGCAGACGTTGGCGAGCTTGCTGGATTTGAGTACGGGTTGCATGGCTTCGAGCCCCTTTTTGCGCTGGCGACTGGGTCGCCGCACACGATGCGCTAAAAAGGTATAATCTTACCCGACCGTCCCCTGTCCCGCAAATGGAGGCCCACCTTGAAGTTCCACCTGGCCGACGCTGCCGGCTTAAACCTTTTTACCGGCTACGACACCGATTACGTCGCAGTCAACCATCAGCACTATTCAGCCAGCCTGATCGTGCTGCCGGATCGGATCGTCGAAGAATGGCCGCCGCAAAGCTTCGCAGCGCTGGATACCGCCCATTTCGAGGCCATCCTTGAATTCAGGCCGGAGATCGTGCTGCTCGGCACCGGCAGCACCCTGCGCTTTCCTCACCCCCGCCTGACGGCGGCGCTGATCCGGGCGCATATCGGCGTGGA
>CAYGNO010000332.1:0-1634 GCA_964351305.1 uncultured Sulfuricella sp.
TTCATGGAGTTGGAAGTGGCCACGAACATCACGTCGGACAGGTCATACTCCACCTCGACATAGTGGTCGACAAAGGTATGATTCTGCTCCGGGTCGAGCACTTCCAGCAGCGCGGAGGAGGGGTCGCCACGGAAGTCAGCCCCCATCTTGTCCACCTCGTCCAGCAGGAACAGTGGATTACGCACGCCGACCTTGGCCATGCCCTGCAACACCTTGCCTGGCATGGAACCGATGTAGGTGCGGCGATGGCCGCGAATCTCGGCTTCGTCGCGCACACCGCCCAGCGCCATGCGGATAAACTTGCGATTGGTTGCACGGGCGATGGACTGCCCCAGGGAAGTCTTACCCACCCCTGGCGGGCCAACCAGGCACAGAATCGGCGCCTTGAATTTGTCCACGCGCTGTTGCACAGCCAGATACTCGACTATCCGTTCCTTGACCTTCTCCAGGCCATAGTGATCCTTCTCCAGCACCGCTTCGGCGGCCTTCAAATCTTTGCTGATCTTGGTTTTCTTCTTCCACGGCAACCCGGTCAGGATGTCGATGAAGTTGCGCACCACCGTCGCTTCCGCCGACATCGGCGACATCAAGCGCAGTTTCTTCAATTCGGATTCGGCCTTGGCAAGCGCCTCCTTGGGCATGTGAGCCGCCTTGATTTTCTTTTCCAGCTCGTCCAGGTCCGAGCCTTCTTCCATATCTCCCAGCTCTTTCTGGATCGCCTTGACCTGCTCGTTCAGGTAATACTCGCGCTGGCTCTTCTCCATCTGGCGCTTGACGCGACCGCGGATGCGCTTTTCCACCTGAAGGATATCGATTTCCGCATCCAGGATGCCGAGCATGTGCTCCAGGCGTTTTTGCACGCTCACCATTTCCAGGATTTCCTGCTTCTGCTCGATCTTGAGCGGCAGGTGAGCGGCGATGGTGTCAGCCAGGCGCCCCGCCTCATCTATGCTGGCCAGCGACGTAAGTATCTCAGGGGGAATCTTCTTGTTGAGCTTGACGTATTGGTCGAACTGCGCGAAAAGACCGCGACGCAGCGCCTCGATCTCGTTTTCTTCGCCCTCTTCCTGCGCGATCAGGTCGGCTTCGGCGACGAAGTGGGTCTTGGCATCGGAAAACTGGGTAACCTGGGCGCGCTGACTGCCTTCTACCAGCACCTTGACGGTGCCATCGGGCAGCTTCAGCATCTGCAGGATGCTGGCCATGCAGCCAACCTCATACAGGTCCTCCGGCACGGGCTCGTCCTTGGCGGCGGATTTCTGCGCCACCAGCATGATGTGTTTCCCGGCCTCCATGGCCGTTTCCAGCGCCTTGATGGACTTGGGACGACCTACGAACAGCGGAATCACCATGTGCGGGAACACCACCACGTCGCGCAGCGGCAGCAGCGGCAGTGTCACGGATTGATCTAACGAGTCATTGTGTACAGTCATGGGCTCCACCTGAAATTAAACTTATAGTTACGAAGGTAGGGACGACTTGCGGCAATTCAAGTGCATCTGGAAAAATTCGAACGCCGCCCACATTAAACCCAGATAATCTATTAGAGCCAAAACACCGCTGTGGGAGCGGCGCCCTCGCCGCGATTTGCGTCCGCATTCGCGCCGGGGGCGGCGCTCCTACATGCACGAGCA
>CAYGNO010000333.1:0-1613 GCA_964351305.1 uncultured Sulfuricella sp.
TCGAACCGCCGACATTCGCCTTGTAAGGGCGACGCTCTACCAACTGAGCTAAGCACCCGAAGTCCGCTAGTTTACAGCATCCTTCAGCGCTTTGCCAGAACGGAACTTCGGCACTTTAGCTGCCTTGATCTTGATGGTTGCGCCGGTGCGAGGATTGCGGCCATTGCGAGCGGCGCGTTTGCCGACGTAGAACGTGCCAAAACCAACCAGGGTAACCATGTCACCCTTTTTCAGCGCGACTTTAACGGCACCAATAGTGGCGTCCAGAGCACGGCCAGCAGCAGCCTTGGACATATCGGCGGATTTAGCGATTGCATCAATCAACTCGGATTTGTTCACGTGTAGTCCCCTTTCTATTCGGTTTGAGAAACAGGTTTAGTCCTGCACACACTTTATAACAAGCCGCAAAACCATGTGTCAAGCGGTTTCAGCAAGATTAATTTAATTTAATGGCGCCATATCAGGGGTTCCGGGCAGACGGCAAATTCTGGGCCACAAACATGACGAATACCAAGAAAACAAAAAAGCCAACCCGGGCAGAGAATTGCCGGATTGGCTTCGAGCGAAACGTGATGAAACTTAATGCTTGATGACAGCTTCCTTTGCTTTTTCTTCAACCGGCGGCATGGGCGTGGTCGCAACCACATCTGGCAGCGGCTCCGGCTTGCGCTCGAGCGCATAAGCGAGCACTTCGTCGATCCACTTCACCGGGTGGATATCCAGCCGGTTTTTGATGTTGTCCGGGATCTCGACCAGATCCTTGACGTTCTCGTGAGGAATCAGGACCGTTTTAATCCCGCCACGGTGAGCAGCCAGCAGCTTCTCTTTCAACCCGCCGATCGGCAGAACTTCGCCACGCAGCGTGATCTCGCCGGTCATCGCAACATCTGCCCGCACCGGAATTCCGGTCAGGATGGATACCATCGCGGTGGTGATGGCAATACCGGCACTTGGCCCATCCTTGGGCGTGGCGCCTTCAGGCAGGTGGATGTGGACATCGTTCTTCTGATAAAAATCCTCGGGAATGCCGAGCGCGCGCGAGCGGCTGCGTACCACGGAAAGCGCCGCCTGGATCGATTCCTGCATCACCTCGCCGAGCTTGCCGGTGGTGATCATCTTGCCCTTGCCGGGCAGCGCCACCGCCTCGATGGTCAGCAGCTCGCCGCCAACTTCGGTCCAGGCGAGACCGGTCACCTGGCCAACCTGGTTGTTCTGCTCGGCCATGCCGTAGCTGAAACGGCGCACGCCCAGGTACTTATCCAGGCCGCGCGCGGTCACCGCGATCTTGCCTTTGCCCTTCCTGAGCAGCAGCGCCTTCACCACCTTGCGGCAAATTTTGGCGATTTCCCGCTCCAGGCTACGCACCCCCGCCTCGCGGGTGTAATAGCGGACGATGTCGCGCACGGCGCTTTCGGCGATGCTGGCCTCTTCCTCTTTAAGTCCGTGCAGCTTCAACTGCTTCGGCAGCAGGTAGCGCATCGCGATGTTGAGTTTCTCGTCCTCAGTGTAGCCGGACAGGCGAATCACCTCCATCCGGTCAAGCAGCGGGCCGGGGATGTTCATGGAGTTGGAAGTGGCCACGAACATCACGTCGGACAGGTCATACTCCACCT
>CAYGNO010000334.1:0-1606 GCA_964351305.1 uncultured Sulfuricella sp.
GGAGTAGGGTGGGCACGTCTTTGTGCCCACGCGGATTCGACATTTTAGAGTAACCAACCATGTCACGTTATCGCCGCGCCACGATTACGGGATCAAGCTATTTCTTTACGGTGGTCGCTTACCGGCGGCAGCCAATTTTATGTGACGAAACGATTCGTGACGCATTGCGCGGCGCAATCGAAACGATGCGTGTGGCGCGTCCTTTCGTCATTGATGCATGGGTATTGTTGCCGGACCATTTACATTGCGTGTGGACATTGCCTGAGGGCGATGCCGATTTTTCTACCCGTTGGATGCTTATCAAGCGAGCGGTTTCTTTGGCCTGTAGAGAAGAGTATCGTCGTGCCGACTGGGTGAATGCATCAAAACTCAAACATCGCGAATCGACAATCTGGCAACGGCGATTCTGGGAACATCAAATTCGCGATGAAAATGATTTTGCCCGCCATGTCGATTACATTCACTTCAACCCGGTTAAACACGGGCACGTACAACGAGCGGCGGATTGGCCTTATTCGACATTCCACCGCTATGTGCGTGAGGGGGTCTATGCGCATGATTGGGCTGGGGCGACGGAAGGTATGGTGCTGGAATATGATTGATGGTGACCGCGTGGGCACAAAGACGTGCCCACCCTACACTCTGGACACCACACTGCGACCAAGCGCCGATGCGCTGGGTGCAACGCTGAATCTCGACCAGAGAACGTCCCGTCTCGAAGCACAAATCCTGCTGTGCCACGCCATTCAGCAACCTCGCGCCTATCTGGCCGCTCATGACCGTGATCCCATCCCCCCGGCACAGGCCGCCGCTTTCGCTGCGCTGCTGCAACGCCGGCTCCAGGGCGAGCCCATCGCTTACATCCTCGGCGAGCGCGAATTCTACAGCCTCAATTTCAAGGTCACCCCGGCGGTGCTGATTCCGCGTCCCGAAACCGAACTGCTGGTCGATCTGGCGCTGGCCCGCATTCCTGCCGACCGGCCCTGCCGGGTGCTGGATCTGGGCACCGGCAGCGGCGCGGTGGCGGTGACGCTGGCACTGCACCGCCCCCAGGCAGAAGTGGTTGCGGTGGACCAGTCCGCCGCAGCACTGGAAGTGGCGCGGGAAAATGCGCAACGGCTGGGGGCAGGCAACCTGCGCCTGATCCAAAGCGACTGGTACAGCGCCCTGGGCGAGGCGAAATTCGACCTGATCGTTTCCAACCCGCCCTATATCGCCGCCGCCGACCCTCACCTGACACAGGGTGATGCGCGCTTCGAGCCGCCCACCGCGCTGGCTTCAGGCGCAGATGGACTCGACGACATCCGCGCCATCATCCGGGGTGCTGCCGCCCACCTCAAGCCTGGCGGCTGGCTGCTATTCGAACACGGCTACGACCAGGCGGCAGCCTGCCGCGAACTATTAATCCAGGCGGGCTTCGAACAGGTTGCCTCGGTCGCCGATCTGGCCGGCATAGCGCGCATCAGCTACGGGCAGTTGAACCCAGATTGCCCATTAGCCGACTAGGGCGGCTGTTTTTTACTCCTTCCCCCTCGCGGGGGGAAGGTTGGGATGGGGGTTAAGATGCTAATTCTCTGGCGAAACATCCAACCCCCACCCTAAACCC
>CAYGNO010000335.1:0-1594 GCA_964351305.1 uncultured Sulfuricella sp.
GGCGCCACGCCGAACGACACCATATCGGAAAGCGAATCGTATTCCGCCCCGAACGCGCTCTCGGTATGGGTCAGGCGCGCAACCCGACCGTCCAGGCCGTCCATCACCATGGCGATAAAGATCGCCACCGCAGACTGCTCGAAATTCCCGTTCATGGCCTGGACGATGGCGTAGAACCCGGCAAACAGCGCCGCCGTGGTGAACATGTTGGGCAACAGATAGATGCCGCGCCGGCGCAAGCGACCATCCAGCAGGGGTTTGTGATTGTCGGGGTTATAGTCTTCGTTCAAAACAAGTGCCTTTCACCATTGTCCCTTCCCCCTTGCAGGGGGAAGGAGAAAAATAGCGGCAACTGAGTAATTATGACGCTTGTTTGATATGGAGGATTCCATAGCGCCAATAGTTTCGCCGCTCAGCCTACATTCATCGGCAGTTCGGACAGCACGGTTTCCCCGGCACGAACCTTGTCGCCGATGCTGACACGCACCTGGGCGGTCAATGGCAGGTACACGTCCACCCGCGAGCCGAAACGGATGAAACCGTAACGCTGGCCGCGCGCCAGCCACTCACCCGGCTTAGCATAGCACAGGATGCGCCGCGCAATCAGCCCGGCCACCTGGACGCAGGTAATGTCGTAGCCGCAATCGGATCGCAGCCAGATGGCATTGCGTTCATTTTCCGTGGAGGCCTTGTTCAGGTCGGCATTGATGAATTTTCCCGGGTTGTACCAGATTTCCTCGATCACGCCATCCACCGGACTGCGGTTGGAATGGACGTTGAACACGTTCATGAACACGCTGACCTTCTGCGCATCGCGCTTGAGGTAGGGATCCTGAACCCGTTCGACGGCGACGATGCGACCGTCGGCAGGGGCGATCACCAGATTGCGCGCCGTCGGCACATTGCGCCCCGGATCGCGGAAAAACTGCAGCACGAACAGGCTGATGATCCACAGTGGCAGCGCCCACAGCCAGCCGGCAAGGAACGTAACCAGCAGCGAAATCACCACGATGCCAGCCAGAAATGGCCAGCCCTCGCGGGCAATAATAGGGTGGGGATAATTTTTCACTGGTGGGGCGATACCGATGCACATAGGGTTAATGAGTCATGGGGTATGAGTAATGGGTGATGGGTTGGCCCCATGACCCATTACCATTTACCCATTACTAGTTTTTGGACTGATCGACCAGCTTGTTCTTGGCGATCCACGGCATCATGGAGCGCAGTTTCTCGCCCACCACCTCGATCTGATGCTCGGCATTCAAACGGCGGCGCGCGGTCATTTCCGGGTAGTTGGTTTTGCCTTCCAGGATGAAGCGCTTGGCATACTCGCCGTTCTGAATGTTCTTCAGCGCTTCCTGCATCGCCCAGCGAGATTCGTCGTTGATCACCTTCGGACCGGTAACGTATTCGCCGTACTCGGCGTTGTTGGAGATGGAATAGTTCATGTTGGCGATGCCGCCCTCATACATCAGGTCGACGATCAGCTTGAGCTCATGGAGGCACTCGAAATAGGCCATTTCCGGCGCATAGCCGGCATTGGTCAGGGTTTCGAAGCCGGCCTTGACCAGTTCGACGCAACCGCCGCACAGCA
>CAYGNO010000336.1:0-1525 GCA_964351305.1 uncultured Sulfuricella sp.
ACATGAAGGGGCTGCCGGTGACCATCCGCACCCTGGACCTGGGCGCCGACAAGCAGCTCAGGTTCGCCGACCGCAGCGGCGACAACCCTGCCCTGGGGCTGCGCGCCATCCGTCTGTGCCTGGCCGAACCGCAGATGTTCCATACCCAGTTGAGGGCGATACTGCGCGCCTCGCATTATGGCAAGGTTCACCTTCTGATCCCGATGCTGTCGTCGTTGAGCGAGCTGCGCCAGACCCTGCATCTGATCGGGCACGCCAAGCAGGAGCTGGCTCAGGAGAACATCCCATTCGATACCCGCATCCCGGTCGGCGGCATGATCGAGATCCCGGCGGCGGCGCTGGCGGTGCAGGCCTTCGCCAAGAGCCTCGATTTTCTTTCCATCGGCACCAACGACCTGATCCAGTACACTCTGGCGATCGACCGTACCGACGACACCGTGGCGCACCTCTACGACCCGCTCCATCCGGCAGTGCTGCAGCTCATCGCCATGACCATTGCCGCCGCCGACAAGGCCGGCATTCCGGTTTCGGTCTGCGGCGAAATGGCGGGCGATGCCAGCCTCACCCGATTGCTGCTCGGTTTCGGGCTGCGCCAGTTCTCCATGCACCCGGCTCACGTGCTCACGGTCAAGCAGCAGATCCTCAAATCCGACCTGCCTCACATCACCGCCGTGGCGCAGAAAATGCTCAAGGCGCATGAACCGGAGAAGCTGCACCAGTTGCTGGTGCGCCTGAATAATTGAATAAACCGCAGGAGCGGGCTTGCCCGCGATAATCGGCGTCCATCGCGGGCAAGCCCGCTCCTGCGCGATGAGCTAAATAGCGCTATAATTCCTGCCATGCACCCGCAACCCAATTCCGTCGGCATCGTAACGCCACAGACCGCGCACTTCGATGCGCCGATTACCCTGAAAAGCGGCGCGACGCTGGACAGCTACGATTTGGTTTACGAAACCTATGGCACGCTGAACGCGGACAAATCCAACGCCATTCTGGTTTGCCACGCTCTTTCCGGCAATCACCATGTCGCCGGCTTCCATTCCGAACAGGAGAAGCGGCCTGGCTGGTGGGACAACATGATCGGCCCCGGCAAGCCGGTGGACACCGAACGCTTTTTCGTCATCGGCCTCAACAACCTGGGCGGCTGCCACGGCTCGACCGGCCCCTCCAGCCTCAACCCGAAAACCGGCAAGCCTTACGGCAAGGCCTTCCCGTTCGTGACGGTGGAGGACTGGGTGGAAACCCAGGCACGGCTGGCCGACCGGCTCGGCATCGAAGCTTTCGCCGCAGTGATGGGCGGCAGCCTGGGCGGGATGCAGGCGCTGTCGTGGACCATCCTGCATCCGCAGCGCGTGCGCCATGCCCTGGTGATCGCCTCGGCGCCGGGGCTGACCGCGCAGAACATCGCCTTCAACGACGTGGCGCGCCAGGCCATCCTGACCGACCCGGATTTCCACGGCGGCGACTTCTACGCCCACGGCGTGGTGCCCAGGCGCGGCCTGCGCCTGGCGCGCATGCTCGGCCA